>JAEUKV010000154.1 GCA_016794165.1 Rhodospirillaceae bacterium
TCTGGAATCGCGCCTGCCGGGCCTCTCGGCCTGGGGTCGCGTGCGCGATTACCGCCTGGGCCAGATTGCCAAGATGGCCAATGTCGAAACCTATCTCGACAGCCGCATGGGTGCCGCCGAGATCCTGGAACAGGGCTTCGAGCGCGTGGTGCTGGCAACCGGTTCCACCTGGCGCAAGGACGGGGTCGGCCGCTCCCACGCCTTTCCCATTCCTGGCTTCGAGACGGCGACTGTGTTCTCGCCGGGCGACATCATGGCGGGCCGCCTGCCGGAGAAGGGCCCGGTTCTGGTCTATGACGACGATCTCTTCTACTTGGCCGGTGTGCTGGCCGAGCGTCTGGTCAAATCCGGGCTCGAGGTGATCTATGTGACGGGCGCCGACACGGCGTCGAGCTGGACGGCCAACACACTCGAAGTCGTCTTCGTCAACAAGCGCCTGCGCGAGCTTGGCATTCGCGTCATTTGCCAGCACGATCTCGTTGCCGTGAAGGGCGGTGTTGCCGAAATCGCCTCGGCCTATGGCGAGACGACACAACATCTCGAAGTTTCTGCCATCGTGCCGGTGACGGCGCGGCTGCCCGAGGAAGCGCTTTATCACGACCTGATGGCATCTCCTGAAAAACTGAAGGACGCCGGCATCAAATCGGTGACCCGCATCGGCGATTGCCTCGCCCCCGGCTTCATCGCCTATGCCGTCTATGCCGGCCACCGCTACGCCCGCGAACTCGATGCCCCGGATCTCGGCGAAGTGAAATTCCGCCGCGCACTGCCGCTGGTGACGACGCCCTAACTGGCCTGCGTATCGCTCTCGGCATTCGGATAGGGCGCGCGCGGGTCCATCTCTGGTGCACCGGCGGTGCTGGCCACGGCTGGGATCGGCACGAAGTTTCCTTGTTCTTCCGGCGTCTTCGCCTTGCGCTGAGTGACGCGGTAGAGGGCAAAGGCGCCGATCAACGCGTAGCCGCAGCCTTCGAAGAGAAAGAGGGCGCTGGGCTCCATGGCGCGCATGGCGATGCCGGCGAGGGATGGTCCGATCGAGGCGCCGAGGCCCCAGGCGAACAGCAGGCCGCCGGAGGCCGCCACGAAATTTTCGCGGGCGACATAATCGCTGGTCTGGCCGACACCCAGGGCATAGAGCGGTGACTGGAATGCCGAGAGGAGGAGAAAGAACCCGATCAGGAACAGATAAGAGAGGTTTGGTGTGGCATATATCAGGAAGCAGAGGATCGCCGACGCACCGACCGTCGCGACGATGATCGGTCGCCGTCCATACTTGTCGGCGGCATGGCCGATGGGGAACTGGGATACCAGGATCGCCACCGTGCCGATCAGTATGAGGATCGACAGTTCCTGCTCGCCCATGCCGACGCCTTCGATATAGGCTGGCAGGAGGCCGTAGAGGGCGGCATTTAGGAAACCGGCACTGAAGCAGCAAACCACCCCGAGCGGGGATATCCTGAACAATTTCGCGAGGCTCAACTGTGTATGCTCGCCCATACTTGGGTTGCCGACCTTGGTCAGGCCCAAAGGGATCATGGCACTGGCGAGACAGATGGCGCAGAGGGCGAAGAGCAGCGTCCCTGAAGGATCGTCGATATTGAGCATCAATGGCGAAACCCCGGCGGCGCCCCAGCTGACCACGATATAGATCGCGAATATGCGGCTTCGGGTTTCGTCGGATGACTTGTCATTGAGCCAGGATTCGATGACGACGAACCCACCGGCCAGGGCAAAGCCGGCGATGGCGCGCAGGGCGATCCAGAAATAGGCATCCTGGAAGACCAGATGCAGGATGGTGGCATCTGCTGCCAGTACAACGAATACGCCGAAGGCACGAATATGGCCAACGCGACGGATGATCCGCTGGCAGCTGAGGGTGCCGGCCAGGAAGCCGATGAAATAGGCCGAAGCGGCGATGCCGATGATGACGCTGGAACTGCCCCAGCGTGCCAGTTGCATGCCGATGAGGGGCATCAGGATGCCCAGCGCCACCTCGATCAGCAGAATGCCGATCAAGACGGGCAGGATCGGCTGCACCACCCGCCACAAGGCCTGTGACATTCTTACCCCCGGGACGCTCCGCCAAAATCGGCGGTTTCCGGGAATCTAGATGGTTTGGGGGTGATCTGGCTAGCGTGCCCTCGCACCTGGCTATTCCACCAGCGACCGCACCCCGCGCTTCAGGATGCCATTGGCAATGATGATGCGCTGGATTTCGCTTGCCCCTTCCCAGATGCGGTCCACCCGGAGTTCGCGGAAGAAGCGTTCGGCCACGTTCTCGCGCATATAGCCGCGCCCGCCGAATATCTGCACCGCCCGGTCGGCGACGCGCCCGGCCATCTCGCTGGCATAAAGCTTGGCCATGGCGCATTGGCCATGGGCGGTCTTCAGATCGGCGCCCCTGGGATCGACGCTGGCGTCGATGGCGCGCGCCGTTTCGTAGGTGATGAGGCGCGCGGCGAAGAGCTCGGTGGCGCTGTCGGCCAGCATGAACTGCACCGCCTGCTGCTCGGCCAGCGGCTGGCCGAAGACGATGCGGCTCTTGGCGAAGGCGGTCGCCTCCTCGATCAGCCGCTCGGCGGCACCGCAGCAGCGGGCCGCGATCATCAGCCGCTCGTGGCGGAACCAGGCATAGGTGAAGCCCATGCCGTCGCCCTCTGCGCCGATCCGGTTGGCCACGGGCACCCGGACATCGTTGAAACGGTAGATCGGATGATGGGCCCGGTAGTTATGGGTATAGGCGGGCGTCCGCACCAGTTCGATCCCGGGTGTCGCGTGATCCACGAAGAACAGGGCATGGGCGCCCTGGTTGGGGCCGCCGACGATCTTTGCCTGGAAGAACATGAAATCGGACAGATTGGCACTGGTCACATGCCATTTCTCGCCGTTGAGGACGTAGTGATCGCCGTCCTGCCGCGCGGTGGCTTGGATCGCATCGACGTCGGACCCGGCCTCGGCCTCCGTGATGGCGTAGCATTCGTGCCGCGCACCGGTCATCAGCGGCTTGATCCAGGTCTCGATCTGGTAGGGCGAGCAGGCTTCCAGCATCCAGCGCTGCGGGTTGTTGGAACACCAGCCGAGCGCATTGGTGACGCGCCCGGTCTGCTCCTGCGCCACTGCCTGTTCCAGCTTGGAATAGCCGCGCCCGCCGAAATCTTCCGGCAGGTCCATGTTGTCGAGGCCCGCTTCCCTGGCGCCAGCCTTCATCCTTTCCCACGCATCGTCGGGCACCAGCCCGTCATGCATCTCGGCATGGACCTCCCAGGGAATGAGCTCCTTGTCGACGAAGGCGCGGACGCGCGCCTGGATGGCGCGGGCTCGGGGCGGAAGCGGGATGGTCATGGCAGCTCCGGAAGCTTGGTGAGGATATGGAGGGTCGGGTGGTTACTCAGGCGGCACTGACGTCGTTGGCGCTGCGTCGTGGCCCGAATTCCTTGGGAAAGAGGCCGGCGAGGAGCGCCCTGACGCTGGCCTTGGCGGTCTCGCGGTCGGTCTGTTTGGGGTTGATCAGCATGTCGAGCCAGAGGCCGTCGATCATGGCGTTGAGACCGCGCGCCACCAGGCTGGCATCGATGTCCCGGTAGCCGCCCTCGTCGATCAGGCGCTGCATCGCCTCGGTCATGCTCTGCTGGAAGGCGGTGGAGAGATCGGCGCAGAGCTTCGAGAATTCCGGCCGCCAGCGCGTCTCGCCCCAGAAGGCGTACCAGACCGTGACGTGTTTCCGGTTGGCATGGGTGCGGGCGAAATCCGCCTCGATCATGGCGTCGATCTGCGCTGCCGCCGATTTCCCGGCACGGGCCAGGACCTGACTCACATGCTGCTCGTAATCCTCGACCAGATGCTTGAGGGTTGCGATCAGCAGCGCGTCCTTGCTCTTGAAATAGAAGTTCACGATGCCGACCGAAAGCCCGGCCTCGGCAGCGATGTCGGCGATCTTGAGATCGGCAAAGCCCTTGCGGGCGATGCCGTCGATGGTCGCCTCGATCAATTGCCGGCGGCGTGCTTCCTTGGCGCGTTCGCGGCTCATGCCCCTTGCCTTCGTGGGTGCCGCTGCCAGCGGCACCGATTCATCCCGCGCGGCGAGGCGCATGCCCATGACCCGGTCCGGGCATCAGGCCGCCGTTCGCCGCTCCGTCAGCAGGGCCTCGTTGCGCTGCCGCACGGTTCCCGCCGCCGGTGCCGTCGCTTCGGCAGCGACCGGACAGGCGGCGCGAATCCGATTGTGGAAATCTACCACCGCGTGCTCGTAGTTGGAAAGCGGCCCGGGGACATAGCCGTGGGAGCTCATGCCGAGCTGGACCCGCTCGCACAATTCCCGGTCCTCGGCACCGACCTGCCGATTGATGCGCTGGTTGAGATACTGCACCACCCTGCGCGCCCGGCCGTTATCCGTCGCATCCTTGCCGGGCCGCACGAAGACCGGATAGCGCATGATGCAGCTGGTGCCGTCCTTGGGCAGGATCTGGAAGATGTCGAAACTGTCGGGATAGATGTCGATGCCGATATTGGGCGCCATCGAATAGAACAGCCAGGTCCGCCGCGTCTCCGGGTCGAGTTCGGTCAGCACTTCCGGCGCCATCTTCTGGTACATGCGCTCGGCCCAGTTGCTGGAGGGCTTCTCCTTCAGCACGCTGATGCTGTGGGCGACGCCGTGCTGGTTGATGGTGCCGGCCAGATCGCTGTCCAGCATGCGGTGATAGCCGGGGTGCCCGACCGGCACATGATAGTTCTCGAGATTGTTGTCGACCGCGATCTTCCAGTTGCAGTTCCAGCTGTCGATCCAGGGTGCGCCCGCCGGCACCATCTCGTCGAGGCGGTAGGGGGTGAGGAGGTTGGCCATGTCGCCGAAGCTCTCGCGCAGGGATGGGCCGCCGGGCACCACCCGGGTGAAGACGAGGCCGTGCAGCATTTCCATCTCGACCGGCTGCAGGCCGAGCTTGTCCTTCTCCACGCCGGGGAAGGTCTGCTGCGCGGGGATGGCCTTCAACTCGCCGCCCAGATCATAGCTCCAGCCATGATAAGGGCAGGTGATACGCGCCTTGCAGTTGCCGGTGCCGTCCAGCAGCTTTGCTGCCCGGTGGCGGCAGACATTCATGAAGGCGCGGAGGGTCCCGTCCTTGCCGCGGATGACCAGGATCGAATCCTTCTTCATGTCGAGGGTCGCATAGTCGCCGGGATTGCGGACCTGACTGATGTGGCAGACGAACTGCCAGGAGGGCAGGATGACGCGCTCGTATTCCAGCTCGGCCAGTTCGTCGTTGCTGTAGGCCCAGGCCGGCAGGCTGACCGCCAACCCGCCATGCGCGCCGCCCTTTTGACCCGTGAAATTCTGCATCATCGTCATGACCGGCTCCCGAAATGTCGCATCCATATGAGAGCTATGATCATTCAGAATGACATTAAAGTCAATGATTTCATGTCTATAGAGTCGATAATCTGAATGATGGTTCAATCAAATCACTGAGAATCCAAGGACTTGGCCCCCGGTCCTAAGAGACCTGCAACAGCGCGGGAAGGTGGGATCTCGCCGTCATGCCCGGGCCAAGCCGAGGGCGACGCGTCAGCGTGGCAAGGCCGTCAAACTCAAGAGTGTTCCACCAACGCCTTGGCGATTTCGGCGGCCAGGCGGGCGTTGTGGCGCACCAGGGCGATGTTGGCGGCGAGCGAGCGGCCCTCGGTCAGCGCCGCCACATGCTTCAGCAGGAAGGGAGTGACCGCCTTGCCCTTCACCCCCATCGTGTCGGCCTCGACCAGCGCCGCGTGGACCTGGCGGTCGATCTCGGCGCAGGGGATTTCGTCGGCGGCGGGGATGGGGTTGGCGACGACCAGGCCGCCCGACAAGCCCAGCGCCCATTTTGCGCGGCAGATGGCGGCCACCTCCGCGGCGCTGTCGGCGCGGAAAGGGGATCTGTGGCCGCTCGCACGGGAATAGAAGGCGGGGAAATCGTCGCTCCCCACTGTCACCACCGGCACGCCAAGCGTCTCCAGATATTCCAGGGTGAGGCCGATGTCGAGGATCGACTTGGCGCCCGCGCAGACCACCGCCACGTCGCTCCGCGCCATTTCCTCAAGATCGGCCGAAATGTCGAGGCTCTTCGCCGCCCCGCGATGCACGCCGCCGATTCCGCCGGTGGCAAAGACGCGAATCCCCGCCATGGCGGCGATGCGCATGGTTCCGGCCACCGTGGTGGCGCCATGGCCCTTGCCGGCGACCAGGACCGGCAGGTCACGAAGGCTGGCTTTTACCATGTCGGGCGATTCCGCGACGCCGCGCAGTTCCTGCTCGCTCAGGCCCACTTTCAACCGCCCATGGAGGATGGCGATGGTGGCGGGCACGGCGCCCGCCTGACGGATGATCGCCTCGAGCGCGCGGGCGGTTTCGAAATTCTGCGGGAACGGCATGCCATGGGCGATGAGGGTGGATTCCAGCGCCACCACCGCCTTGCCCGCCGCGAGGGCGGCGGCGATTTCCGGAGCGATGTCGAGATGAGGATTCATGGCCGCGCCCTTTCTCGGAGTCTTGTTGTCCGTGGCGCCCGCGGCGTGGCGACACTGCGCGAGGAGCGCACCGCGCGGGCGGCCAGCGCCTGACCCAGGGTGCAAGCTTGCAGGGCCGTCAGCCCGGTGGCAAGGCCATAGGCGAAACCGGCCACCAGCGCATCGCCGCCGCCGGTGACGTCGGCCACCTGTCGTGGCGGGACTGCGGCCGGCAGGCGCGCCAGCCAGCGAAAGCCTGGCCCGGCACTGGAGAGGCAGCAGCCTTCGGCGCCGAGGCCGACCAGGACATGCGTGACGCCGCGCCGGTGCAGCAGGCGCGTGGCGCGATCGAGGCTGGTCTCGTCGACGATGCGGAACCCGGCGAGGGCGGCGAGTTCGTCGCGGTTGGGCGTTACCGCCGTCACGGCGAGGCCGCTGCGCAGCAGGGCGGCGAGGCGCCTTGCCTTCGGCACCGAAACCGGGTCGATGAGCAGCGGCACCTTGGCACGCACAGCGAGGCGCGCCAGCGCCGCGAGACAAGCTGGCGGCAGGTTGCAATCGGCCACCAGCAGCCGCGCGCCGCGCAGGGCGGTGGCATGGCGAGTGATGTCGCGGGGCTTGAGGTTGTCGATGAGGCGCATGTCGCTTACTGCGATCAGCAATTCGCCCCGGGAATTCATCGTGGCGGCGTAGCTGCCGGTAGCGCCAGCACGGCGCATCACCAGCCTGGTGTCGATACCCGCCTCCCGCGCTTCGACCAGGAGACGGTCGCCCGCCGCATCCTCACCCACCACGCTCAGCAACTGCACGGGCATCCTGAGATGCGCGAGGTTCTCGGCGATGTTGCGTGCGACACCGCCGCCACTGGTACTGGTGAGGCCGGGATTGGAGGTGGCGGCGACCGTTCTGCGGGCAATGCGGCTCTTGATGTCGAGATTGGCGCCGCCGGCGACGACGATGGGCGCGCCCCTGCGTTTCGGGCCAGTGCTCTTCGGCCCTGTGGCCATCAGGCCGCCGCGTCCGGTTCGGCTTCGGCTTTTGCCCGCGAGGGCTGGTCGAACTGCAGCTCGGCAAGGCGCGCATAGAGCCCGCCCTGGCGGATGAGCTCGGCATGGCTGCCGATCGCTTCGATGCGACCCTTGTCCATCACCACGATGCGGTCGGCCTTGAGGACGGTGGCGAGGCGGTGGGCGATGACGATGGTGGTGCGCCCCTGCATGGCGCGGTCGAGGGCCGCCTGCACCATCTGCTCGGATTCGGCATCGAGGGCCGAGGTGGCCTCGTCGAGCAGCAGCAGTGCCGGATCGCGCAACACCGCGCGGGCGATGGCGATGCGCTGGCGCTGGCCGCCCGACAGGCGCACGCCCCGTTCGCCGAGATGGGCGTCGAAGCCCAGCGGCAGGCGGTCGATGAATTCGCTGGCATGGGCGGCGTCGGCGGCGCGGCGCACGGCCTCGTCGTCGGCGCCGGGGCGGCCGTAGCGGATGTTCTCGGCCGCGGTGGTGGAGAAGATGACCGGGTCCTGCGGCACCAGCCCCATGGTGCCGCGCAGGGTCTCCGGCGCGAAGTCGCGGAGATCGTGCCCGTCCAGCGTGATGCTGCCCT
>JAEUKV010000239.1 GCA_016794165.1 Rhodospirillaceae bacterium
CGGTGGTTCCCCGACGGATAGAGTCCAGGGGAATAATAGGGAACACGGTGCGGACGACCCAGATAGGGGCCAAGACCGTGGCTGCCCCCGCAACTGTAAGCGGCGAGGTTTCCGGCGACACGCCACTGGCCATCCGTCAAGGATCGCCGGGAAGGCCGCCAGAAACCGTCGAGCCGTGAGCCAGGAGACCTGCCACCGGCGTCGCGAAACGGGATGGATACGGGGAAGTATCATCACCGGATAGCAGGCAACGGCCAGGCGGCCGTCTAGCCGGCCATTCCCGTCAGCGCGTAAATGTAGCGTGTTCTCTCGGGGAGTGGACTTCATGCATATCATGGAAGGTTTTCTGCCGCTGCAGCACTGCATCGGATGGAGCCTCGCCAGCGCACCGTTCCTGGTGCACGGCGCGTACCGGATCAGAAAAATCCTGCGCGAGCAGCCGGAAGCCAGGCCGATCCTGGCCGTGTCCGGGGCGTTTCTCTTCGTGCTCTCGGCCCTCAAACTGCCATCGGTGACGGGCAGCTGTTCGCACCCGACCGGGGCGGGCCTCGGTACCGTGCTATTCGGGCCCTCGGTTGTGGCCGTACTGGCAGCGATAGTACTGCTGTTCCAGGCATTGCTGCTGGCCCATGGCGGCCTGACAACACTGGGTGCCAACATTTTCTCGATGGGTATCGCCGGCCCGATGTTGGCTTATCTTGTTTTCAAGGGCGCCAAGAAACTGGGTGCCGGTCTTGGCGTCGGCGTGTTCCTGGCGGCCTTTATTGCCGATCTCGGTACCTATGTGGTTACGTCGCTGCAGCTGGCGCTGGCTTTCCCGGATGCGGCCAGCGGAATCGCCGGGGCGGCTACAAAGTTCCTCGGCATCTTCGCGGTGACACAGGTACCCCTCGCCATTACCGAGGGACTGCTGACCGTGGTCGTGGTCAACCTGCTGCTGCAGCGGGGCGTCAACAAGAATGCTAGTCTGCAGAGCCTGTCGCGGAGTGCCCTGTGATGACCCGGCAAAACGTGATCCTCATCCTGCTCGCAGTGGCGATCTCGATCCTGCCGCTGTTCATGTTCAGCAATGGCAGTGCGGAGTTCACCGGCGCGGATGGCCAGGCGGAGGGGATCATCCAGGAAATGCATCCGACTTACGAACCCTGGGCGGCGCCGTTGTGGGAACCACCCAGCGGCGAAATAGAAAGTGCGCTCTTTGCCTTGCAGGCAGCAATCGGCGCTGGTGTCCTGGGCTATGTCTTGGGACGCCGGCGGCGCGACAGCGGCAAGGTCTGAGTTCCTCCGATGATCAGCGCGTCCAGTGCTGCGGCGGCGGGTTGACGTGATCCGGTCGATCGACATGCTCGCCCGCAACAATCGCTGGTCGCACCATCATCCAGCGGAGAAGGCGCTTCTCTATCTGGGCGGGCTGATTCTGGTAATGCTCGCGCCGCACGACTATTTGCCCGTGGCGTCGATATCCGTGGGACTGGCCGTGTTTGCGGCGACATTGGCTGGGGCTCGGGTGCCGTGGCGACCCTATCTTGCGTGCATCGCGCTCCCGGCCGGTTTCCTGTTGACCAGTCTCGCCGCGCTGGCCGTGTCGCTGGATTGGTCGGCTGGCTGGCGGCTGGACCTGGCGCCCGACGCCTGGCAGGTCATCTGGCCGCCCCTGGCGCGGTCGCTGGCGACACTGGCCTGTCTGGTCGGCCTCGCCGTGACGACGCCGGTCAGCGATCTCCTCGCCGTCGCCGCGCGTTCCGGGGTACCGTCCTTCATCTGCGACCTTGCATTGATGATCTATCGCCAGATCTGGGTCACGGCGGAGATTCTCGAGCGCAGCATCGCCGCGCAACGGGCTCGATTGGGTTTTGGCGGCTATCGCGGGACTCTGCGCTCTCTCGGCATTGTCGCGGCGACTCTGTTCCCGCGCCTGCTGGATCGATCTCAGCAGATTGAACTGGGGCTGGCGGCGCGTAACTTTGATGGGCGGCTCCTGTTCCAACCGGCCTGGCGGCCCATCGTACCGCGCCGGATTGCGACCATTGGCGTGGTATTGGCGGGCCTGATGATCGCCACCTGCCTCTTCCCGGTGCCGGCATGATCCTGTCATTGCACGATATGGGCTATCGCTATGCGGATGGTGGTACCGCGCTGGCAGGGATCACCCTCACGCTCGCCGCGCGTCGGATCGCCTTGCTCGGCAGCAATGGGGCCGGCAAGACCACCTTGTTGCTGCACCTCAATGGCAGCCTTCGCCCTAGCAGCGGCGGCTTGTGTCTCGATGGCGTCCCGGCGCGCTACGATCGGGCCGCCTTGCGCGCCTGGCGACAGAAGGTGGCCCTGGTTCTGCAGGACCCGGACGATCAACTGTTCGCCGCGACGGTTGCCGAGGATGTCTCTTTCGGCCCGACCAATCTTGGCCTTGTCGAGGCGGAGATCCGTTCCCGCGTCGACACGGCCCTTGCCGATATGGACATCACCGATCTCAGAGCACGGGCTACCCACGCCCTCAGCTTCGGCCAACGCAAGCGTGTGGCCATCGCGGGGGCGCTGGCCATGGATCCGGAAATTCTGGTGCTCGACGAGCCCAGCGCCGGCCTCGACTCCAGCGGCACGGAACATCTGTTGCGAACGCTGGAGCGGCTTGCCGGACGCGGTGTGCAGATTGTCTTCTCCACGCATGACGCCGACCTCGCTTACCGCTTTGCCGATGTGTTTGTCCTGCTGCGCGCCGGAGAAGTGGTGGGGCAGGGAGCCGCCGAGATCGTCGGGGCCAATGCACAAGCCTTCGAACGCGCCCAGGTTGCCCCACCTCTGGTGCCGCAGCTGCTGCAGAGGCTGGCCACGCCCTACCCGGAACTGGGAGATGCAAAGGCCATTCGTTCACCGGCGGCACTGCTGGAGCAGCTGAAGGAACTTGAGCTAACGGCAAACAACGCTGCAAGAATTCGGGCCGGCAGCTAACAGCCTGATAATCTGCAATTGTTGTAGTGGCAGTGAGGCAACGGAACCCGCCGACAACCGAGGCACTTCTTGATATCTTGCAAATTCCAACATCAATTCAACAAATATTGTGTCTAAAGCGTTGACTTTTGCTCCGTGACTGGCAAAAGGTTGCCCGGAGGGCAACGCTGGCGGAGGCAAGGTCCAGGCATGCAGGAGGCAATGGCGCGGGTTCGTGCCCTGACCTGTTGGTCGGGCCCGGTCGAACCTGAAATCATCAAGGGCGGCATCACCAACGCGAATTTCCGCGTGGCGGACTGCGGGCGTCGCTACTTCGTGCGTATCGGCGACGACATTCCGGTTCATGGCGTGATGCGCTTCAACGAGTTGGCGGCCAGCCGGGCGGCGGCGGAATGTGGCCTGTCGCCGGCGGTCGTGCATGCCGAGCCCGGTGCACTGGTCTTCGATTTTGTCGAGGGCAGAACTCTTGCCGCCGAGGACGTGCGGGCGCCGGCCATGCTGACGCGGATCCTGCCGTTGATTCGCCGGTGCCATCGCGAGATGCCGCTGCATGTCACCGGTCCGGCGCTCATCTTCTGGGTCTTTCATGTGTTGCGGGATTACGGCCACTCGCTCAGGGCCGGCAACAGCCGACATCTCGATATTCTGCCGCGTCTGCTCGGTATCGCCGCCGGTCTGGAGAAGGCGGTGGGGCCGGTCGAGATCGTCTACGGGCACAACGACCTGCTGCCGACCAATTTCATCGACGATGGCAAGCGGATCTGGCTGATCGACTGGGATTATGCCGGCTACAACTCGCCATTGTTCGACCTCGCCAATCTCTGCTCCAACAACGAGGTCGGGCCCGCGGATGAGCGGCATCTGCTGGAAACCTATTTCGAAACTCCGGTGACGGGCGATCTCTGGCGCCGCTATCAGGCGATGAAATGCGCCTCGCTGCTGCGCGAGACCATGTGGAGCATGATCTCGGAAATCCATTCCACCCTCGATTTCGATTACCGGGCCTATACCGCTGAGAACCTCGCGCGCTTCGAGCGCGCGCTCGGCGAATTCAACGCGTTGTAAGGAGCGACCCATGAGCGATTTGCCGGCATCGGCCCGGGCCGTCATCATCGGCGGCGGCATCATCGGCTGTTCGACCGCCTATCACCTGGCGCGGCTCGGCTGGAAGGATGTCGTGCTCATTGAGCGCCACAAGCTGACCTCCGGCTCCACCTGGCATGCGGCGGGGCTGGTGGGCCAGCTGCGCACGTCGGCCAACATCACCCAGCTCCTCAAATACTCGGTCGAACTCTACAACAAGCTGGAGGCCGAAACCGGCCTCGCCACCGGCTGGAAGATGAATGGCGGCCTGCGTCTAGCCTGCAATCCCGCGCGCATGACCGAGATCAAGCGCCAGGCGACGACGGCGCATTCCTTCGGCCTGGAGATGCACCTCCTGAGCCCCCGGGAGGCACAGGATCTGTGGCCGATCATGGATATCGGCGATGTGGTGGGTGCCGCCTTCCTGCCCACGGACGGCCAGGCCAATCCGGCCGATATCGCGCAATCCCTGGCCAAGGGTGCGCGTCAGGCGGGTGTCCGGATCGTCGAGGAGACCGCCGTCACCGGCATCGAGGTGGTGCGGGGCCAGGCGGTCGCGGTCAATACCGACAAGGGTCGCATCGCCGCCGAGGTGATCGTCAATTGCGGCGGTCAATGGGCGCGCGAGATCGGCGCACTGGCCGGCGTCAACGTGCCGCTGCAATCGGTGCAGCACCAGTACATCGTGACCGAGGCGATGGCAGGCGTGCCTAAAAACTTGCCCACCCTGCGCGATCCCGACCGCCTGATCTATTTCAAGGAAGAGGTCGGTGGGCTGGTCATGGGCGGTTACGAACACAACCCGATCCCGTGGCTTCCTGGCAGGGACCGCTTTGCACTGCCGGGCAATTTTGCCTTCCAGCTGCTGGACAATGACTGGGATCATTTCGGTCAATTGATGGAGCAGGCGCTGATTCGCGTGCCCACGCTGGAGACGGCCGGTGTGAAGCAGATGATCAATGGACCGGAGAGCTTCACGCCGGACGGCAACTTCATCCTGGGAGAGGCTCCGGAAGTGAAGAACTTCTTCGTCGGCGCCGGTTTCAACGCCTTCGGCATTGCCTCCGGCGGTGGGGCGGGGAGGGCACTCGCCGAATGGGTCGCGGGTGGCGAACCGCCGATGGATCTCTGGCCGGTCGATATCCGTCGCTTCGGTGTGGTGCACCGCGACCGCAACTGGGTGCTCACCCGGACGCTGGAAGCCTATGCCCATCACTATTCCATGGCCTGGCCGCACGAGGAGCTGGAAAGCGTGCGTCCGGTACGCGTCTCGCCGCTCTACCAGAAACTCAAGGACCAGGGCGCCGTGTTCGGCTGGAAGCTCGGCTGGGAGCGCCCCAACTGGTTTGCCCCCAAGGGTGTTGAAGCGAAGGACATCTACTCATACGAACGCCAGAACTGGTTCGAGCATGTGGGCCATGAACACCAGGCTGCGCGCGAGCGCGTGGTGCTGATCGACCAGACTTCGTTCGCCAAGTTCATGCTGACGGGCAGGGATGCCGAGGCGGCCATGTCCTGGATCGCCGCCAACGACGTGGCGAAGCAACCGGGGTCGATCATCTATACCCAGATGCTGAACCAGCGCGGTGGCATCGAATGCGACCTCACCGTGACGCGTGTGGCAGAGGACGCCTATTACATCGTTACCGGCACGGGCTATGCGACCCATGACTTCCACTGGATTGCCAGTCATGTTCCAGCGGGGCTGGATGCCAGGTTGAGCGACGTTACGTCGGCTTATGGCGTGCTCTCGCTGATGGGGCCGAAGGCGCGCGACGTGCTGGCCGCCGTCACCGACGCCGATGTGTCCAACGCCGCCTTTCCCTTCGGCACCGCGCGGCAGATCGCCATCGCCGGTGCGATGGTGCGGGCGCTCCGCGTGACCTATGTCGGCGAGTTGGGCTGGGAGCTGCATATCCCGGTCGAGGCTATGGTCGCAGTCTATGACGCGCTCTGGAAGGCGGGTGAAAAACACGGCATCGCTAATGCCGGCTACCGCGCCATCGAAAGCTTGCGCCTGGAGAAGTTCTACCGCGCCTGGTCCTCCGACATCACGCCCGACCATTCCCCGCTGGAGGCCGGCATGGGCTGGGCGGTGAAGCTGAAGAAAAACGTGCCTTTCCTGGGGCGCGAGGCATTGGTGGCACAGCAACAAAAAAAGCTGCCCAAGCTGCTCGCCTGCTTCACGGTCGACGATCCTTCCATCGTCCTCCTCGGCCGTGAAACTATCTTCAGGAATGGCAAGCAATGCGGCTGGCTTGCCTCCGGCGGCTATGGCTACACACTGGAGACGAATATCGGCATCGGCTATGTGCGCGATCCGGCCAACGGCGTCAGCGCTGAGGACGTGCTTTCCGGTACCTACGAGCTGGAAATCGCCTGCGAACGCTTCCCGGCCAAGGTCAGCCTGCAGCCGCTCTACGATCCGAAGATGGAGCGGGTGAAGGGGTACCCTCCCGCGCCCCGCGCGTAACAAGGAGTGGCTGGGGGTGACGGGTTACACCAGCACAACCTCGACCTCGACCCCGTGCACGCTCGAACTCTCGGCCATGTCGGCCTTGGTGCCGGGGTTGAGAGCATTGATGCTATGGCCACCGGGGACCAGCTTGGGCCAGCGGCTCTTGGCGGCGAGCGCCACGCCGCGCGGGATGGTCGGGGTGATATCGGCGATCATCTCGATACTGCCGGTGGCATTGGAGACCCTGACCGCCGCGCCGTCGGCGATGCCGCGCTCGGACGCGTCGGCCGGATGAAGGCCCACATGCTCCGGCCCCAGTTTCGCCGCGATCTTCGGGTCGTTATGATAGGAGCTGTTCATCAGCCATTTCGAGGCCGGCGAGAGCAGACGCAGACGACCGGAGGCGGGATGGGCATCGACGCTTGGCAAGGGTACCAGCGGCAGGCCGGCTTCGGCGGCGGCCTCGCTCGCGATCTCGATCCTGCCCGAGGGTGTTGGGAAGGCGAGATCCGGGAACTGTGTTACCGGATCTGACCAGCGAGCAACGGTACCGGCGGCTTTCAGGGCTGCGAAATCGGACTGACCCACCTGTCGCGCAAGATGGTCGAGGATCGTGGCATCTTCCTCGAACAGTTCGGGATTGTTGTATCCCATGGCACGCGCAAGGCGGCGGAAGATCTCCTGGTTGGGAAGCGCTTCGCCTATCGGCGTCGTCGCTTGCGCCTGTGCCGAGACCGTGAGGTCGAAATAGGAAAGAACGAGGTCGTCGAATTCCAGGAACGACGCCGCCGGCAGGATGACATCGGCGAGATCCACCGTGTCGGTGGGGAAAAGATCTATCGCGACATGAAAGAGATCATCGCTCTGCAGCGCCTTCCCGAGATCGGCCTGGCGCGGATTCGAGGCGGCGATGTTGATGTTCCAGGTAAAGAGCGCCTGAGCGCGCTTGCGGTCGTTCAGCAGATCGACCAGATCCATATGGCTCGCGACCTGGCGCTCGTTCTGCCGGAGATGCGGCGCCTCGACATAGTCGCCGTCCAAGCCCCGCCGACCGCCGCCATTGAGGAAGAGAAGCCCGGCGCCGGGCTTGCCGAAATTTCCCGTCGCGGCCGGCAACAGCCCGATGGCGCGAAAGATGTTGCCGCCCATGGGCTGGCGCTGCAGCCCCTGGCCGAGCCAGAGCAGGGCCGGGCCGCTGCCATAGATGCGCGCCGCGGCGACAATGTCGGCCGCCGGCACGCCGGTGAGCGCGGCCGTGTGATCCGGGTCTGCCGCGGCGATACTCTCCGATATGTCGGCCCAGCCGATTGTGTGCGCGGTGATGAAGTCGCGGTCGATCAGGTTCTCGCGCACGAGCACATGCAGCAGGCCGAAGGCGAGGGCGGCGTCGCTGCCAGGAAAGGGCTGTAGGTGCAGGTCGGCGTCAGCCGCCGTTTCGTGGCGCACGGGGTCGACCACGATCACCTTGGCGGATGTTTCCTTAAGCCAGTGTTTGTGCCGGTGCGGGGCGGAAGCGGACGGATTGGCCCCCCAGACGAGGATGCAGTTGGCTTGTTCCGCCATGCGGGGATCGAAACCATCGCTCCCCGTGCCGATGAGATAGCCAAGGGCGGCATGTCCGGCCGCGTTGCAGATGCTGTCTGGGTCCACCTCGCTGGCACCCAGCCGGTGGAAGAAGCGCTGCGGAAAGCCGCCGGCGATGGCCGAACAGGTGCCGGTGTAATGGGCATGCCAGATCGCTTCCGGGCCGCTTCGGGCGACGATCGCCTTGAGCTTCTCCGCGATGGCGGCAATGGCCTCTTCCCAGGTAACCGCTTGGTACTGCCCGCTGCCCTTGGGGCCGGTGCGCCGCATCGGCTGGGTGAGGCGCGCCCTGGGGTCGAGATAGGCGCCGTTATAGGCGATGGCGCATTTCCCGCAGAGAGCGCCACGGCTCACCGCATGGTCCGGATCACCCAGAACCTTGATTCGGCCGTCGGCGGCCTTCACGACGGCAATCCCGCAGGCGTCGTAACAATCGCGCGGGCAGGTGGTGCGGATGATTTGCTTGGCGGTCTGGCTGGCTGTCATCATGCGGTCACTCTAGCGACCCGGGCGCCGGTTGTGAACGGGTCTCACGTTCCCCGGCTTGACTCGGACCGCGCCGGCCCTGATTTTGCCTCTATCGGTGGCAATAGGTGGAAAACGCCCGCATGAACGACCGCTCCTACAGGAGATTGATCCTCGATCCGGGATTCGGCTGGATGCTGGTGACCCAGTTCCTCGGCGCCTTTAACGACAATCTCTACCGCTTCATCGTGACGTTTCTCGCCATCGCCATGGCGCGAAGCCAGCCCGCCGGCTTCGATGCCAATACCTATCTCTCCATCATCGCCGCCCTCTTCGTGCTGCCTTATCTGCTGTTCTCCGGCTATGCGGGGCAGCTGGCCGACCGCTTCCCGAAACGCAGTGTGCTGATCGCCACCAAGAGCCTTGAGATTTTCGCCATGGCGATCGGTTTCGTCGCCTTCTTGCGCAATGACCTCAATCTGATGATGGGCGTCATGTTCCTGATGGCGCTGCAATCGACCTTCTTCAGCCCGGCCAAATATGCGTCGTTGCCGGAACTGCTGCCGGACCGCGACCTCTCGCGCGGCAATGCCCTCATCGAAATGAGCACCTTTCTCGCCATCATCCTTGGTACCTGGGCGGGCGGACAATTGTTCGAGGATCTGGGCGATCAGCCGGTGGCTCTCGGAAGCATCGTCATGGTCATCGCCGTCATCGGCTTCGCCAGTAGCTTCGGCATCGGTCGGACACCGGCGCCGTCCGCCCGCGCGCCCTTCAGCTGGAATCCGCTGGCGGGAATCGACAAGGGCCTCGCCGAGTTGATCGGCAACCGTCGCCTGTTCCTGACCGTGCTCGGCATTTCCTGGTTCTGGTTCCTCGGCGCCCTGCTGCAGATATCGATCCCGCTTTATGGCAGGGAAGTTCTAGCCCTGGATTCCGGTGATACTGGCCTGCTCTGGGCGGCCGTTGCCATCGGCATCGGTGTGGGCAGCATCGCCGCCGGCCGCCTCTCCGGCCACAAGGTGGAACTGGGCCTGGTTCCCATCGGCTCGGTCGGCATGGGCCTCTGCGCCATGCTGCTGGTGACGGCGGACAGCTTCCGGGGGGCTGTCATCTGCCTCGGCGCGCTGGG
>JAEUKV010000285.1 GCA_016794165.1 Rhodospirillaceae bacterium
GACGAAGGTCTTGATGTTGATGATGACCTTCTCGCCCATGTCGACGCGGCCCTCGATCGTGGCCGAGCCCATATGCGGCAGCAGCACGACATTGTCGAGGCGCAGCAGCTTCGGATTGAGCGCCGGCTCGTGTTCGAACACGTCGAGGCCGGCGCCAGCGATCTCGTTCTTGTCGAGCATGCGGGTAAGGGCATTCTCGTCCACCACCTCGCCGCGCGCGGTGTTGACCAGGTAGACATGCTTCTGCAGCAGCTTGAGGCGTCGCGCCGACAACAGATGATAGGTGGCCGGCGTGTGCGGGCAGTTGATGGAGATGATGTCCATGCGCGCCAGCATCTGGTCGAGGCTTTCCCAATAGGTGGCCTCCAGCGCCTGCTCGACCGCAACGCTGACGCGGCGCCGGTTGTGGTAATGGACCGAGAGGCCGAACCCCTTGGCGCGGCGCGCCAGCGCCTGGCCGATGCGACCCATGCCGATGATGCCCAGGCGCTTGCCGTAGATGCGGTGGCCGAGCATGCTCATCGGCCCCCAGCCCTGCCAGTTGCCGGAGCGGATCAGCCGCTCGCCCTCGGACACCCGGCGCGAAACCGCGAGGATCAGCGCCATGGTCATGTCGGCGGTATCCTCGGTAAGGACACCCGGCGTGTTGGTGACGGTGATGCCGCGCTGCCGGGCCGTGGCAAGGTCGATATGATCGACCCCGGTGCCGAAAGAGGCGATGAGGCGCAGCTTCGGCCCGGCCTGGGAAAGGACGCCGGCATCGATATGGTCGGTCACGGTGGGGACCAGCACCTCGGCGGTCTTCACCGCCTCGATCAGTTCCGCCTGCGTCAGGGGGTGGTCGTCGAGATTGAGGCGGACGTTGAACAGCTCCATCATCCGCGTCTCGATGACGTCGGGCAGCTTGCGCGTCACCACCACCAGGGGCTTGTTGCTCATACTTCAGACTCTCCCGCCTCGGCCGGACCAAAATCGCCCCGGCCCGCACTTCACTGCCCGTATACCACGCCCCACTCCTAGCAAGTGCCTGACGGATTTGTCGAGGGGCAGTGCGGTCGCGGCGCCGATTTGGGCCGCGCAGCGTCATGCGCTGCGCCATTCACGACAGGTCCCTGCCGGCGGCGGGGCCGGTTCCGCCCCGGTCCGGCCACCACTCCGGCGGCAATGCCTTGCTCCCAATTGCTTGACCGGCGCCTCCGGCCCCTATAATCGGGCCCACATGGTCGCGAATCGGACATTCGGCATCCTTCATGCCGCTCATCGCCTGGCAGCGGGGCGGGCCCAGCTTGTGCGGTTCCCGCTCGTCCTGCTTTCGCTTGTCCTGGCCCTGCTCGTCCTGGTCTTCCAGCCGGCCGAGGGTTTGGCGCAGGAGGGCAAGCTGCCCCTGCCGCGCTTTGCCAGCCTGCAATCCGGCGAGGTCAACATGCGCCGCGGTCCTGGCGAAACCTATCCCATCATGTGGACCTATCAGCGGGCCAACCTGCCGGTCGAAATCATCGAGGAGTTCGAGAACTGGCGGCGCATCCGCGACCATGACGGCGTGGTAGGCTGGGTCAAGGCCACGCTGCTCACCGGGAAACGCCACGCTCTGGTGCGCGACCAGCGGCGCTCGCTGCGACAGGAGGCCGAGCCCGGTGCCGCCCCGGTCGCCTATCTCGACCCCGGGGTCGTGCTGCGGGTGCTGGAATGCGCCGGCGAGTGGTGCCGCCTGGAGGTCCAGGGCTACGAA
>JAEUKV010000293.1 GCA_016794165.1 Rhodospirillaceae bacterium
CCGATCCGTCACCGGCCCGACCTTGATCGCGGCGCGGCGCGGGTGCTAGTTAGGGCGGATGCAGCAGAAGACCAAAATCGCCCCCTCGATCCTGTCCGCCGATTTCGCCAAATTGGGCGCGGAAGTGGCTGCCATTGCCGCGGCCGGGGCGGATTATGTGCATGTCGATGTGATGGACGGACATTTCGTTCCCAACATCACCATCGGCCCGGCGGTGATGAAGGCGCTGCGCCCCCATGCCGCGATTCCTTTCGACGTGCATCTGATGATTGCGCCGGTCGATGCCTTCGTGGCCGAGTTCGCGGCGGCGGGTGCCGATATCGTGACTTTCCACCCGGAGGCGGGGCCGCACCCGCACCGGACCGTGCAGCTGATCAAATCCCTCGGCAAGCGCGCGGGCATTTCCCTCAATCCGGCGACCCCCCTCGACGTGCTCGACTATCTGCTGCCCGACATCGACCTGGTGCTGGTGATGAGCGTCAATCCCGGCTTCGGCGGCCAGTCCTTCATTCCCTCGGCGCTGGGCAAGATCGCCGAGATCCGCCGCCGCATCGATGCGGTGAGCGCAGCCCAGGGCGGGCGGGCGATCGAGCTCGAGGTGGATGGCGGCATCAATGCCGAGACCGCCCGCCAGGCGGTGACGGCCGGCGCCGACGTCCTGGTCGCCGGAACTGCGACCTTCAAGGGTGGCCCCGATGCCTATGCCGGCAATATCGCCAGTCTCCGGTCCTAGCGCCGGCTCCGCCGGCGGTGGGCCTAAGGCCGGCGCCCATGGCTGACGGCGCCGAAACCAGACCCCGGAGCGGTCAGCGGCGCGGCAACCAGCGCCCCAAGCTGCTGGCGCCCAGGCTGCAGACCCTGTTTTCGCTGCCCGCACCGCTGATCTGGCAGCGCCTGCGCCGGCGCCTGCTGCAGCCGGTCTATCACAGCGGCCTCTATCACGCGCTGCTCGGCCGCCGCTCGGCCGGCGAGCTGCAATTGCCGGCCAGCGAACCCTGGGGCGGGGACGCCCAGGCGGGACTGCTGCTGCTGGAGGGCGAGTTCCGCTTCGCCGGCGAAGTGGTACGCGGGCCGACACCGCTCGGAAATCCCATGGGCGTGGGCGAGGGCTGGCGCGAAATCGTCAACAGCTTTGCCTGGCTCAACGATCTCCGCGCCGTGGGCGGTCCCTCGGCGCGCCAGCTCGCACGGCAGCTCGTCATGCGCTGGATCGAGGAGAACGAGCGCTACGACGCCTTCACCTGGCGTGCCGACATCCTGGCGGCGCGCCTCCACAACATCCTCCTCAATCACAGCTATCTCGAGGTCAACAACGACGCCCTCTTCCGCTCGCAGCTGCTGCTCAGCCTGTCGCGCCAGGCCGAGCATCTCTGCCGCGCTTTGCCGGACGGCCTCGCCGGCGGCGCCTATGTGAAGGCGGTGGTGACCCTGATGCTGGCGGGGCTGATGCTGCCGCGGGGCGAGAAATGGCTGGCGCGCGGCCAGGCGCTGCTGGGCCCCGCCCTCGCCGCGCAGATGCTGGCCGATGGCGGCCATGTGGAGCGCAGCCCGCAGGTGATGCTGGGCCTGCTGCAGCATCTCATCGACTTGCGTGACACCTTCCAGGCCGCCTTGACGCATATGCCGGCGCAGGCACCCAGGATGCCGGAGAGCCTGCCGCTCACCATCAACAATCTGGGCTCGGTCCTGTTGATGCTCAGCCATGGCGACGGCATGCTGGCCGGCTTCAACGACACGCCGGAACTGGATCCGCTGGAACTGGTGCGCACGATCGAGCGCACCGGCGACAAGCTGCGGCCCCTGAACCAGCTGCCGCTCACCGGGTTCCAGCGCCTCGATCGCGGCCGCACCTCGGTCATCATGGATTGCGGCGCCCCGCCGCGTCACGGCCTCGACGATCACGCCCATGCCGGCACGCTCTCCTTCGAGCTCACCCATGAAGACGAACGCATGATCGTCAATTGCGGCGCCCATCCCTGGAGCAAGGAATGGCGCCAGGTGCAGCGTACCACCGCCGCCCATTCGACCCTCATCGTCGACAACACCAACTCGGCCATGCTGCTGCCCCATGGCGGCCTCGCCCTGCGTCCCAACGTCGTCACCTGCCGGCGCGAGGAGACCGACGGCCAGATCTGGCTCGACACATCCCATGACGGTTACGAGGAAGGCTTCGGCCTGGTGCACCGGCGCAAGCTCTATCTCTCCGCCAACGGCCACGATTTCATGGGCGAGGAACATCTGGTCGGGCCCGGCGGCAACGAATATGCGCTGCGCTTCCACCTGCATCCCCAGGTCAGCGTCAGCGTCACCCAGGACGGCCATGCCGCCCTCCTCAAGATGCCCAAGGGCTCGGGCTGGCGCCTGCGCGTCGACGGTGCCGAGCTGGCGCTGGCGGAAAGTGTGCATATCGGCGCCGGCGGCCAGCTCAGGCGCAGCCAGCAGATCGTCGTCCTCGGCACCATCGACAGCGACCGCACCGAAATCCGCTGGCTGCTGCAGCGGGAAGGCGGCA
>JAEUKV010000267.1 GCA_016794165.1 Rhodospirillaceae bacterium
TGGCGCGCCCGAAGAGATTCGAACTCCTAACCTTCTGATCCGTAGTCAGATGCTCTATCCAATTGAGCTACGGGCGCGCTGTGCCGTGGGCGGAGATGTCGCAACCGGGCTGGCCGGGCGGTCCCAAACGGTGGCGGAACCTAGCCGAAAGGCAGTTTGCATTGCAAGCCCTTTGGCGGGCTGCCGGAGGGACCCGCTGGCTGCGGCATAACGCCTTGGATTCCATGCGAATCCGAAGCGCCGAATGCCCCGATCGAAGGGGTCGCCGGCCCCGCCGTGACCGAAGCGACGATTTTCGCCGGGATGGCTCCCGGCGTGGCCCGGAGGGAATTTTTGCAGTCCTCCCTGTGACTTGGCCTGTGGCTTGGCCGCAACCCTGTGGCTGCCTTCACACGATTGACCGTGCGGGTGCTGACTTGCAGTGTTGATTCTTGTCCTGAAAGCTGCCAAGAAATGTTTTCGGGTAATGGGTTGAGCGGTACGGGGTGGATTGGGGTCCCGTGGGTGCTCGCTGATTTTCGGGGTTCGGCAAGCATGAAGAAACATGTCTGGCTCGCGGCGGTCGCCGTCGCACCGCTGCTCTTGGGTGGCTGCGAGTTCGTCAACAGTGCCGTGGTGCCGTCGGTTTCCGGCGCGCCGGTCGGCGCCAACGTGGCGGCCGGCGTTTCCACCGTCCCGGGCCAGCCGACCGGCACCCTGGTCGGCCAGAAGGTCATCGAGGTCCGCAGCGACCTCTCGCGCCTGCAGCAGGCGGTGCAGCAGCAATCCCTGAAGCACCAGGAATTGCGGGCCAGCGCCGAGCGCAACGCGGCCGGTTATCAGACCACGGTCGGCGCCATCAACGGCAAGCTGCAGATGGGCACGACGCCTGGCAATCCGGTGGTTACCGCCGCCTGGCAGCAGGCCCAGGTCCAGCTCGACCAGATTGGCAGCGATCTCGACCAGATGAACCGCCTCTCCAACGACGTTGCCAACAACGCCGCCTTTACCAGCTACCTCCTGGATTCGATCCGCGCCGCCTATACCGTCTCCGGCGCCGTCGACGAGGATCACCGCCAGCTGCGCATCCTCGAGGACCAGACCAACCAGACCACGGTCTCGATCGACCGGCTGCTGAACCAGCTCTCCGAGGACATCTCGCGCCAGACCAATTTCCTCGGTACCGAGCGCAGCAACCTCACCATGCTGGCCAGCGGCGTCAGTGCCGGCCAGGTCTATGGCACCACGCTGGCCAGCCGTTCCTACGCCCCGCCGGCGCAGCCCGCCTTGCCGCCCTTGGCGGGCATGAGCACGGGCCGCCCGCTGGTCGTGATCCGCTTCGACAGGCCGAACGTGAATTACGAACAGGCCCTCTACCAGGCCGCCGCCAAGGCGCTGGAATTGCGGCCCAACGCTGCCTTCGACGTGGTCGGCGTCGCCCCCGCCATGGGCCAGCCCGCCCAGGTGGCACTCAACAGCGATATCGCCCGGACCAACGCCAACCGCGTCTCGCGCTCGCTCCTCAACATGGGGCTGCCGCCGGATCGCATCGGCATCGCCCAGGTCAACGATCCCAATACCCAGGTGAACGAGGTTCACGTCTACGTTCGCTGAGGAACCGATCAACCCTCTGCACCAACCACCCCAAACCCGAACCGGCGCCTCCCCTGAGGCGCCGGTTTCCGTTTGGGCGCTCCTTGCGCGACAATCCAGCGGCTGCTGGCCACCGTACCGAACGGTATCTGGTCCGGCAGCGAAGGAGGCATCCGCATGCGCCACCTCATTCTGAGCATCGTTTTGAGCGTCCTGGCGTTCAGCACCCCGGCAGCAGCCGAATCGGACAATTTTCCTGACAGGGCAGCCATCGAGACCCTGATCAGTGCCCAGATGCGGGCCTTCGAGGCAGACGACGCCGCAGCCGCCTTCGCCTTTGCCTCGCCCGACCTGCAGGCCAAATTCGGCAATCCGGCCACTTTCATGGACATGGTGAGGGCCGGTTACGCGCCGGTCTATCGCCCCCGGGCGGTGGAATTTCGCGATCTGGTCCCCTCGCCCGCCGGGCTGGACCAGCAGGTATTTGTGATCGGCCCGGATGGCCGGGCTTACCTCGCGCACTATATGATGGAACCCCAGCCCGACGGATCCTGGCGGATCGGCGGCTGCTACCTCGAGCCCCTCGGCGAAGAAAGTGTCTGAATGCGGGTCATTCTGTGGTCGCTCGCGGCTCTCATCCTGGTGCCTCTCGCGCTGAGCATCGCGCGTGGGCTGGCCTATGACGGGTCCTGGCGCAGCGCGCCGCGGCATTCGGCCGGCGTCGCACCGGACCCGGCCGCAACCCCGGAGGCCGTGGTGCAGATCTATACCGCGCGTGCCTTCAGCTGGCGCGGCTATGTCGCCACGCATCCCTGGATCATCTACAAGCGCACCGGCGAGACCAGCTTCACCCGCTACGAAGTCGTGGGCTGGGGCGGCGGCAATTCGCTGAAGCGGAACTACACCGTCGCCGACGGCTACTGGTTCGGCGCCGAACCGACGGTGATGGCCGACTATCGCGGGCCGGAGGTCGACGCCTTGATCGACCGGATCGAGGCTGCCATCGAGACCTATCCGTTCAAGGACCAGTATCGCAGCTGGCCCGGCCCCAACAGCAATACCTTCCTGGCGCATGTCGCGCGCAATGTCCCCGAGTTGCGGCTCGACATCCCGGCCAATGCCATCGGCAAGGACTACCGTGCCTGGGATGCACCCTTCTCCTGGTCGCCCAGCGGCACCGGCGTGCAGCTTTCCTTCATCGGTGTCGCGGGACTGACCTTGGGCGTCGAGGAAGGCGTCGAGGTCAATCTGCTCGGGCTCAATTTTGGAATCGACGTCTTGCGCCCGGCCTTGCGCGTACCCGGCCTCGGGCGAGTGGGCATCCCCGAGGCCATTGCTCGCGAACCGGTGCTGAACTGATCCGCCCGGCTCCGTCGAGCCGGCGAAATCTCTTGCCGTCGTCGCTAGTCGACCCGGCCGTCGATCAGGCCCAGCCGTCGCACGGCGATCTTCTCCACCTCGAGGACCAGCAGAAGGGCGACACCGGTGCCGAGAATGGCCAGCCCATCGACCAGGCCGATCGTTCGCGTGGCAAACAGCGACTGCATGAAGGGCACGTAGGTAAAGGCAAGTTGCGCGGCCGTGACCGCTCCGACCGCTATCAGCACGGCGGGTGTTCCCAGGACGCCGACCCAGGTTATCGATGTCCCGTGCAGAAACCGCACGTTGAACAGATAGAAAATCTCCATCACGACGATGACATTGACGACCATGGTGCGCGCGGCGTCGACATCGTGCCCGCGCTCCAGCGCCAGGAAAAAGACGGCGAGCGCGCCGGCCATGAACAGGCATGAAACGAACACCACCCGCCAGAGCAGAAACGGCGACAGCAGAGCTGCGCGCGGGTTGCGCGGCGGCCGCTGCATGATGCCTGGCTCGGCCGGTTCGAAAGCGAGGGCGAGGCCCAGCGTGACCGAGGTCACCAGGTTGATCCACAGGATCTGAGCCGGTGTCATCGGCATGACGAAGTCGAACAGGATCGCCGCCAGGATCGTGATGACTTCGCCGCCATTGGTCGGCAGGGTCCAGGAGATCACCTTGCGGATGTTGTCATAGACCGTGCGCCCTTCGCGCACCGCGGCCACGATCGACGCGAAATTGTCGTCGAGCAGAACCATCTGCGACGATTCCTTTGCCACTTCCGTTCCCTTGCGACCCATCGCGATGCCGATATCCGCCTGCTTCAGCGACGGCGCGTCGTTGACACCGTCGCCGGTCATCGCAACGATGGCACCGTCCGCCTGCAGAGCCCGGACGATGCGCAGTTTGTGCTCCGGGCTGGCCCGGGCAAAGACCGCCGTATGATCGACCCGGTCCCGCAACTCGGTGTCGCTGATCGTATCCAGTTCCGCTCCAATGACCACGCCAGGGTTGTCGGAGAGGCCCAACTGCCGCGCGATCGCCGCCGCCGTTACGCCATGATCGCCGGTAATCATCTTTACCGCGATACCAGCCGTACGGCATTCCGCGATCGCCGCGACCGCTTCCTCGCGGGGCGGATCGATGAAACCGATGATGCCCAGAAACATCAGTCTCCCCGCAAGTGTCGCTGGCGACAATTGCAGGATGTCGTGGTCAACCTCGAGCATGGCGAAACCCAGCACACGTTCCCCCTGCGCGGCAGCTTCGGCAATTCGCGCCTCCCAGGAAGCGACATCGAGAGCCTGCGACTCACCGCTTGCCCCGATTTCACTGCCGCACATCGCCAGCACCCGCTCCGGCGCGCCTTTGACGAATACCAGCGCTTCGCCCTGCGGACCGTGGTTGAGCGTCGCCATGTAGCAGTGTTGCGCGTCGAATGGAATCTCGTCCAGGCGCCGCCATTCGCCCCGAATGTGGGCCGCGTCGAACCCCGCCTTCATCCCCAACACCACCAGGGCACCTTCCATCGGATCGCCGTTGACGATCCAATGACCTTCCTTGCGCAGCGTCTCGGCATCGTTACATAGAATCGCACAGCGCAGGAGCGGCGCGGCGGCGACCACCGAGGAGATATCGTCGTCGCCACCCGACACGCTGAGTTCGCCTTCGGGCACATAGCCGGCCCCCCCCGCCAGGATCTGACGCCCGGCGGTGGAGAGGTGCCGCGCCATCATCTCGTTGCGCGTCAGCGTGCCGGTCTTGTCGGAACAGATGACGCTGGTGGCACCGATGGTCTCAACCGCCGGCAACCGGCGAACAACGGCATTTCGCGCCGCCATGCGCTGCACGCCGATTGCCAACGTGATGGTGATGACCGCGGGCAGACCTTCGGGAATGGCGCTGACCGCCAGAGCCACAACGGCCATCAGGGCCTGCACCCAGTCATAGCCGCGGGCAAGAACGGCAAAAGCAAACACCAGCGCCGCGCCGACAAACGTCACCACTGTAAAGCGGCGGCCGAACCTGTTGATCTGACGCAGCAGCGGGGTGCTGAGCGATTGCACCTGACTTAGAAGCGAACTGATCCTGCCGATCTCGGTATTCATCGCCGTACCGACGACCACACCCGATCCCTGCCCTGCAGCGACGAAAGTGCCGGAATAGGCCATGGAGGCACGATCCCCCAGGGGCGCATCGATGGCGACGGCGTCCTCCTGTTTGTCAGCGGCAACCGATTCGCCCGTGAGAATGGCTTCCTCGACGCGCAAGGCGCGGGCGCGGAGCAGCCGCAGATCGGCCGGCACGCGATCACCCGCCTCCAGCAACACCACATCGCCGGGCACGAGTGCCGCGACATCCACGGCGACGCGGTGTCCGTCGCGCAGAACCTGAGCCTGATCCGACACCATCGCACGGATCGCATTGAGGGCCTGCTCCGCCCGCCCTTCCTGAACGAAGCCGACAATGGCATTGACCAGCACCACGGCCACGATGACGGCCGCATCGATAACATGGTCGAGAATGAAGGCTCCGAGCGCCGCCGCCAGCAGGAAGTAGATCAGCGCGTTGTTGAACTGGGCCAGGAAGCGCGTGACTGGGTGACGGCCACGGCTCGCCGGCAGGCGATTTGGCCCGTATCGCCCGAGACGACGCTCGGCCTCAGCGTGGGATAGACCCTTGCCATTGCTTCCCAGGGCCGCCAGGACCTGATCGATCGGTCGCGCATGCCAGTCGCGACCCGTAGCCGAGTCAGCGAGTCCGGGCGCCTGCAAACCATGCTCCTGCTGCATCCGGCCGCTCGCCTTCCTGACCCGTCTGCTTCTCACGAGAACGAGATATCGGCAATGTAGCTGACAGACCATGACCTGAGTCAATCGCGACGCCAGCTAGTCCGGTGCCGCTCCTTCAGATCTCCGTACGCGCGCCCAGCTCGATGATCCGGCCGACCGGGATGCGGAAATAGTCGGATGCCGAGATCTCCGTATCCGAAAGCAGGATGAACAGCCAGCGCCGCCAGCCCGACATGGCCGATTTCTGGCGCGGCACGATACGCTCGCGACCGATGAAATAGGAGACGCTCTCAGGATCGAGTTCCAAACCCTGGCGCGCCGCCAGCCGCATCGCCGCCGGCAGGTTGGGTTCGTCGGCAAATCCATAGCGTACGATCAGGCGCCAGAAACCGCGGCCAAACTCGCGCACTTCGATGCGTTCCGATTCCGGCACGAAGGGTCGCGCTTCGGTGATCAGCGTCGTCATCACGATGCGCTCATGCAGCACACGGTTGTGCCGCATGTTGTGGAGCAGCGCGAAAGGCACACGGTCGGTCTGCGCAGTGAGGAACAGCGCCGTCCCCGGCACGCGACTCAAATGGCGCTCCGACAGGGCGCCCAGGAATTCTTCTTCGGTGAGCGACCCGGCGCCGTGGCGCTTCGCCAGCAACCCACGACCGTCCATCCAGGTCGACAGGATGAAGATGATGATGGCGCCGATCAGCAGCGGGAACCAGCCGCCGTCCATCACCTTGAGCAGGCTGGAGCCGAGCAGCAGGGCCTCCACCATCAGGATGAACCCGCAGATCAGCACAGTGCGGCGCAGGCTCCACTTCCACAGGGCGCGGAACACGAAGAACGCGATGATCGTGTCGATGATCATGGTGCCCGTCACCGCGATGCCATAGGCGCTGGCAAGACCGCTCGATGACTTGAAGCCGATCACCAGCAGGATCACGCAGACCATCAGGATCCAGTTGATCTGCGGAACATAGATCTGGCCGTGATGATGGGCCGACGTATGCTGGATGAGCAGGCGCGGGCAGATCCCCATGCGCATCGCCTGCCAGGAAAGAGAGAAGGCTCCCGAGATGACGGCCTGCGAGGCGATGATGGTGGCCAGCGTGGCAAGGCCCACCAGCGGATAGAGAAACCACTCGGGCGCCAGCAGGTAAAACGGATTGACGACCGCCTCTGGTCGCTCCAGCACCAGGGCGCCCTGGCCGAAGTAGTTGAGCATCAGGCAGGGCAGCACGAAGGCAAACCAGCCCGCCTGGATCGGCTTGCGACCGAAATGCCCGAGGTCGGCGTAGAGCGCCTCGGCACCGGTCACCGCCAGCAGGACGGCCCCCATCACCGGAAAGGCGAGCCCGATATTCTGGATGAGGAACATCAGGGCAAAATGCGGCGAAAGCGCAAACAGGATTTCCGGATGGCCGACGATCTGGCGCACGCCAAGTACCGCCAGGGTCGAGAACCAGACCATGATGATGGGGCCGAAAAAGGCACCCACCCGGGCCGTTCCGTGGCGCTGCACGGCGAACAGTCCGATGACGATGACAATGGTGATCGGCAGCACGAATTTTCCGAATTCCGGCTGCGCAATTTCCAGCCCCTCGACGGCCGAGAGGATCGAAATTGCCGGCGTGATCATGCCGTCACCATAGAAGAGCGCCGCGCCGACGATGCCGAGGGCCAGGAATTTCTCCCGATGGCCGGATTTGGCGGCGGAGCGAATCGCAAGACCGATCAGCGCCAGCAGGCCGCCCTGCCCCTGGTTGTCCGCGCGCAGCATCAGCAGCGCGTATTTGAAGCTGACGATGATCATCACCGTCCAGAAGATCAGCGAGAGGATGCCAAAGACATGGTCCGGGTTGGCGCTGGCCTCGCCGGCCCCGTGAAAGGCTTCGCGAAAGGTGTAGAGCGGCGAGGTGCCAATGTCCCCGAACACCACGCCCAGCGCACCGATCGCCAGGGGCGCCAGGCGCCCTGCCGGGACATTGCCGACAGAAGTTGAGATGGCGTCCTGCGACTCTGGCGCCGCACCGCCGCTATGATTGGATGTCGTATTGGTCACGTTGGTTGGTGGCACCATGGGACCCGCCATCGCGAAGGCGCGGGCGGGCTCGATGGTGATGTTCCATCCCCTGCTTGAGACGGGGCGACCCGGATCCCGGTATCGACCCTCAATGGGGGCGCATCCTGTCACCGCGCCGCCGCCGGTGCAATAGTGTTTTTGCACTGCAATATTGACTATTGACAGCGTTTTTTGGCTGATTTCATAAGGTTACAGACGATGATTGCCGACCGGGACGGCATCGGTTAATGCTCTCGCCTTGGCTTTCCGGTCGCCATTTGGCCGTGGCTTTGGGGAACTTCACCATGTCGGATCCACAGAAGACCTTTCCCGTGTCCTGGGAGGAGCTCCATCGCACGGCCAAGGCCTTGGCCTGGCGCCTGATCGAGCGCGGCCCGTTCGAGGGGATTGTGGCCATCACCCGCGGTGGCCTCGTGCCGGCCGCGATCATCGCGCGCGAACTCGACATCCGCCTGATCGACACTGTCTGCATGCAGAGCTACACCGACGACCATGCCCAGGGTCAGATCGAGGTCCTGAAGAATGTGCCGGGCGACGGCCTTGGCTGGCTGATCATCGACGATCTGGTGGATACCGGCCGCACGGCCCGCGTCGTGCGCGACATGCTGCCCAAGGCGCATTTCGCCACCATCTATGCCAAGCCGTCGGGGCGACCGCTGGTGGATACCTTCGTCACCGAAGTGTCGCAGGACACCTGGATCTTTTTCCCCTGGGACATCGAACTGCAGTTCGCCCAGCCGATCGCCAAGATGAAGCGCGGCTGACGATCGCCGCCGCTACGCGGATACTCATTGACGCTACGCGACTGGCCAGTTGTCGATCAGCCGCGTGCGGCCGAGATGGGCCGCGGCGAACAGTCGTGAACCCGCCACCGGATGATCGAGTGGCTGCAGCCGTGCCCCGTCGCACAATGCGACATAGTCGACCTTTGAAAAACCGGCGGCGACAAGACGGGCCGTCGCGGTCCGCAGCGTTGCATCCACCGGCGCCCCTGAGGAAAGGGCCGCCGCCGCTTCCCGCAGCAGGCGCGGCAGGGTCGCGGCCACGGCCCTTTCCGCAGTACTGAGATAGCGGTTGCGCGACGACAGGGCCAAGCCATCCGGCTCGCGCACGGTTGGAACGCCGACGATCTCCGCCGGTATGTCGAGATCGGCGGCAAGGCGCCGGATTACCTGCAATTGCTGGAAGTCCTTCTCGCCGAAATAGGCCCGGTCCGGCATCGCTTGCAGCAGCAGTTTGGTCACGACCGTGGCGACGCCCGTGAAATGCCCCGGGCGCATCGCGCCGCAAAGATGCTGCGTGAGTTCCGCCACCTGGACCGACGTGGCAAAGCCCGCCGGATACATGGCGTCCGCACTGGGCGCGAACAGCAGATCGCACTGCGCCGCGATCAGTTTTGCCACATCGCCCGCCTCGTCACGCGGATAGGCGCCGAGATCCTCCCCAGGCCCGAATTGGGTGGGGTTGACGAAGATGGTGGCGACGACACGCCGGTTCTCGGCCCTGGCGCGATCGGCCAGTGCGACGTGGCCGTCGTGCAGCGCGCCCATGGTCGGGACCAGGCCGATACTGTCGCCTGCCCGCCGCCACGCAGCGACACGGGCGCGCAACTGGGCGATATCGCGAGCGATCGGAAGGTCACGCATGGGCGGTTTCGTCAGATATGCCGGTACTGGATCAGCCGTGTTTCTTCATGGCGCCGAAGATATGCTCCGGGCCCGGAAAGCTTCTGCCGCGCACCTCCGCGGCATAACGCGCCGCAGCCTCCTCGATCTCGGCGCCGAGTTCGGCATAGCGCTTGACGAAGCGCGGCTTGAAAGTGCTGAAGAGGCCGAGAATATCTTCAGCCACCAGGACCTGCCCGTCGCAGGCGGCCGAAGCGCCGATGCCGATCACCGGCACCGGTACCCGCGCCGTCACGGCCTGGCCGATCTGTGCCATCACACCTTCGAGCACCACCGAAAAAGCGCCTGCCTCGGCGATCGCCACCGCATCGGCGACAACACCGGCCGCTTCCTGATCGCCGCGGCCGCGGGCGCGATAGCCACCGAGCGTATTGACCGATTGCGGCATCAGGCCGACATGCCCCATCACCGGAATGCCGCGCCTGGTCAGAAAGGCGACCGTGTCGGCCATCTCGCGGCCACCTTCGAGCTTGACCGCCTGGCAGCCGGTTTCCTTGATGATGCGCGCGGCGGAACGAAACGCCTGCTCGTGGCTTTCCTGATAGGAGCCGAAGGGCATGTCGACCACGACCAGCGCGCGCTTGGAACCGCGGCAGACTGCGGCGCCGTGCTGGATCATCATCTCGAGGGTGACCGGCAGGGTGCTGTCGAAGCCATAGAGCACCATGCCGAGGGAATCGCCGACCATCAGCAAATCGACATGGCCATCGAGACGCTGCGCCATGGGAGTGGTATAGGCCGTGAGGCAAACCAGCGGCTCGGCACCCTTGCGGGCGGCGAATTCCGGCACCGAGAGGCGCTTGATGGTTGCGCCTTCGGTCGCAGCCGGTCCGGGTCCGGACGTGACATGCACGCTCATTGTGGCGTCCCTCCTCCAGAAGTCCCAATCGGCTTTTGCCGCAACGTCACCGATATTTAGCCGGCATTCTGGCGGATTTTGCTGCACCGCACAACCGTAATCCAGGTATGGTGATCGCGGCTCGGGAGGCCCTGCGCCAGCCGCTTCCGCTGCCGCACCAAACGCGCTAAACCCTATTCCCGGCCGACGGACGGAACATCAAGACCCTGAATGTACAAAGATAACAGCCTCATTCCTTCGGAAGCGGTACGCCTCGCGGCCCTCGGCCTGCTCTGGCAGGGATCGCGCAGCTATGCCGATCTCGCCCGCGAAATTCGCCATTTCATCGGTCGCCTGGTCGGCCCGTCCCTGGAGTTGCTGGGACCGTCGCTGGAGCTGTTCAAAATCGAAGGCCTGATCGAGGCGATCGATCCCAAGCAGCCACCCGAAGCGCAGGAGATGCGACTGACCGATGACGGGCGCGCCGAGCTGCAGCGGCTGATGACGTCGCGCCAACGCGGGCCGATGGGCGAGGTCAACAAGCTCATCATCGCCCTCAAGATGCATTTCTTCGATGCCCTGCCATCCGAGGCCCGGGTGCCGCAGATCGAGATCCTGATCGAGGCCTGCGACAAGGAACTGGCGCGCCTGGCCGATCTGCGCGCCTATCCGCCCCTGACGGCGTCGCGCGGCCGCCTCCGATCCTGGCTGGACCTCGAGATCAGCGAGATCGAGGCACGGCGCCGCTGGTTCGAAAACCTCAAGGCCGAGTCGCAATAGTTGGCCGGCATGACGGCGTCCAAAAACACGGGGGCGGCGATCGTGACCCGTTTCGCCCCCAGCCCCACCGGTTATCTCCATCTCGGCCACGCCCATTCCGCCCTCGATGCCTGGCGACGTGCCCGCCACGCCCATGGCCGCTTTCTGTTGCGGATCGAGGACATCGACCCGACCCGGTGCCGGCCGGAATTCGTCGCCGCCCTGTTCGAGGACCTCGCCTGGCTCGGGCTGGACTGGGAACTTCCAGTCCGTCGGCAGTCGACACATTTCGATGACTACCGTCTTGCCCTGGATCGGCTTCGGGCCATGGACCTGCTCTATCCCTGTTTCTGCAGCCGCAAGGACATCGCCGCCGCCGCCGCGGCACCACATGGGCCGGATGGACCGCTCTATCCCGGTACCTGCCGACACCTTCCCACTGAAGTCGCAGTCGCGCGGCAGCAGGCCGGTGAACCCTTCGCCCTGCGCCTTGACATCGCCAGGGCGAGCGAGATGGCCGGACCACTCACCTTCGAGGAGGAGCGCCTCGGCCGGGTTATCGTCGCGTCGCGGCAGTTTGGCGATGTCGTGCTGGCGCGGCGGGAGACACCGAGCAGCTATCATCTCTGCGTCACTGTCGACGATCATCTGCAGGGTGTCACTCTTGTGACACGCGGCGAGGATCTGCTGCCCGCCACCCATATCCACCGATTGCTCCAGGCACTGCTCGGTCTTAACGAGCCGCGCTATGCGCATCATCGGCTGCTGACAGATTCCACCGGCCGGCGTCTTGCCAAGCGCGATGCGGCGGCGACTCTGCGCAGCCTGCGCGAAGCCGGGCAATCGCCCACCGAGGTGCGCGCGCTGGCAGGGTTCCTGGATTAGAGCGGAAAATCGGGCTTTCGCGCCACGCTGAGGGCGAGTGCCGTGTAGGCGGGATGGTCCGGCGTCAGGTGGCCATGGCGGATCAGGAAGTCGATGATCACCAGACCGACATTGAATTTGAAGGAGTCCGTCTCCGCCAGCAGGCGCTCGACCTCCGCCAGCGGCATCAGCCGGAATTCCGCAATCTCGCCATCCTGGTTCTGCGGCACGAACTCGGCTGGCAATTCGAGGTCGTAGACAAAAATCGTGTCGTCGCGGAGGCAGCCGTCGAGTTCCATCCGGTAGCTGAGCGCCCCGGCAGGCCGTGCGCGCCGCGCCAGTTCCTTGGGCAGGGAGGCTTCCTCCGCCGCTTCCTTGATCAGATTGTCGAATGGCTTCATGCCGGCAGGCAGGCCGCCGGCCACCAGGTGATCGAGCTTGTTGGGTTCGATCGGCCGCGTTGCGCCGCGACGACCGACCCAGAGCCATATCTCGCCATCGCGGCGGACATAGCCATTGAGATGGACGCCATAGGCCTTGACCCCGAAAAGCGGCACCGCGGCGCGTTCAAGGTCGAAGAGCGGTGTGGCGCCATAGCGCTCCGCCACCGGAAACAACTCGTCGCGCCAGCCGCGAATGAGCCCGTTCTGCCGCATCTCGCGCATCACCGAATCGATCGCCGCCGAGCGGTAGTCGAAGCTGTCGAGATGCTCGGCCACCGATACACGGTCTCCGGCGACACGAAACACACTGGGAAATCTTGCCAGCTCGTCGGCGATATCATGGCGCATGAAGCCAATTCTCCGGGTGCCGACATGGAACGGCCGGTAACGCGCGAGGTCGTGGCGGCGGCAGTTTTGGATCCGTTCCAGCAGGCTCATGGCGCCGCATCCCGGCGATCATAGGGCAGTGGTGGCCGCAACCCGGCGACGAGCGGGAGGTAATCTGGGTCGTCCGGGCCAATGAATCCGTGTCGCACCAGAAAATCGATGTTCACCACGGCGCTGTCGAACATGAAGGAGTCTTCCGAGCGCAGGCGATGGATCAGCTCCGAAATCGGGATGAGGTCAAACCCGGCAACTTCGCCATCCTGGTTCCTGGGTTCGAAATCGGCCGGCAGTTCCAGGTCGAAGTTGAACTGCAGGTCGCAACGCAATCCTTGCTGGCTCAGGAAGGCCAATGTGATGACGCCGACCGGCGCGGCCGTTTCTGCGAGTGCCGCAGGGATACCCGCTTCTTCCCGACATTCCTTGATCAGATTGTCGCCCGGCGCCAAGCCGAGCGGCAACCCACCGCCGACGATGAGGTCGAGCATGCCGGGGTCGACGGCCTTGCTGTCCGCGCGGCGCGCGACCCACACCTTCATGCCCCAGCCCCGCCCGACAAAGCCATTGAGGTTGACCCCATAGGCCAACACGCCAAAGAGCGGCGCGGCGGCCCGTTCCATTACCAGCAGGGGAGCTTGCCCGAATCCGGTATCGACCGGATAGAGCTCCGAACGCCATCCGGGAACCTGCCCCACTTCGCGCAGTGCCAGCAGCACCTCCGCCATGGCGGCGCTGCGCGCCTCACTGGTGGCGAGATCAGGATGCAAGCCGATCGTATACTGGTCGCCGACGAAGCAGTCGAACTGCCGTCCCAATTGCCGCGCGAGTTCCTGCGCCACCCAGCCGACATGATGACCGGCCACGATGAAACGCCGGTGACCGGTCAGGTCCGGGTAGGGATGGCGGTGCATTTGACGCAGCAGGCTCATGCGCGACTGACCGCTCAGTTTTCGCGCGCCCAGCCGATCAGGCGCCGCATGAGCGCCTCACAGGCCTGCATCTGATCCTTGTCCACGAATTCGTCCGGCTGATGCGCCTGGGCGATATGACCGGGGCCGCAGACGATTGCCGACATGCCGGCTTCCTGGAACTGGCCCGCCTCGGTGGCATAGGGCAGGCTGACCGTTTCATTGACGCCCGTCAGATGCTTCAGCAACGCTTCGGCGGCGCTGTCATGTTCTTCCACCAGCGCCGGTCCGGCGACGCGCGGGATGGTTACGATGTCCGCCTCGGGACACGATTTGCGCAACGAGTCCAGGCGCTGCGCGACGAATTCCGCCAGCGGCTTGAGGATCTGGTCCGGATGGCCGCCGGGAATGGCGCGGAAGTCCCACAGGAACCGGCACTGACGCGCAATGATGTTGACGGCGGTGCCGCCTTCGATCGTGCCCAGGTTGAACGAGCTGTGCGGCGGGTCGAACGTACGGTCGAAAGGTCCGTCCGAAACGATACCGGCATAGATGCGGTTCATCTCGCCAATCACCTCGGCCGCGAGGGCAATGGCGTTGAGGCCACGCCCGGGCTGGCTGGAATGGCCGTCCTTGCCGGTTACTTCGGTGGCAAAGGAATAGACTCCCTTGTGACGGATGCCGAGCTTCATGCCCGTGGGTTCGCCGATGATGGCTATGCGGGGCCGCGGCAGACGTTGCCCGATCGCCGCCAGAAGATGCGGCGCGCCCAGGCAGCCCAGTTCTTCGTCATAGGAGAAGGCGAAGTGAAGCGGCGTCCGAAGCGGCTGTGCCAGCATCTCCGGCACCAGAGCGAGGCAGATGGCAATGAAGCCCTTCATGTCGCAGGTGCCCCGACCATAGAGACGGGCGCCGCCGTCGCGGAGCTGGAATGGATCGCTGCTCCACGGCTGTCCGTCCACCGGTACGACATCGGTATGGCCGGAAAGCACAATGCCGCCATCGCGGACGGGCCCGATGGTGGCCCAGAGATTGGCCTTCGGCTGACCGTCCGGCGCCGGGATGATCTCGACAGCAATTCCGAGTTCGGCGAGGTAGTCGCCGATCCAGCGGATGAGCGCGAGATTTGAACGCGCCGACACCGTGTCGAAGGCAATCAGTCGCTCGAGGATCGCGATCGTGCTGCTGGCCATGACGCGTCCCCTGCTTGTCCGATTACGAGCCGGAACCGATGCTGGACGGCGGCAGGCCGATGAAGGCCAGGAATTCGCGCCGCGTCGACGCGTCGGTGCGGAAAGCACCCAGCATCCGGCTGGTAATCATCGACGTCCCGGGTTTGTGAATGCCGCGGGTGGTCATGCAGTGATGGGCCGCGTCGATCACCACCGCGACGCCGCGCGGCTGCAATTCATCGTTCAGGGTGTTGGCGATCTGCGCCGTCATCTTCTCCTGGATCTGCAGGCGCTTGGCGTAGCACTCCAGCAGGCGCGCCAGCTTCGAGATACCAACCACGCGCTTCCGGGGCAGATACGCGATGTGGGCACGGCCAATGATCGGTGCCATGTGATGCTCGCAGTGGCTTTCGAAACGGATGTCCTTGAGGACAATCATTTCGTCATAACCGTCGGTCTCTTCGAAGGTACGTTTCAGAACCAGGGAAGGATCGATATCGTAGCCGCTGAAGAATTCGCGATAGGCCTTCACCACCCGGCGCGGCGTATCGACCAGTCCTTCGCGTGCCGGATCGTCGCCCGCCCAGCGCAGCAGGGTTCGGACGGCGTCTTCCGCCTCGGTTTGACTGGGACGCCTGCCACCTGCCGCACCCGATTTGCCGCCACGGGCCTTGCTGCCAGACGGTTTGCCGCCAGACGATTTGTCGGGGCCGGACTTTGTGGCTGCCTTTGCCAAATCAGGATTCCTTCCGTCAGATCGACCCCGGGCCGGCGCCCGCCAAGAACGTGACGACGCCCGGGCGAGGTCGTTGGTGTGACGCCTCAGTTCAGTTGCTTGGGTTGATGGGGGCTGTCCAGCGAGAAGGCCGGAATGCCGATATCGAACATCTCCCCGGTGTCGCTTTCCATCTGATAGGTGCCGACCATGATCCCGGATGGCGTTTTGAGCGGGGTCCCGCTGGTGTATTCGTAGACCTCGCCAGGATGCAGCACCGGCTGCTCGCCGACGACGCCGGCGCCGCGCACTTCCTGCACGCGGCCGAGCGAATCGGTGATGCGCCAGTGCCTGTTGCGCAGCTGCACCGTCTGCTCACCGCGATTCTCGATGCGGACGTGGTATTTCCAGACGAAATGCGCCTCGTCAGGCGCGGATTGATCTTCGAGATAGGTTGGCTCGACGCTGACGATGATGGATCTGGTGGTCTGCTGATACATGGGCCCGGCCTCGTTGGCGCGTGATTTTAGACCGATCGGGGTCCGGAATCCAATCGAGCCGACAAACAATTTAGGAAAGAAAACGGCGCCGAGTTGCCTCGGCGCCGTTCCGCATGACGCGGTTTCAGTCTGACTTACTGGACGATGATCTCGGCACGGCGGTTAGCCTGCTCGCGGACACCGTCAGCGGTCGGGACCGCATTCTCGGCTTCACCACGCCACGCGGTGGCGATGGCTTCGGCCGGGACGCCGGCGGCGATCAGCGCTTCGCGAACCGCATCAGCACGGCGCTCGGAGAGCTTTTCGTTATAGGCGTCAGAGCCGGCACGATCGGTGTGACCGGTAACCGAGATGGCCGTCGACTTATTGTTGGCGAAGTCGGCGACGACCTGGTTGATCACGGCCTGGGCCGCATCGTTGATGTTCGACTTGTCGAAATCGAACAGCACCAGATAGACGTTCGGCGCCGGAGCCGGTTCTTCGACCATCGGCGGAGCAGCTTCGAGTTCGGCCAGCGCCGCGAGGAGTTCGTCCTTGCAAGCACTGATATGATCGAACTGGAAGTTCTCTTCCTGCTGTTCGAGCCAGCAATCGAAGCGGGCCTGGGCGCGGGCGGCCAGTTCGGCCTTGTTGTCGCGCGCGCCGCCGTCCAGCGCCGCCAGGAGGCGACCGCGGACGTCGGTGATTTCGCCAAGCGCGCTGGCGTGGATGTCGCGGTTCGCCGGATCTTCCGGCTGCACCACTTCACCGCCCGCAGCGGCAAGGCCACGGCGTGCGAAGTAACCGGCATCGCGCCAGTCGAACATTTCGTCGGCCTCGAACACAGCGAGATCGCGATATTCGTTGGTCAGTGCCTGGGTGAACGGCGTGCCGCCGCTCGCTTCGGTCGTACGGATTCGGTCGAGGTCGGTCGTACAGGCCGCCAAGAAACCAACTGCCCCCACTACCGCCAGAAGTCGCAATGTTTTCATTTATCGTCTCCTCGCTACGTTTGCTGCGCCGTTTACTTGGGATAGATGCAGTGCCCAGCCGCACCACAAAACCCGCCTCCGGCTTATGCCTTCATCCTCGGCCGTGCTCGTTATCCGGTCGTGTCGCTGACTTATCCCCCGGCGAAGCCAGTCCGAGTACTGACATCTCGCGCACTATAGGTAAAGCACCCCCTGATGTCAAAAGGGCGATCGCCTCACTTCCTCAAGTTTTGTAGCCATTTTAGCCACTTCGGTACCCCTTGGCCCGGAAGACTCGGTATCTTTTTGCTGATCGCCCGGGGTGTCGTTAACGAATTCTTAAAGATTGATCACCGGGCCGCCAGCCGCCACCCCGTCGGCCGGGTCATGGCTGACCAGAAGCACGGGCAGGTTGCGCGCCGCGGCCTTCTCGAACACCAGGCGGCGAAAGCGGTCGCGCAATGCCACATCCAGCTTGGCAAAGGGTTCGTCCAGCAACAGGGCTTCCGGCTCCGCCAGCAAGGTGCGCATCAACGCCACCCTGGCGCGCTGCCCGCCGGAGAGCGCGTCGGGCGCGCGGGCGCCGAGACCGGCCAGTTCCGCCTCGGCCAGGGCCGCCTCGATCCGCTGCCGGCGTTCCAGCCGGTCAAGTCCTCTGGGCAGTGCAAAGGCCAGGTTCCCCTCGACATTCAGATGAGGGAATAACACGTCATCCTGGAAAAGGATCCCGAGCCTGCGCAAATTAGTTGGAAGGCCGATCAAGGGCTTATCGTCCAGAAGGGCTTCGCCCCGGGCGGAGAAGCCGGGTGGCAGGGCGCCGATCAGCCAGTTCAGCAGGCTCGACTTCCCGGAGCCGGAGGGACCCATCAATGTGGTCGGCCGACCGGCAGCGACTTCGCAGGTCAGGGGCCCGAGCAATCGCCGCCCCTCCAGGCAGAGTTCGACCGCCTGCAGTCGCAGGACGCGCGGGGCGGCGCTCATGGCTGCCGCCAGCGGGCGTGCCGCAGGACCAGCATGGCCGAGAGAAAGACCAGCCCGGTCAGCGTCGCCTGAGCCACGCCGTAGACACCCACCACGCGACGGTCGCCGCCTGAGCTGAGCGTGATCGCCTCGCTGGCGAGCGTCACGATTCGCCCTTCTCCGGCGAGAACGGTCGGCAGATAGAGCGACAGGCTGACCGCACCGCCGATCGCCGCCGACCAGGCCAGGGGTCCGGCGAGGAGAGGCACTTTGACGCACCAGAAAGTTCGCCAGGTCGAGGTCCCCAGGGCCAGCGCCACGCGCTCGAATCGGGGATCGAGCTGCCGCCAGGGTTCCTTCAGCGCGAGGAAGACATAGGGAAACACGAACAGCAGGTGAAGCCAGAGCACGCCCGGCCATCGGCCGTTCAGCCCAAAGAGCAGAAGCAGGACATGGATCCCGACCAGGAAACTGATGTCGGGAACCAGCAGCGGCAGGAACAGCAGCCGCTCGGAACGTCGCACGAGGCGCGGCCGCAGCACCTTTTCATGTTCCAGGCAGGCGACGGCCAGCAACAGCGAGAGGCCACTGGCCGTCAGGGCGAGGGCGATGCTGCTCCCGAGCGGTGCGGCGAGGCCGGTCGCAGCGCGCTGCCAGTTCGCCGCCGTGAACTGATCAGGCAGAATCGACGGATAGTGCCAGGCGGCGGCGACGGACCAGGTGATCAGCGCGATGAGCGCACCGGCCGCGGCCATCACCAGCAACAGCGCAAGGAGACCGGCCAGCCCGAGTGCCACCCGCGCCAGCCAGGGCGGCCAGATCCGCCGCCCCGCCACCAACCAGCCGCGCGACAGCCGGGCCAGCACGGTTTCGCCCAGCCGCCACAAGATCAGCGCGCCGGCCACCAGACCCAGTTGCAGGACGGCACCGGCCCCCGCCATGAAGCGTCGCGCAAGATCCGGATCGTTGGCCCATTGCAGGATCAGGACCGGCAGGGTGGGCGGGCTGGCTGGTCCCAGGATCAAGGACATGTCGACCACGGAGAGGCCATAGGCAAGCACTGCCAGGACCGGAAAACGCACCAGGGGATAGGCCTGCGGCAGGACCAGCTTGATCCAGGCCATGTGCCGGCCATAGCCGAGGGTGCCGGCCAGCTGCAGGGTGGCGCGCGCATCGATCCGGCCGAGCGCCGTCAGCAGCGCCACGATCAGGAACGGCGTCTCCTTGATCACCAACGCCACGGCGAGGGCAAAGCCATGCCGGTCCTGGATCAGCGGCAGATCGGGCGGCAGCGGAAACAGGCCCGTCGCCAGATTGACCAGCCGGACGATCCAGCCCGACGGGGCGAGGAGAAACGCCAGACCAAGGGCCAGCGCCGCATGCGGCGTGGCGAGGATGGCAACCGCCAACCGCTGCGACCAGCGCGCCGGACAGTCCCGGCCCGTGCCGAGGGGATCGAGCCGCGCCACCACGGCGATTGCCAGAACGAGGGCAACCAACGTGGCCGCGATGCCCGCCGTCAGCGTCGCCCGGACGGATGCCGGGAGGCGCGGATCTGAAAGGACGGCGCCCATCGCGTCGAACGATGCCACCGACCCACCAAGCGCCGGCACGAAGCCGACGCCGCTCAGCATCATGAAGAACAGCCCGGCGGTGATGGAGCCACCCAGCAGCAGCAGGGCGATAGCGGGCGCCAACCGGCCGATGTCACGCCGCATCGTCGTGTGACTCAAGAGCCGAATAGCTGCACCCAGCGCTGCTCCAGCGCCGTCATCCAGCTGGGATGCGGTTCCGGCAGTACCGGCCCCAGTTCCTGCGGCGACAGCGTGGCAACACCCAGGGGCAGCGCATCGAACAGCGCGCGCTCCGGCGGGTCCAGCAGGTCCACTTCGAGTACCGTGGGATCGCCCCAGATTTCCGGGTTCTGCTTGCGCGCCTGGGCTTCCGGGGACAGCAGGAAATTGGCCGCGACGATCGCCCCGGCCTTGGCATTGGCGTTGAAAGGCACGGCCACGAAATGGGTATTGCCGATCGATCCGCCGTCCAGCACGAAACTGCGTACACTCCGAGGCAACAGACCCTGGGCGATGGCGGAAGAGGCATCGCCGGGATTGAACGCCATCGAGATATCGACCTCGGCATCGGCCAGCAGCTGCCGCAGGGCCGCGCTGTTGGCGGGGTAGTTGCGCCCGCGGCGCCAAAGATTCGGCGCCAGTTCGGCAAGATAGTCCCAGAGCGGCGCCGTCACCGTATCGAATCGTGCCACCTCGATCGGCCAGTCGAATGGCGCGCGGCTTTCGCTCGACATCAGCAGGAACTGCTTCAGCACGGTGGAGCCGATAAAATCCGGCGGCGCCGGATAGGTGAAGCGGCCGGGATTCCGGCGCGCCCAGTCCAGCAAGTCGGCCAGTGTGCGCGGCGGCTCCGGCAGCCGCGCGCTGTCATGAAAGAACACCAGCTGCGCCATGCCCCAGGGCGATTCATAGCCGTCGGTCGGGATGGTAAAATCGACCAGCACGGTCGGCTTGCGCTTGGGATCGACGAAATGCATGTTCGGCAGCAGGTGCAGGATCGGCCCGTGGAGCAGCCCCTTTGCCTTCATCGCGGCGAAATTCTCGCCGTTGATCCAGATGAGATCGATACCGCCGCCGTCATTCTGACCGGCGATCTTGCCGGCCAGGACCCGGTTGACCGCCTCGGCTGTGTCGCTGAGCTTGACATGCTTCAGCGTGATTCCGAACCGGGCCGCCAGTTCGCCGCCGGCCCAGGCGATGTAGTCGTTAATCCGCTGGTCGCCACCCCAGGCGTTGAAATAGACGGTCTGCCCGCGGGCCTGCGCCAGCGCCGCCTCGAAACTCTCCACCGGGACATCCGCGAGGGCCCCGCTCAGGCCGCTGCCGCCGGCAAAGGCGGCCGCCAATCCGCCAAGAAGGACACCACGTCGGGTCGGTCGCAGGATCATGTCGGCTCATCCGCTTGGGTGGATCTGGGACTGCTGTATACGTACGAATCCAACCCTAGGACCTGTTACAGGCCAATAGCAACCGGACCGGCGGCAACCGGACCGGCGGCAACCGGATCGGCGGGAATGCGCGCCCTGTCTTGAACCATTCCGGGGGATCGCCTATAAGTCGGGCGGCATCGCGGGTGTAGCTCAATGGTAGAGCAGAAGCTTCCCAAGCTTACGACGAGGGTTCGATTCCCTTCACCCGCTCCAGTCGCTCCGGCGCCCCGCATGCGCCTTGGCAACAGGCTAACGCGATGACAGGGCGGCTTCCCATGTCCGGCGTCGCTCGCCAGGTTGACGAACCAGCGGGATTCATGCCCCTGCCGCTCTGTTGGTCTCTCTTGGATCGGCGCCTCTGAACAGGACAGCCCCATGTCCGGACTGATTGTGGAACAATACCAGGCGCTGCCCTATCCGGCCAGGAATCCGGCCGACGAGGTCAACCGGCTCGTCGAAGGATCGCCAAGCCGGCTGCTGGAGATCAATCACTACATCTTTTCAGGTGCCCGGGATTTTCGCGGAACCTTTCGCGCGCTGATCGCCGGTGGCGGTACGGGCGATGCGGCGATCATGCTGGCACAGCATCTGCGCGACCGGCATTGTCCGGCGGAACTGGTCTATCTCGATCTCTCCACCACCTCTCGGTCAATCGCCGAGAGTCGGGCCGCGCGACGCGGACTGAACAACATCAACTTCATCACCGGGTCGCTCCTCGACTTGCCGGACCTTGTGACCGGCGGATTCGACTACATCGACTGCTGCGGCGTGCTGCACCACCTCGACGATCCCGCCGCCGGCTTGCGCACGCTGGCTGCGGCTCTGCTTCCGGGCGGCGGCATGGGTGTCATGGTCTATGGCACCTACGGCCGGACCGGTGTCTATCATGCCCAGGCGATGCTGCGACTTCTGGCCGGCCAGGACAACGACAGGGCAAAGACCGTGCCGGCCAGGCTGGATCTGGCGCGACGCCTGCTGCAGCAATTGCCATCGACCAATTGGCTGCGGCGCAATCCGGCCATCGCTGATCATGTACATGGCGGCGATGCCGGACTTTACGACCTGCTCCTGCATTCGACCGATCGTGCCTACGATGTTCCAGGTTTCGTGGAGCTCGTCACCGGCTGCGGCCTCGAGATCGCGACCTTCATCGATCCGTGGCGATACGATCCGGCAAGCTATATCAAGGACCCGGTACTTCTCTCACAGCTGGCGGACCTGACACCGATGGAGCGGGCCGGCTTCGCGGAGTTGCTGGCGGGGAACCTGAAATGCCATGTCGCCTACCTGGTCCCACAAGGCATGGCCGCAGCATCCGTCGCCCGACCGACCTGCTCCACGGCAATCCCCGTGCTTCGCCCCGACGCGTTGAGCTGGGCAAACCGGATTGGCGCCCGGGAATCGCTCACCCTGACCATCGACGGACTCAAGACGAGTATTGCGTTGCCACCCTTCTCGGCCCCAATCATGGCGCTGATTGACGGGCAGCGATCGATTGCCGCCATTCACCAGGAAATGGCGCGCGCCAGCGAAGAATGGTCCGATTGGATCAAGTTCAAGCCCGTGTTCGACAAAGTCTACACCATGTTCAATAGCCTGAACGTCCTCTTCCTGGAGCAGCCACGGAACACCTGATGCCGCTGGCACGGCTGCGCCGCCGTTGCTATTCTCACTCATCCTTTGGGTCGTCTGATCCTTGGACCCTCTTTTTGTTGACGAGGTCGAATTGAGCGTTTCCGGAACTGTCATGATCCTCGACGGCGGCATGGGCCGTGAACTCAACCGCATGGGAGCACCGTTCCGGCAGCCCGAATGGTCGGCACTGGCCCTCATCGAAGGGCCGGATTTCGTGCGACGGGCGCATGCCGCCTTTATTGCCGCCGGGGCGGAGGTCATCACCACGAATTCCTATGCCGTGGTGCCGTTCCATATCGGCGAAGAACGCTTCAAGGCGCGAGCGGAAGAGCTGGCGGATCTCGCCGGGCGTCTCGCGCGCCAGGCCGCCAATGA
>JAEUKV010000329.1 GCA_016794165.1 Rhodospirillaceae bacterium
ATGTACAAACTCTATTGGAGTGCCGGGAGTGCCGCCATGGCGCCGCAGGCGATTGTCCTGGAATCCGGCGCCAGGGCCGAGTTCATTCATCTCGACGACGAGAAGCGCGAACACAAGAGTGCCGATTACCTGAAGCTCAACCCCCACGGCCGCGTGCCGACCCTGGTCTTCGACGACAACCAGGTGATGTATGAAAGTGCCGCCATCTGCCAGTTCCTGGTCGAGCGGCACCCGGAACTGAAGCTGGCGCCGGCGGTGGGATCACCGGACCGGGCGCGCTATCTGCAATGGATGGCCTATCTCACCAACACGGTGCAGGAAGCCATCATGCATTGGTGGCATGGCGAGAATTTCATCGACGGGGAGGCCGAACAGGCAAAACTGAAAGCGAAGTCGGAAGAGCGGCTGGCCGGGATGTGGACCTTCCTCGACAACGAGATCGCGACCAGGGGTCCGCATCTCTGCGGCGAACCCTTCTATGCCTGCGACTATTTTCTGGTCATGCTGATCCGCTGGTCGCGCAAGATGGCGAAGCCCGGCCACACCTACCCGCACCTGAGCGCCCTCATCCGCGAGACGATTCGGCGCCCGGCCTATGCCAAGATGCTGGCGATGCAGGGGATCGACCAGGCGGTGTGATTGCGTCCTTTCAGCGGCCACGCCCGGGCTTTCACCGAGTCACTCACTTCCCCACGAACCTCACCCCGACGATCGGGCCGTCGGCACGCACCACCTCGCAATGGTGATCACTGCCGTCGGAGAGGCGCAGGATGAATCGCCGCGGGATCGGGGTCAGGTCCGGAAAAACCAGCCGCGCGCCGGATTCCGACCAGTCGCGCACGCCGCAATCGTAGACGCTCTTGCCCTGGTTGATGAAGGCCTTGGCGCTCTTGAGGACCTTGCGCCGCGGATGCCGTCTCTTGTCCCTGCCCTTGTCCGTCATGTCCGACCAGATTCCCCACTCGTCCTTTGGATTGCCCTGTCTGCGGCCTGCCGGCTAGGCAGCCCGCGCCGCAATTCCCTCCACCTCGATCAGCCAGTCCGGCGCGGCGAGGCCGGCGACGACGATCAGGGTCGAAGCCGGCTGGGCGCCCTGGAGCATGCGATCGCGGATGCCGCGCGAGGCGGCCACATCGCCGGCCCGGGTCAGGATCACGTTGACCTTGACCAGGTCCTGGACCGACATGCCATCGGCCTCGAGGCAGGCAATGAGGTTGCCCCAGGCCAGTTCCGCCTGTGCCTCAAACCCGTCGGCCGTCCGGTGCTGGCGGTCACAGCCCACCTGACCGCTGATATGCAGCCAGCGCATGTCGGCGGATGCCGACACCATCTGGGAATAGCGGCTGAAGGGGGGTGGCGCCGAGGGCGGATTGAGGAAGTTCAGCATTTTCGCGGTTCCTTGCCTTGAAAGCCTTGCCTGGCTGTTGGGCGGGCGTTATCACCCGACGATGAACGATCATAGCAAAAAACCTGTCCACGTCATCGGCGCCGGTCTGGCCGGTTCGGAGGCCGCCTGGCAACTCGCCCATGCCGGCGTGCCTGTCATCCTCCACGAGATGCGGCCCCATCGCGGGACGGATGCCCACCAGACCGACCGCTGCGCAGAACTTGTCTGTTCCAACTCGTTCCGTTCGGACGATGCCGAGAACAACGCCGTCGGCCTGCTGCATGAGGAAATGCGCCGCGCCGGCTCGCTGATCCTTGAGAGCGCAGACCGGCACAAGCTGCCGGCGGGCGGTGCCCTCGCGGTCGACCGCGATGCCTTTGCCGCCACCGTCACCGCACAACTGGCAGCGCACCCCTTGGTCACCATCGACCGCGGCGAAGTCGAAGGCCTGCCGCCGACGGATTGGGACCAGGTAATCGTGGCGACCGGCCCCCTCACTTCGCCGGCCCTGGCCGAGGCGATCCTCAGGCTCACCGGCGAGGAGGCATTAAGCTTCTTCGATGCCATCGCCCCCATCGTGCACAAGGACAGCATCGATCTGGAGAAAGCCTGGTTCCAGTCACGCTATGACAAGGTGGGGCCAGGGAGCGAGAGTGGGGGCGACGGCGCCGACTACATCAACTGCCCTTTGAGCAAGGTTGAATATCTCGCCTTCATCGAGGCGATCCTTGCCGGCGAGAAGACCGAGTTCAAGGAGTGGGAAGGCACCCCCTATTTCGAGGGCTGCCTGCCGATCGAGATCATGGCGGCGCGCGGCGCCAACACGCTGCGCTTCGGGCCGATGAAGCCGATCGGCCTCTTTGATCCGCGCGAGCAGCGCCGCCCCTATGCGGTGGTGCAGCTGCGCCAGGACAATGCCCTGGGTACGCTCTACAACATGGTCGGTTTCCAGACCAAGCTGAAATACGCCGAACAGGTGCGGATCTTCCGCACCATTCCCGGTCTGGAGAACGCGGAATTCGCGCGCTTGGGCGGGCTCCACCGCAACACATTCATCAACAGCCCGAAACTGCTCGACGGCACGCTACGCCTGAAGACCGAGCCGCGCCTGCGTTTCGCCGGCCAGGTGACCGGGGTCGAAGGTTATGTCGAGAGCGCCGCCATCGGGCTTCTCGCCGGTCGCTTCGCCGCCGCCGAACGGTTGGGCCGGGCGCCCGTCGCCCCGCCGCCGACGACTGCGCTCGGCGCGCTCATCGGCCACATCACCGGATCGGCGGACGCCAAACACTTCCAGCCGATGAACGTCAATTTCGGCCTTTTTCCCGAGATCGATCCGCCCGATGGCCTCACCAAGGCGCAACTGCGCGAATGGCGGGCCGGCCGCAAGCCGCGTCTCAGTGCACGGGCACTGACCGACCTCGGCGGGTGGCTATCGCATGGTTGATCAAAACAACAGGATCAGACGGTCTCGCAGATAGGCGGCATAGGCCATCGAAGAATAGCAGTAGATCCGCAGTTTCTTGTCGGTGCAAATGCCGACGTCGGATTTTGTCAATCCGTAGAGGTCGAGAGCCAACTCCTCGACGCAATGATCGACCTCGGCCTGGGTTCTTTGATTGCAGTTCCGGTTCAGGTGATTGAACAGATCACGCTCCATTGTGGCCTGTGCCGCCACGATGCTGTCCCCGGTACCGGACCAGATTGAGCGCGATGGATTAAATCGTTCCCACACTTCGTTCAGGAACTGACCTTGTACGATGCAACCAATGAAAAACGGTAGCGTTCCGAACCGGTCACACATCGCTTCGCCTGCCCATCCGTCGAACGCCGAAAGAAAGCGCGTGCGGGCACAAGTGTAAGGGTCGCTTTCGGTCGCCGTCGGCGCAATCGCCAGCAAGCCGGATATCTCCAGATCTTCAAGGTCATTTGGTCGCAATGCCTCTTTGCCGCAGAGTTCTACCAGGCGGTCAACGAGCGCGGCCTCGGCATCCCTGAGACCTGAGATTTCATCGAAGAATTCCTTGCTCTGACGCTGAGCGACCGCATCCACTTGCTGCGCCTGCACAGCAGCCAAGCTGACCGTCGGTGGCTCCTGCCGACAGGACATGAGAAGGATGGCAATCACACAGAAATGCAGTACGCGCAACATGCTTTCACCAGATGGTCAGGCTGATATCGCGGATGTAACTCGAAATGAACTTGTCCGCGATGCAGGTGCCCGCCAAAGACTTTCTACCGAGGCAATTCTTCACTTCGTCAGCCGATAGTTGGAACGAACCGAGAGCTACTTCCATCTGACAGCGTTCGATTGCCGACCGGTCGCCAGCCGTGCACTGGCTAAACACCTGTGCCAGTATCTCCGCCTGGGTATTGTTGCCGGCCGCTGTGGCATCCCGCCACTCGGCTTCGCTGAGGCGCGTTGGACTGCCGACATTGCCACGCACGCGGTTGAACATTGCCCCACGCATCAGGCAGGTCGCATATTCATCGAGATCGGCGAGGTTGGCGCAAGCCTTTTCGCCAACTGGCTCTGCAACCGCGGCGGTCAGCTTTTCCCGCGCACATTGCTGCAGCGCGCTGTGGAGATCGCTCTGGTAGAGTGGGTTCAAATAACCCGCTCCCGCTCCAGATGAGATCTGACTGAGGCAAGCCGTGCCAATTCGTAGGGCCAACTCCCGCATCTCGGGGCGGCCCTCTGCCGCAGGCGTTCTTGTCTCTACCTGACTCCAGAATGCTTCATATTCGTTGACCGAGCCAGCACTCGTCGTACAGGCTGCCAAGCATGTCGCCACTGCTGCCACGAGCAGAAATCGCCAGGATCTCATGCATCCCCCCCATCGCAGACGATGATCATAACCAGTTGTTGAGCACATCCGCAATGGTTGCACTTCACAGGAACAGGTTCCCGCTTCTTGACCCAATTCTGCTGCCGTTGACGCCTTCGCTGGACTGCCGCAGAATTCTTTATGATCTCAGCGGAACGAACGCAGGTGCATTTCGTGTCCCGCCTGCTCATTGGCACGGCGATATTGGCTGGTGGCACCTTCAATACCGCCGCCGCGGACGAGCATCTGTTGCTCTATTTCCATCAGCGCCCGCCGTATTCCTGGCTGGATGATTCAAGCAATGTGGTTGGGGTTGTAGCCGAACCGGTCGAGGCGGCGATGCGCGCCGCCGGTATCGCCTTCACCTGGGCCGCCTTGCCGAGTGCACGACAGATGGAAATGGTCAAGCGCGATGAGGCCCCGGCCTGCGGCCTTGGCTGGTTCAAGCGGCCGGAACGGCTGGAATTCGCACGCTTCTCAGCACCGGTCTACCGCGACCGGCGGATGGTGATCATCGCGCGCAGCACCGATGCGCGCTTCCTCGGCGCGCCGTCGATCGATGCCCTGTTTCGCGACGACGCCCTCACCCTGCTCACCAAGGTCGGGTATTCGTATGGCGCCACGATGGACGAAAAGATCGCCGCTCTTGATCCACCACGCGAGATAACCTCGACCGACAATCTTCACATGCTGGACATGATCGCACTCGACCGTGCCGATTACATGCTGATGGCCGCCGAGGAAGCGGACCATCTGCTGC
>JAEUKV010000026.1 GCA_016794165.1 Rhodospirillaceae bacterium
GCGATATCGCGCACCAGGCCGATGAAACTGGCGACACCGCCGATCGCCGTGTTGCCCTGCGTGAGGGCGGCAATCTCGGCGCCGATATCGAAATCCGCCGCCTGCACCTTGATGACGGGTGTCATCGTCCGCGACCTCAGCCGCCGGTCACGGGCGGAAAGAGGGCGACTTCGTCGCCCGCCCGCAGCGGGTGATCGGTACCGACATATTCCTGGTTGACCGCGACCTTGACCACGCCGCGCTCTTTGAGGGCGGCGGCGAAATTGGCGCCGCGTCCCTCCAGCCAGTCGAGCAGATCGGCGACGCGGCGCACCTCGGCGGGTGGCGTCACCGTCTCCTCGGCAAAGCCGACCTTCGCGCGGATCCAGGCGAAATAGAGCAGTTTCATGTCCCCTCATGTAGTGTGCCGTCCGCCTTGCGTCCAGCCGTATCAGCGGCTGATGGGACGGCCAACTGGTCGGGGCTCAGCCACATTTCTCGGAAATGGTCCCGCGTGCCGGCCGCGGCACCGCTGGTGAACTCGTAATAGGCCAGCAGCAGCAGGTGGCTGATCCGCTGCTGGTCGTCGGAGAGCGGCAGGCCGAGGCGCTGGACCCGGCGCGACAGGCGCGGCCGAATCTGGGCGGCGGCGTCCAGGAAATGCGCCGCACCGGTATCGGCCATGCGGTTGAGGCTGGCAAAGATCTGGGCCGAATTCGGCCCCCAGTCCAGCTCCTCCAGATAGCGCCCGGTGAGGCTGCGACCATAGACCGTCTCGATCCGCGTCCCGGCGAGGCGCACCAGCAGGCGCGGCTGCGCGGTCCCCACCTCGATCAGCCAGAGATGCGGCAGCAACCCCGCAAGGTCGCAGGGATCGATATCCGCGCGTGCCGCCCATTGCCGCTCGCGGCGCTTCTCGGCGACATAGGCGATCAGGCGGCCGAAGCCAGCGTGGCGTCGCAGCATCGCTGGATCGAGATCATCGGCTTCAGCCATGCAACCCCCAGGCTTGCGGGCGAGGTTGACCGTTTCGCGGCCGGCTTGCAATCGGTCTTGATCGCATTAGGCTGGCGGCCCGAGATTCTTTACGGAGCACAGGACAGAATTGCATGGCCATCACAATCTATCACAACCCGAAATGCAGCACGTCGCGCAAGGTCCTCGGCTGGCTTGAGGAAAAGGGGCTGCGGCCACGGGTCGTGGAATATCTGAAGACGCCGCCCGATACCGCCACCTTGAAACGCATCCTCAAGCTGATGGGGGCGAAGCCGGCCGATATCCTGCGCCGCAAGGGTGAGGCCTATGAGGCCCTGGGCGACGTTGCGAAGATGAGCGCCGGTGATCTCATTGCCCGCATGGTCGCCGAGCCGGTCCTGATCGAGCGGCCGATCGTGGTCAGCGACCGGGCGGCGGTGCTGTGTCGCCCGCCGGAACGCGTCTGGGAGGTTGTTTCCTAAGCGGCTGCGCGCCGGGGGCCGACACGGTCAGGCAGAAGGAAGATGCGCCGCGCCAAGGGGCTTTCCAGGCGCTCCCGGGAATAGTATCCAGCCAGCGGGTTTCCGGTGAAGAGGTCGCCATGGGTGGCGCGGAAGTCCTCCCAGTCGCCGCCACCTTGTGCGCGCCGCTCGTTGATCAACGTCATGAAGGCCACGGTGATGGTCTCGTGATAGAGACCGTCCTTGCCGTTCCTGGCCGCGACGCCCTTGACCGCGCGCCGCATGGCATCGATGGCGTCGGTAAACGCCAGCCGCGTCAGATAGAGGTAGCCAGCGCGGATATGGGCGGCATGGTCGAAGGCGCTCGGCGACAGCGTACCCTCCTCAAGCGCGCGCAGAAAATCGTCGTCACTCATGGTCGTTCTCCCTCTGCGCGTGCTTTTCCTTCAACCGATGACTGGCATCGGCGCCGAGCGGCAAACCATAGACCTTCTTGAGTGCGGCGATCTGGGCGATGGTTTCCTTGTCGAACGGCGCCTTGCCCTCGAAGGCATGGAGCGCCATGCCTTCCAGCAGATCGCCCAAGGTCAGGTCCTTCAGCTCGGCCAGCGCCTTCAGCACCTTCAGCAGCCGCTTCTCCAGTCGCACGCCGGTCTGGACGCGCTCGACCGTCCAGCTTGCCGGCCTGGTTTCCTTGGCGGGGTTCTTCTGGCGCATGGGGCCCTCGGTTCCGATATGTTATTTATGTACCAAGGTACCATAGCGACGTCAAGCTATCGGAGGGTGGCGTTGCCAGGATGGCCGAGGGAGAGTGGCTTCAGGACCGTCGCTGCGGCAGGCGCACGGTGACGCGGGTGCCGACATTGGGGGTGGAGTCGATCTCGAACGTGCCGCCATGGAGTTCCACCAGCGAGACGACGATGGGCAGTCCGAGCCCGGTGCCGACCTGGGCATAGGGGCTTTCCGTCATCACCTGGCCGAAGGGCTGCAGGGCGACCTCGAGTTGTTCCGGCGACATGCCGATGCCGGAATCCGCCGTCTCGATCACGACATCGTCGCCCTCCTGCCGCACCGTCACCCTGACGGTACCGCCGGCGAGCGTGAACTTGATGGCATTGCTCAGCAGGTTGAGGAAAATCTGGCGCAGGCGCAGGCGATCGCCATCGAGCACCAGGGGATCGACGCCATATTCGGCTTGCAGCAGCACGCCGCGCCGCTCGGCCTGGGGTGCCATCAATTCCAGGCTGCTGCGCACCAGATCGCTCAAATCGACGCTCTCGATGTTCAGCTCGACTTTGCCGGCCTCGACCTTGGAGAGATCGAGGATGTCGTTGATCAGCGCCAGGAGATGCGCTCCGGCGTCGTGAATGCTCTGGGCGTAATCCTGGTAGCGTGGCGTGCCGGCGGCACCCAGCAGATCGTCGGCGATCACCTCGGAAAACCCGAGAATGGCATTGAGGGGCGAGCGCAGTTCGTGACTCATGCGCGCCAGGAAATCGCTCTTGGCGCGGTTGGCGATGATCGCCAGCTGCTGCTGGCGCTTCAGTTCGCGGTTGAGCAGCTGGCTTTCGGCGGCCTGGGCGCGCAACTGCCCGGTCAGCTGAGCGAATTGCAGTTCGCGTGCTTTCTGCGCCGAGAAATCCATGATCGAGACCATGATGGCCGGTGTGCCGTCGAAGGTCACCCGGTTGCCGGACAGCAATCCCCAGAAACGGCGACCCGCGCGGGTCACGAATTCGATCTCGTGATTGATGACCTCGCCCCGCTCCTGAATGGTCTTGACCAATGTGGCGCGTGCCGCAGGATCGGCATAGAAGCTGGGGCTGCGATGGTTTTCCTGGACGCAGGCGCCAGCTACTTCGAACAGCCGGCAGGCGGCACTGTTGGCAAAGAGGACGGCGCCGTCGGCCATGGCCGTGATGGTGATCGGGGTTGCCACATGCTCAAGCAGCAACGCCTCCCGCGCACCGATGGGCGCGCCGGCGGACACAAGGCGAGGGCCGGATTCGGGGACATCCGTGGGATGGTGCGAATGCGCGCCTTCGGGACAGGGTTCAGCTGCTGACTTCATAAGACTCAGAATTATGCCATGGCGGGTTTAAGACTAGTAAAGAAAGAGTCTGATAGTCACACCATTGTATGTCATTTCAAAAATGTCCTGTCTGTACCAGCGCGGGGTAAGGGGAATTCCGGGCTGGCAAACCCCGGGCTGGAAAACAGGGGCGGCTTTCGATAGGTTGGCGACCGATCGCAGGGAGGGAAGCCGGTGCGCAGCCGCAACGTGGCAATTCCGGCGCTGCCCCCGCAACTGTAGGACCAGGATCCCAAGCATTTGGGATCCGCGCATCGGGTCATCCATGCCACTGGCCGGGTTGGGCTGGGAAGGCGACCCGGGCCGCGTCGGTCGAGCCAGGAGACCTCGGCGATCGGATGTTTTTCGGCAACGACCTCGGCGGGAGGTGCGCGCCATCATGGCTCGACCGTTAGCGACAGGGACCGGCCCTACCGGAATCATTACGCCACTGCCGGCCATCACTTTGGTCCTGGGTGGCGCGCGCTCGGGCAAGAGCCGCTTCGCCGAGACGCTCCTCGACACCCATCCCGGCCGCCGCACCTATCTGGCCACTGCCGAGATCCACGACGCCGAGATGGCCGCGCGGGTCCAGCTACACCGTGACCGCCGCGACCCCGACTGGCGCCTGGTGGAGGAGCCGCTGGCCCTCCCGGAGACCCTGGTGGCGGAAACAGAGAAGGGGGCGGCGGTCCTGGTGGATTGCCTGACGCTCTGGCTCTCCAATGTGATGCTGGCAGCGCGGGAGGTCGAGGCGGCGAGCGTCGCCCTTGAGGCGGCGCTGGGCCAATGCGGTGGCCCGGTCATCCTGGTCGCCAATGAGGTCGGGCTCGGCATCGTGCCGGACAACAAACTCGCCCGCGATTTCCGCGACCACGCCGGTCGCCTCAACCAGCGCATGGCGGCCCGTGCCGACCATGTTGTCTTCATTGCCGCGGGCCTGCCGCTCACATTGAAGACCTGGCGCTGAAGGTCAAAACGTTTCAAGGACAAGGATCGATCATGTCAGCTCCCGCCAACAGCGACAAAAATCCCGGTGGCAAGATTCCCGCCACCATCGTCACCGGCTTCCTGGGGGCGGGCAAGACCAGTCTTATCCAGCATCTCCTCAAGAATGCCGGTGGCAAGCGCCTCGCCCTCATCATCAACGAATTCGGCGCACTCGGCGTCGACGGCGAGATCGTCAAGGGCTGCCGAATCGAAGGTTGCCCCGAGGAGAACATCGTCGAACTTGCCAATGGCTGCATCTGCTGCACCGTGGCCGACGACTTCCTGCCCACCATCAAGGCGCTGCTCGACCGCGCCAACCCGCCCGATCACATCATCATCGAAACCTCCGGCCTTGCTTTGCCCAAGCCGCTGGTCAAGGCTTTCAACTGGCCGGAGATCCGCACCCGCGTCACCGTGGATGGTGTCGTCGCCGTGGTCGACGGTCCGGCGGTGGCCGCCGGCCGCTTCGCCGACGACCCTCAGGCCGTGGATGCGCAGCGCAAGCAGGATGAGGGGCTCGATCACGAGAGCCCTTTGGCGGAACTGTTCGAGGACCAGATCAACTGCGCCGACCTCATCATTGTCAACAAGGCCGACCAGATGTCCGGCGCGGAACATGAACTGGCCCAGGCGCATATCATCAAGGAATTGCAGCGTCCGGCGAAAATGATCACGGCGCGCTTCGGCGAGGTCGATCCGCGCGTGCTGCTCGGCCTCGATGCCCGCGCCGAGGACGATCTCGCGGCCCGCCCCTCGCATCACGAGATGGAGGGCGAGGATCACGATCACGACGATTTCGAGAGCTTTCACATCGACGTGCCGGAACTGGCGACGCCCCAGGATCTGCTGGCGCGCCTGGCACCCACCATCGAGCGGCACGATATCCTGCGCGTGAAAGGCTTCCTCGCGGTGGCCGGCAAGGACATGCGCCTGGTGCTGCAGGGGGTCGGCAACCGGCTGCAGCACTACTACGACCGCGCGTGGGAGGTCCATGAGGGTCGCCGCGGCCAGATCGTGATCATCGGCCTGAAGGGTCTCGACCAGGCGGCGATCACCGCAGCCCTCACCCTGCGCCTCGCGGCCTGATCCGAAGCTGCCGAGATCATGCATCTGCTTGCCGCCAAACCGGGAACCATCAGCGATGGCGGCGAAGCTGTCGATCTCGGCCAGACTCCGGCCGAGATCGTGGTGCTGAGCGCGGCCGATACGGAGCTCGCAGCACTCGCCGCCGCCCATGCGGCGCTCCCCGATCCCAAGCCCAGCCTGCGGCTGGTCAATCTGCTGCAGTTGCAGCATCACATGTCGGTCGATCTCTATCTCGACCAGGTCATCGCCGATGCCGCACATCCGGCCCGGCTGGTGATCCTGCGCCTCATTGGCGGCGAGCGGTACTGGCCCTATGGGGTCGAGCAGCTGACGGCGGTGACCCAGGCCCGAGGCATCCATTTCGCCTGTCTTTCCGGCGACGACCAGCCCGATCCGGAACTGGCGCGCCGCTCGTCGGTTGGCGAGGAGGCGGCGCATCGACTGTGGCAGTACCAGGTCCATGGCGGCCAGCAGAACGCGGAAGGATTTCTCAGCTTCGCCGCCAGCCTGATCGGCTACGATTCCCCCTGGCAGGAACCGCGCCCGCTGCTGCGTGCGGGTCTCTACTGGCCGGGCCGCTCGGTCCTCGGCCTCGGCGACCTCGCGCCGCACTGGCAGGCGGACGCCCCCGTGGCCGGCATCGTCTTCTACCGCGCGCTGCTGCAGGCGGGCACCCTGGCCCCCATCGACGCCCTCATCGCGGCGCTGCGAGAACGCGGTCTCAACCCGCTGCCGGTCTTCGTCAACTCGCTGAAGGAAGCGGTGGCGGCCGATCTCATCCGCGGCCTTTACGCGGAAGCGGCGCCGGACATCACCCTCAACTGCACCGGCTTTGCCATCTCGCAGCCGGGGGCGGCCAGCTTCTCGACCCCCTTTGACGCCGCCGATCATCCGGTGCTGCAGGTGGCCCTCTCCAGCGAATCGGAAACACAATGGCAGGCGAGTACGCGTGGTCTCTCGCCCCGCGACCTTGCCATGCAGGTGGCGCTGCCGGAGCTTGACGGGCGCATCCTTGCCCGCGCCATTGCCTGGAAATCGGCCGCGCGTTTCGATCCGGCCACGCAGTGCACGATCGTGGCACCACAGCCGGTGGCGGACCGCGTCGCCTTCACGGCCGATCTCGCCGCCAATTGGGTGACGCTGCGACGCGCTCCTGCGGACGCGCGGCGGGTTGCCATCGTCCTTGCCAACTACCCCAACAAGGACGGGCGCATCGGCAACGGCGTCGGCCTCGATACGCCTGCCGGCACCATCGAGGTGCTGCGCGCGATGGCGGAAGCCGGCTACGCGCTGCGCGATATTCCTCCGGACGGCGATGCGCTGATGCGCGCTCTTCTGGTGCGCGGCACCGGACGCTTCCGCCTCGAGCGCGCGGCATACGATGCCGTCTTCGCCGCGCTGCCGGAGAAGATCCGCGCCGAGGTCACCGCGCGCTGGGGCGATCCCGCCGCCGACCCACATTTCAACGGCGGCGGTTTCGATCTGCCGCTGCTCGATCTCGGCCATGTGGTGATCGGCATCCAGCCATCGCGCGGTTACGAGGTCGACCCCGTCAGCAGCTATCACGATCCGGACCTGGTGCCGCCGCATTACTATTTCGCCTTCTATGCCTTCCTGCGTGGCTCCTTTGGCGCCCATGCCGTCGTGCATATGGGCAAGCACGGCAATATGGAATGGCTGCCTGGCAAGGCCCTGGCGCTTTCCGCTGCCTGTTACCCGGAAGCGATCTTCGGGCCGATGCCGCATCTCTATCCCTTCATTGTCAACGATCCCGGCGAAGGCGCCCAGGCCAAGCGCCGCGCCCAGGCCGTCATCATCGACCACATGACCCCGCCGCTGACACGGGCCGAAAGCTATGGTCCCTTGCGCGACCTCGAGCGGCTGGTGGACGAATATTTCGAGGCGAGCCAGGTCGATCCCCGGCGCTGTCTGGATTTGAAGCGACAAATCCTGGATCTCGCCGTTTCCAGCGGCCTCGCCCGGGATTGCGGGGTGACGCCCGAGGACGACACCGAAACGGCGCTAGCCAAGCTCGACAATCATCTCTGTGAACTCAAGGAAGCGCAGATCCGTGACGGGCTCCATGTCTTCGGCGTGGCACCCACCGGCGCCATGCTGGACGCGTTGCTGGTGGCGCTGACGCGCCTGCCGCGCGGGAAGGGAGAGGGCGGGGGGCAGTCGCTGATCCGCGCGCTTGCCGCCGATCTTGCGCTCGGTCTCGATTTCGACCCGCTCAACACATCGCTCGGCGACGCCTGGCGCGGGCCCAAACCGGCAGCCCTCGCGGCGGTGACCGCCGATGCCTGGCGCCTAACCGGCGACACGGTCGAGCGGCTGGAAACACTGGCGCTGGACCTGGTCGCCGGCCGTCGGGCCACTGACCCGGCCTGGAGCAATACGAATGCCGTGCTGCGCTTCATCGCCGAGGAACTCGGACCCCGCGTCGCTGCCTGCGGCAAGGCGGAGCTTGCCGGGCTGCTGCGTGGCCTTGCTGGGCGTTTCGTGGCGCCGGGTCCTTCCGGTGCGCCGACGCGCGGGCGCCTCGACGTGCTGCCCACGGGCCGCAACTTCTTCTCGGTGGATACGCGTTCGGTGCCGACGCCAACCGCTTGGGCCTTGGGCTGGCAATCGGCGACCCTCGTGCTCGACCGCCACCGCCAGGAACATGGCGCCTGGCCCCGGGCGATCGTGCTCTCCGCCTGGGGCACCGCGAACATGCGCACCGGTGGCGACGACATCGCCCAGGCCCTGGCGCTGATGGGCGTCAAACCCACCTGGGATCCCGGCGGGTCGGGCCGCGTCGCCGGGTTCGAGATCCTGCCGCTCGGCGTGCTCGGGCGGCCGCGGGTCGATGTCACCCTGCGCGTCTCCGGCTTCTTCCGCGACGCCTTCCCGCTCCAGATCGATCTCTTCGATTCCGCCGCGCGCGACGTGGCGGCCCTCGACGAGCCGGATCATCTCAACCCGCTGGCGGCACGGGTCCGCGCCGAACGTGCCGATCTCATCGCCGAGGGGGCGAGCGCGGCCGAAGCCGCGCGCCGCGCCGGCTACCGCGTCTTCGGCTCCAAGCCCGGCGCCTATGGGGCCGGGCTGCAATCGCTCATCGACGAGAAGGGCTGGCAGGAAACCGGCGATCTCGCCCGCGCCTATCTCGCCTGGGGCGGCTATGCCTATGGCGGCGGGACCGAGGGCGAGGCGCAGCAGGGGCTCTTCACCCGGCGCATCGGTGGCGTTGAGGCGGTGCTGCACAACCAGGACAATGCCGAGCATGACCTTCTCGACAGCGACAACTACTGGCAGTTCGAGGGCGGCCTCGCCGCGGCGGTGACGCATCTCACCGGCAAGCGCGCCGTGGTCTGGCACAACGACCATTCGCGCCCCGAGGCGGTCAAAGTGCGCGCCCTCGACGAGGAGATCGCGCGCATCGTGCGCGCCCGCGTGGTCAACCCGAAATGGCTCCAGGGTGTCATGCGCCATGGCTACAAGGGCGGCTTCGAGATGGCGGCCACGGTCGACTATCTTTTCGCCTTCGCCGCCACCGCCGATTGCGTGGCGGACCATCACTTCGACGCCGTCTTCGATGCCTATCTCGACGACGATGCGGTACGGGAATTCCTCGAACGGCACAATCCGGCGGCCTTGCGCGAGATCGCCGAGCGGATGCTGGAGGCGCAAGCGCGCGGCCTCTGGCAGGCAAAATCAAATTCGGCCGGTCTCAAATTGCAGGGCTGGTCGCAGGGGAGTGAAGCGGCATGAATACGGAAACCGGCGACGACCTCAACCAGAAGGCCAATGAGAAGGCGGCCCGGCGCAAGGAAGCGCGCGACCGCATGATGGCGGAGAAGACCCAGGAAAAAGGCCTCATCATCGTCCATACCGGCAAGGGCAAGGGCAAGTCCACGGCGGCCTTCGGCATGGTGCTGCGCTGCCTCGGCCATGGCATGAAGGTGGGCGTCGTCCAGTACATCAAGGGCAAGTGGGATACCGGCGAGCGCAGCATCCTGGAGAAATTTCCCGATCTTATCGAGATCAAGGCGCTGGGCGAGGGCTTCACCTGGGAGACCCAGGACCGCGCCCGCGACATCGCCTTCGCCCGCGCCGCCTGGGACGAATCCAAGCGCATGATGGCGGATCCGAGTTTCGACTTCGTGCTGCTGGACGAGATCAACATCGCCTTGCGCTACGATTACCTGCCGCTGGAGGAAGTGCTGGACGCACTCAAGGCCAAGCGGCCGGACCTCCATGTCGTCTTGACCGGCCGCAACGCCAAGGATGACCTCATCGCGCTGGCCGATCTGGTGACCGAGATGGAGATGGTCAAGCACCCCTTCCGCGACGGGGTGAAGGCGCAGGCGGGCGTGGAGTTCTGAGGGGTCGCACCAGATCATGACTCCCGCCATCATGTTCCAGGGTACCGGCTCGGATGTCGGGAAGTCGCTGATCGTGGCCGGGCTGGCCCGTGCCTTCACGCGCCGTGGTCTCAAGGTGCGGCCGTTCAAGCCGCAGAACATGTCGAACAATGCCGCCGTCACCGCCGATGGCGGCGAGATCGGCCGCGCCCAGGCCCTGCAGGCGCGCGCCGCGCGCGTGCCGGCCAGCGTGCACATGAACCCGGTGCTGCTGAAGCCGCAGAGCGATGTCGGCTCCCAGGTGATCGTGCAGGGGAAGATTCTCGGCAATGCCCGGGCGCGCGACTATCATGATCTCAAACCCAGGCTGATGAGCGCGGTGCTGGACAGCTTCCAGCACCTCGCTGACGGGGCCGATCTGGTGCTGGTGGAAGGGGCGGGCTCGCCGGCGGAGATCAATCTGCGGGCTGGCGATATCGCCAATATGGGCTTTGCCGAGGCGGCGGACGTGCCGGTGGTGCTGGTGGGCGACATCGACCGGGGTGGCGTCATCGCCTCGCTCATTGGCACGCTCAACCTGCTGCCACCGGTGGAAGGCGCGCGCATCAAGGGCTTCCTCATCAACAAGTTCCGCGGCGATCCCGCACTCTTTGCCGACGGCATGCAGTTCATCGCCGACCGGACCGGCTGGGCGCCGCTCGGCCTCATCCCCTGGTTCGCCGGGGCTCACCGGCTGCCGCCGGAAGACGCGGTGGCGCTCGATTCCTTCGAGCAGGCGGCGGGCCGCGCCATCAAGATCGTGGTGCCGCAGCTGCCGCGCATCTCCAATTTCGACGACCTTGACCCCCTGCGCGCCGAACCGGATGTGACGCTCGATCTGGTGCGCCCCGGCCGCGCCCTGCCGGGCGACGCCGATCTCGTCCTGCTGCCCGGGTCGAAGGCCACCATCGCGGATCTCCGCGCACTCTACGCGGCCGGCTGGGATATCGATATCCGCGCCCATCTGCGGCGCGGCGGCAAGGTGCTGGGCCTCTGTGGCGGCTATCAGATGCTGGGAAGGCGCATCGAGGACCCGGACGGGATCGAGGGGCCGAAGGGGGGGATCGACGGCCTCGGCCTGCTCGATGTCGCAACGATCCTCACCGGCGACAAGACATTGGTGGAAGTCACCGGCGAAGCGCCGTCGTTCAAGGCGACGGTGCAAGGCTATGAGATGCATGTGGGGCGCAGCGAGGGACCGGATACCACGCGGCCGCTGCTCTCCATCGCCGGGCGCGGCGACGGCGCCGTTTCGCCGGACGGCGCCGTCATGGGGTGCTATCTACACGGTATCTTCGCTGCCGATCCCTTCCGTCACGCCTTCCTCAACGCGCTCAAGGTGCGGGAGACGAGCGGCATCGCCTATGAAACCGGCGTCGAACAGGCCCTCGACGATCTTGCGGCGCATTTGGAGCGCCACGCCGATCTGAACCGCATTCTGGAAATTGCAGAAAGCCGCTAAGCGAGATCCAGCACCATGCGGCCGACGATGCGGCCCTTGCGCATGTCGTTCATGATGCGGTTGATCTGCGAGAGCGGCGCCTTCTGGATCTTGGCCTTGACGAGGCCGTTGAGGGCGAAGGCCACGGCTTCGTTGAGGTCGAGGCGCGTGCCCACATTGGAGCCGGTCACGGTCAGTTCCCAATTGGTGATGGCGGAGATCGAGGCGCGGATCTGGTCCGCCTTGCCGCCAGGGAGGCCGATATAGGCGACCGTGCCTGCCGGGCGCAGCATGCCGATCGCCTGCTCGAAGGCCTGGGTCGCGACCGCGGTCACCACCGCGCCATGGGTGCCGCCGAGCTTTTCTTGAATCGCCGCCACCGGATCGGCCTTCCGCGCATTCACCGTGAACTCGGCGCCGAGCTTCTTTGCCAGTTTCAGCTTCTCGTCATCGACATCGACCGCCGCCACGCGCATGCCCATGGCGATGGCATATTGCACGGCAATGTGGCCGAGGCCGCCGATGCCGACCACGGCCATCCACTGACCCGGCCGCACCTTGGTGCGCTTGAGGCCGCGGTAGGTGGTGACACCGGCGCAAAGGATCGGCGCGATGGCGTAGAGATCGGCCTTCTTCGGCAGGCGGGCGACGAAGGCGGCATCGGCCAGCATGAATTCGGCATAACCGCCGGGCTTGCTGTAGCCGGTGGCTTCGGCTGCCTTGCAGATCGTCTCCATGCCGGCCTGGCAGAACTCGCATTGACCGCAGGCGCTGTACATCCAGGGCACGCCCACCGCGTCGCCGAGGCGGAAGCCCTTCACCCCGGCACCGATCGCGGCCACATGTCCCGCCACTTCGTGGCCGGGGATGAGCGGCAGGACCGGGCCCGGGTTCCAGTCGCCGTCGATGGCATGCAGGTCCGAATGACAGACGCCGCAGGCGGTCACCTTGATCAGGATATCGCCCGGCCCCGGCTGCGGGATGGGCAGAGTCTCGATCTTGAGGGGGGTGCCGGTCTTGCGCTGAATGGCGGCTTTCATCTTGCCTTGCATGCGATCCTCGATTTCCTAGTTGTGATGTTGATGGCTGGCAGCGCGCATGGCGGCAAGCTGGGTGCGGCGCGTCTGAAGTTCATCGGCGTCGACCAGCTGCAATTCGCCAAGCAGCGTTTCGGCGGCGTGCAGCCAGTGCCTGTAGTAGTACGCAGCTTCCTGCTCGCCCTGCGGTGCGGCAGCGATCGCGGCGGTGAGAAGCGCCTGGAAGCGCGGCCAGGCAAAGTGCCCGGCTTTTTCCAGCGCCACGATGAGCGCAAAGATCTGCGCCTGCCACGGTTCCGCGAAGACGGGCTGTTCCGGGGGGTGGGTCACGATGCCGGCTCCAGATAGGCGTCCCACAGATCCAGCACCAGATCGTCCCGGCGGGACGCATCGGGTCCCCACAATTCCTGCGCCGTGAATCGCACAGCGTAAAGATGCTGTGGGGACGGACCGTCGCCGCGCGCGTTGCTGTCGGCGAAGCTGAAGGTGCCGTGATTGCGCAGGATCGCGCCATGCCGGCCACGCGCATAGCGCGGCAGGCGGGTGTGATCGTGGGGGTTGATGTTGCGGGTTACGACTGCATCGCCGGGCTGGAACCGCGCCACCGCATGGGGGGCAGCCATGCGGGTGGTGGCACCGGCCAGGATCGCGGCGTCGACCGCATCGGCCTGCAGTGGCGGATTGGCGCCCTGCGGTCCGGCCGGCGAGAAGGCATTGCGTTCGGCGAGCAGTGCCATGATGGCGTGGTACCAGAGCTCGTAATAGCTGGAACCAAGGTAAACGACCGGCGGAATGCGTTCGATCTCGCGCCGCAGATGGTCATCGGCGAAGGGCAGGGCGAAAGGAACGGCGGCAGCGATGGCGAACATCCGTTTTTCCCATTCGGCATGAAACACCGGCTCGCCCGCCTCCGGCACCACTGCGCCGAAGCCGTCCATGCCGCCCATGTCGTGGATGCCGTTCATCAGATCGTCGCCGTGCCGATCATGCCATCGCGGGTGACCATTGCGGCCAGTTCCCGCTCATCGAGATGCTGTGTTTCCGCCGGCCGCCGCGGCAGCACCATGTAGCGAATTTCCGCGCTGCTGTCCCAGACTCGGACCTGCATTTCCGCCGGAAGATCGAGTCCGAATTCCTTGAGCACCGCGCGCGGTTCCTTGACCGCGCGGGCGCGATAGGCCGGGCTCTTGTACCAGACCGGTGGCAGGCCGAGGACTGGCCAAGGATAGCAGGAGCATAGCGTGCAGACGATCAGGTTGTGTGTGTCCGCGGTATTCTCCACCACCACCAGATTCTCACCCTGAAGCCCGCCATAGCCGAGCTCGCCGATGGCGGCGGCGCCGTTCTCCAATAGCCGCGCCTTGTAGGCCGGATCGGTCCAGGCCCGGGCGACGACCCGGGCGCCGTTCTTCGGCCCGATGCGGTTCTCATAGGCATCGACGAAGGCGGCGAGGGCCGCCGGGTCGACCAGCCCCTTGGCAACCAGCGCCTGTTCCAGCGCCTGGACCCGCAGGGCGATGTCGTCGTCGGGCTGGGCCATCCTTCATCTCCCCACCGGGACGACGTCATGACGGCGTCCAGATTTGACATATTTCCGCGCAAGCCGTCATTCTCTGACAGCGATCTGCCCGATCTTGCCGGAGTATAGACCCTGAATATCGCGCGACCCCATATCTCCAAAGCAATAGTGCGGTCGGAGCCGGTGGCGGAGCCGGCTCGGCAGATCCCGCTTACGCGTTCGACCCAGCTGCTCGAGCAGTGGAACCGTGGCATCGCCGACCTTCTTGCGGCGCTTGGGCAGGAGGATTTCGGGCCGATCCTGCTGCGCTCCGTCCGGCGCCTGATCGATTTCGATTTCCTGATGGTGTTTGCCTATCAGGGCGACGGCCGGCCGCTGGCGCTGGGCGATACCCTGCCGCCGGCGCAGCGCGAGGTGGTGATCAATACCTATTGCACGGCCCCCTATGTACTCGATCCCTTTTTCCAGAAGGTGGCCGCCGGGGTGCAGCAGGGCTGCTATCGCCTGCGGGACATCGCGCCTGACCGCTTCCGGCAATCGGAGTATTTCCGCAGCCATTACCGCCTGACCGGCATCCGTGAGGAGGTTGGCTTCTATTTTCCCATCGGGCAGGGTATCGCGGGTCCGATGACCGGTGTGCTCTCCCTCGCGCGCTGGGTGGATTCCCCCGGCCTCGGCCGCTCGGACATGGATCTGCTCCAGGCCCTGGCGCCCGCGCTCTCGGGCCTCTGTTCGCGGCAATGGGAAGCCCTGGCGCAGCCCACCGGCGTACCGGTGGCGGGACCGCGGGAGCGGCCGCGCGATCCGGGCCAGGTCACCGCCGCCTATCAAGAGTTCGGTGCCGGGCACCTCTCCGAGCGCGAGCGCCAGATCGTCTCGCTGATCCTGCAGGGCCATTCCACCGGCTCGGTCGCCCATCTCCTCGACATCAGTCCCGGAACGGTCAAGGTGCACCGCAAAAACATCTACCGCAAATTGGGACTGTCCACCCAGGCGGAGCTTTTCGCGGCCTTTCTCAGCTTCGTCGGCTGAGCCTGCCATCGCGCAGACGTGACCGCTGCTATCTCCCCGGGGATATCGCCACCGGGATGGGATTCCGCCATGATCCGCTTCGACATCGCGGCCAATGGCATACGCATGCTTCCAGCCCATAACGCCGAGTGCCGCTTCCGAGGGAGGAACGAGACATGTCGACATCCTGGTACAGCGATCTACCGAAATACTACCAGCGCCAGATTGCGGCGATGGGACTCGACGATGCCGGCATGAGCCGGCGGCGCCTGCTGAAATCGGCCGGCGCGGCGGCCGGCGTTGCCGCGATGAGCGGTCTTTCCTTTGGCAAGCCGGCACAGGCCGCGACACAGATGAGCTATATGTGCTGGGAAGGTTACAACGATCCCCGCATCATCGATCCCTTCAACGCGGCCAACGACACCGACATCGCCTTCGACCTCATCGTCGATTCGCCGGGTGGCTTTGCCAAGCTCCAGGCGGGTGCCTCGCGCGAGGTCGACCTGGTTTCCTCCGACATGCCCTGGATCACCCGCATGGGTCCGGCCGGCCTCGCCCTGGAACTCAACCCGGACGACTATGCCGACGTCTATGCGACCTTCTACGACCAGTTCAAGCCGCCCTTCGAGCCGTTGCTCCATGACGGCAAGACCATCGGCGTCGCCACCCGCTGGGGCTGGGTCGGTCCCTGCATCAACACCGACGTCACCGACCCCGACGAGTGGAAGAGCTACGATCCGGTGTTCGACGCCAAGAACAAGGACAAGATCTGCGTCATGGATTGGGGAGACTGGCCGATCCTGCCCATGGCGCTCCATGCCGGGATCGACCCCTATCAGGAACTGGATGCGGCGCAACTTGAGGAAATCCGCAAGGTCCTGCGCGCCATGTTCAAGAACACGCGCACCCTGGTGGCCGACCTCACCCAGGCGCAGAAGGGCCTCCTCGACGGCTCGCTGCTGGGCTGCATCGGCGCCGGGTCGTATCTGACCTCGGCGGTGCGGTTCCAGGGACACAAGAACATCATCGCCACCGTGCCGGACCCCAAGAACGGCATCAAGCAGGGCATCATCTGGGTGGAGGCGACCGCGATCCTGAAGGAGACGGACCAGCCGGAACTGGCCCAGAAGCTCCTGAAGCATGTGGTCTCCAAGGATGCCGGCCATACCCTTTCGCTGCTCGAGACCACCTGCAACGTGGTCACCAACAAGGCGGTGGAGGAGCTCTATACCGACGAGGAAAAGAGCATCCTGCAGACCGACTACATGTGGCATGCCTGGGACAATTCCCAAATGCACCGCATCGCCCCCAACATCGACGAGATGCTGGCGATCTGGCAGGAAGAACTGGCCAACGCCGGCTGATCGACGCGACAGAGATACTCCCGGATCGGCCCTATGAAGGCCATCCGGGGGCGATTATCCTGGATGGCCCAAGAATGTCATCCCCCGCCTGAGGCGGGGGATGACGGCTTTATATGAACTGGAACCGCAACGGCATGACCGGTCAGGTCGCTCCTATCCTCGACATCCGAGATATCCGAAAGAGTTTCGGCGCCTACCAGGCGCTCAAGGGTGTCTCGTTGTCCGTGGCGCCGGGCGAGTTCCTGGCCTTGGTCGGGCCGTCGGGTTGCGGCAAGACGACACTCCTCAAGCATGTGGCCGGGTTCGAGGAGCCGGATTCCGGCGCCATCGCCATCGACGGCCAGGACATGCTGGGGGTGCCCGCGGCCGCCCGGCCCACCAGCATGGTGTTCCAGAAGCTGGCGCTGTTTCCGCACATGAGTGTTGCTGACAATATCGGATTTCCGCTCAAGCTGCGGAAGGTCGACGCAGGCACGATCGCCAAACGCGTGATGGCGATGATCGAGCTCATGCAGCTGAAGCCGGAATACCTCACCCGGTTCCCGCGCCAGCTTTCGGGTGGCGAGCAGCAGCGCGTGGCGCTGGCGCGCTCGATGATCTCGGAACCCAAGCTGCTGCTGCTCGACGAGCCGCTCTCGGCCCTCGACGTGAAGTTGAAGAAGGTGCTGCAGGCAGAACTGAAGCGGCTCCACCGCAGCGTCGGCGTCACCTTCGTGCATGTGACCCACGATCTCGAAGAAGCGATGATGCTGGCCGACCGCATCTGCGTCATGCGGGCGGGCGAGATCCTGCAGGTGGGCCAGCCAAACGACATCTACTACAGGCCGGCGGATGCGTTTGTGGCCGGATTCATCGGGGACACCAATCTGCTGCCGGTCGAGATACGCAGCGTCGATGCCGCAGGCGCCGCCGTCGCGGCCCCAGGTATCTTCGGCGAGGCGCGCATCTCCGCAGCGCTGATGGCACCGGGTTTGCTGGCGGGGCCGGCGCAGCTGATGGTGCGGCCGGAGCTTCTGGCGCCGCTTGAGAGTGACGGGCGCGCCGATTTCGAACTCGATGCCAGGGTGAGCGAGATCTTCTCCAAGGGCGGCACGGTGCAGTACCGTGCCCAGCTCACGGACGGCAGCCCGCTCATCTTCGAACTGGCCGGATCTTCCACCCAGCCGGCCGGGATTGGCGAAACCATCCGTCTTGGTTTCGCCAATCGCGATATCTACCTCTTCCAGGGCGGGAACGCCGGATGAGCGCGGTGATCGACCGCAGCTGGCGCGATCCGGCGTTGCTGGGAAAGGCCCTGCCCGCCGTGCTGCTGCAAACCACCTGCTTCCTCGCCCCCTTGCTGATGACCATCGCCCTCACCTTCCAGCGGACGCGGGATTTCCAGCTCAGCTGGACATGGTCGCTCCATACCTGGACGGATGTTTTCACCAAGGCACATTACTGGACCATCCTCGGCCATACCCTGTTCATGGCGACGCTCTGCGTGGCGCTCTGCCTGCTGATCGCCTTTCCCGTGGCCTATGCGCTGGCCAGCCGGCTGCGCGCCTTCCAGAACCACGTGAAGGTGCTCATCACCTTCGCCTTCCTCACCGATGCGACGCTGAAGACTTTCGGCTGGGTGCTTTTTCTCGACAAGAACGGTGCCGCCAATTATCTCGCCCGTGGCCTCGGCTTCGAGGGCGACGCGGTCAATATCCTCTTCACCGATTGGGCCACCATGCTGGGCATGGTCTACAACCTGCTGGCCTTCGCCATCTTCACCATCTATCTCTCGATCGACGAGATCGACCGCTCGCTGGTCCTCGCCGCCTATGACGCCGGCGCCTCCAAGTTCCGCGCCTTCTGGGAGGTGACCCTGCCGCTGGCGCGGCCCGGCATCTGGGCCGGCGCGGTGCTCATCTTCCTGCTCGCCGTGGGCGTCTTCCTGGAGCCCAAGGTGCTGGGCGGCGGCAAGTCGCCGATGTCGGCCGAGCTGATCCGCCAGACCTTCGAAACGCGGGTCAACTGGCCGCTGGGCGCAGCGCTCACCATGGTGCTGATGACGGTGGCGGTCTTCGTGGTGCTGCTGTTCAACCGGGTCTACAGCCTCAAGCGACACTTGGGGCCGGCATGACGGGCTATCCCCAGCCCACTCCCTGGCTCAACGCGCGCGCCGAGGCGCGGCTGGCCGATGTGCTGCTCTACGGTGCCACCGGGGCAGTGCTGCTCTTCTTCTACATCCCGATCTTCACCCTCATCGCCTTTTCCTTCCAGGAGGGCCGGTTCCTCACCTTGCCGTTCGAGGGCTTCTCGCTGCGCTGGTATGGCGAGCTTTTCCGCAACAGCAACGCCGGAAACGCGCTGTGGAACTCGACCCTCATTGCCGTGGTGGCAATGGTCTTTGCCACCCTCATCGGCACGCTGGCGGCCATCGTCGCCGTGCGCTACCGCTTCCGCCTGCGGATCCCCTTTACCGGACTTGCCGCGGCACCGCTCGCCTTCCCGCAATTGCTGCTGGGGATCGTGCTGCTGCTCTGGTTCTCGGTCTTGGGGCGCCAGTTCAATTTCAACACCGGGCTGGTTACCGCCATCATCGGACATGTGGTCTACATCGCCCCCTTCGCCATGGTGATCGTGGCGGTGCAGGTGTTCAATTTCGACGCCACCCTCGAGGACGCGGCCAGGGATTGCGGCGCCAGCAATTGGGCGGTCTATCGCTACATCACCCTGCCGCTGCTCTGGCCGGGAATCTTCTCGGCGGCGATCTTTTCCTTCCTGCTCTCCTGGGGCAATTTCTACCTGACCTACAGCCTCTCCGGTGCGGCGCGCACGCTGCCCACCTTCGTCTTTTCCGGTATCGCCACTGGCTCCTCGCCGCTCTATCCCGCCATCGCCACGGTCGTGTTCATCCCCGGCATCCTGCTGGTGATCCTGGCCGATCGGATGCGGCGGCGGGCGGCGTAGGTCGGGGCCCGAGAATCACCGCCCCTAGCGAATCCCCGGAGCCGGTGCTAAGCCTGCGGCCATGCATGACGACGCCGCCAACAGCCCCGTAGGACAGCCGCAATGGGCGCGTGACTCGGCCGATGCGACGCCGATGATGGCGCAGTATCTGGCGGCCAAGCGGCAGCACCCGGATGCGCTGCTGTTCTACCGCATGGGCGATTTCTACGAGATGTTCTTCGAGGACGCGGTGAAGGCTTCGGCCGCCCTCGACATAGCACTCACCAAGCGCGGCAAGCATGCCGGCGACGACATCCCCATGTGCGGCGTGCCGGTCCATGCCCATGAGGCCTATCTTTCCAAGCTGGTGCGCCAGGGCTTCCGGGTGGCGGTGTGTGAACAGGTCGAGGACCCGGCAGAAGCGAAGAAGCGCGGGTCGAAATCGGTTGTCAACCGCGCTGTCACTCGCATCGTGACCCCGGGTACGCTCACCGAGGATGCGCTCCTCGAGGCGCGACGGCACAATTTCCTCTGCGCCCTCGCCGAGGCCGGCGGCGGGCTCGGCCTTGCCTGGGTCGACATCTCGACCGGCAGCTTCTTCGTGCAGCAGGCGGATGAGCGCGACCTCGCCGCCCTTCTCGCCCGGCTCGATCCGACCGAGATCCTGCTGCCCGACCGGCTGCTGGCGCGGCCCGGCCTGTTCGAGGTCTTCGCCGATTACAAGATGCGCCTCTCGCCGCTCCCCTCGGCGCGGTTCGACAGCGACAATGCGCGGAAAAGGCTGGAGCGGTTTCTCGGCACGGCAACACTCGATTCCTTTGGCAGTTTCACCCGCGCCGAAGTGGCGGCGATGGGGGCCGTGCTGGATTACGTGGAACTCACCCAGCAAGGCCGCATTCCGCGCCTCTCGCCCCCGTCGCGCATGCTGGACGGCGCTTTCATGGAAATCGACGCCGCCACCAGGCGCAATCTGGAGCTTGCCCGGAACCTTTCCGGCGAGCGGCAGGATTCGCTGCTGGCCAGCCTCGATCGCAGCCTCACCGGGGGCGGCGGGCGGCTGCTCGCCGACTGGCTGGCGGCCCCCCTCACCGATCCGGGCGCCATCCATGCGCGGCTGGATGCGGTGGCGCATCTGGTGGCGGCGGACGACCTCCGGCGCGATCTCCGCGAGGCCCTGCGCCAGGTGCCGGATCTCGAACGTGCCCTCTCGCGGCTCACCGCTGGCCGCGGCGGCCCGCGCGATCTCGCCGCGATCCGGGACGGGCTGGCGGCGAGCGTCGAATTCCGGCGACTCATCGCGGCGCCGCGTCTCGATGCCGCCCCCGACCTGCTGCGGGAGGCTGCCGCGGATCTCGGCCATCACACGGAACTGGTCGAACGTCTTGCCCGCGCGCTCGCCGAGGAGCTGCCGCTGCTTGTCCGCGACGGCGGCTTCATCGCCAGGGGCTATCTCGCCGAGCTCGACGAATTGCGCGGCCTCAAGGAGGATTCCCGCTCCCTCATCGTGGCGCTGGAGACGCGGCTCAAGGCCGAGACCGGCATCGCGGCGCTGAAGATCCGCCACAACAATGTGATCGGCTATTACATCGAAGTGACACCCCAGAACGCCGACAAGCTGAAAGGGGATGCGCGCTTCATACACCGCCAGAGCATGGCCAATGCCATGCGCTTCTCGACCGGCGAGCTCGCGGAACTGGAGAGCCGCATCGTCCATGCCGGCGACCGCGCACTCGCCCTCGAACTCAAGCTGTTCGAGGATCTGGTGGCCGACGTGGTGGCGCGGGCGGAACCGATCGCGCTGGCTGCCGCCGCCCTGGCGCTCATCGATGTCACGGCCGCCCTTGCCGAACGGGCGCGGGAAGGCGATTGGGCGCGGCCGGAGATCACGACCGATACCGATTTTGCGATCAAGGGCGGGCGGCACCCAGTGGTGGAGGCGGCACTGGCGCGCGCGCAAGGCGGCGCCTTCGTCGCCAATGATTGCGATCTCTCCGACGACCGGCGCCTGTGGCTGGTCACGGGACCCAATATGGCCGGCAAGTCGACCTTCCTGCGGCAGAATGCGCTCATCGCGATCCTTGCCCAGATGGGCAGCTTCGTCCCGGCGGCATCGGCGCGGATCGGCATCGTCGACCGGCTGTTCAGCCGCGTGGGGGCGGCCGACGATCTCGCTCGCGGTCGCTCCACCTTCATGGTCGAGATGGTGGAGACGGCGGCGATCCTCAACCGCGCGACGGCGCGCTCGCTGGTAATCCTCGACGAGATCGGGCGCGGCACTGCGACCTTCGACGGCCTCTCCATCGCCTGGGCCTGTCTGGAGCATCTTCACGAGGTGAATGCTTCCCGCGCGCTCTTTGCCACCCATTACCATGAGCTGACGCGGCTTGCCGGCAGGCTGCCCGCCTTGAAGCCCTATACGATGCGTGTGATGGAGTGGCAGAACGAGGTGAAGTTCCTCCACGAGATCGGGCCGGGTGCGGCCGACCGCTCCTACGGCATCCATGTGGCGAAGCTGGCCGGCCTGCCCGCCGCCGCCATCCACCGCGCCGAGGAGGTCCTCTCGACCCTGGAGAAGGGCGATCAGGCGGGGGCACTTACCCGCCTAGCTGACGACTTGCCCCTCTTCTCCGTGCAGGCGCCTTCCACCGCTGCGATCCAGGCGGAGAGCGCCGTCGAGGACGCGCTCAAAGGCATCAACCCCGACGAGCTCTCGCCAAAGGAAGCGCTGGAACAGCTTTACCGGCTGCGGGGTTTGCTCAAGGGCTGATCTGGGTGTGAAATATCGCCTTCGTGAGGACGCCTGACATCCCGCATCCTGCTAGAAAATATATTAAATTTCAATGGATAAGGAATAATTCCAGCAGGGCCATTGCGGGCCGCCCGAACGCCTGCCGTTAGAAAATTAAACATCTGAGAGAGATTAAATCACCTAAATACGCACGATACTGGATTGAATATGATTTGGCGAATGCATATCAATTGTGTGAATTCAACTTCGGAGTATCACACATGTCTTTGCGTAATCTGGCGCGCCTCGGGCTGACGGCGCTGTTTCTCACGGGTCTGGTGGCGGGCGGGGTGCGGGCGCAGGCCGAGGAAGTGGCTGCCGTCTCGCCCTCCGGGATCCTCAACGTCTCCTATGACGTGGGCCGCGAGCTCTTTGCCGAGCTCAATCCGGTCTTCCAGCGGCAATGGCTGGAGAAGACCGGCGCCGAGGTCACGGTCGACCAGTCCCATGGCGGCACCTCGAAACAGGCGCGCTCCATCCTCGAGGGCCTGCAGGCCGATGTGGTGACCTTCAACCAGGTGACCGATGTCCAGCTGCTGCACGACAAGGGCGGGCTCATTCCGGCGGATTGGCAGGCGAAATTCCCGAACCGCAGCTCGCCCTTCTATTCGCTGCCCGCCTTCCTGGTTCGCGCCGGGAACCCGAAGAACATCCAGGATTGGGACGATCTCATCCGCGACGACGTCGCTGTGATCTTCCCCAATCCCAAGACCTCCGGCAATGCCCGCTATACCTATCTCGCGGCCACGGCCTATGCGCTGGAGAAATTCGCCGGCGACCAGGCGCTGGCGACCGAATTCGTGAAGAAGATCTTCGCCCGGGTGCCGGTGTTCGATGCCGGCGGGCGTGCCTCCACCACCACCTTCGTGGAGCGCGAGATGGGCGACGTGCTCATCACCTTCGAAGCCGAGGTGCAGGGCATCCGCAAGGAATTCGGCGCCGACCGGTTCGAGGCGGTGACACCGAGCGTCAGCCTGCTGGCGGAGTTTCCGGTGGCCGTGGTGGACAAGGTGGCCGAGAAGCGTGGCTCGCAGGCGGTCGCAACCGCCTATCTCGACTTTCTCTACTCGCCCGAGGCGCAGGACATCATCGCCAGCCATGCCTATCGGGTGACCGATGCCGGTGTCATGCAGCGCCATGCGGCGAACTTTCCCGAGGTACGGCTGGTGACGGCGGAGGATGTCTTCGGCGGCTGGGAGAAGATCGCCGCCGAGCATTTCGCCAGCGGCGGGCTGCTCGACCGGGCCTTCGTCAATCAATAGGCATCGCACGGGCATGAACGAGTTCGCCCAGACCATGGGAACCGCGACGCCGCCGGCATCCCGCCGGCGGCGTGGCTTCTTGAAGCGCGGGGTGATTCCCGGATTTGGCCTCACCTTCGGCCTCACCCTCGCTTATCTCGCGATCATCGTGCTGCTGCCGATCCTGGCGCTGGTCCTCAAGGCGGCCAGCCTCACCTTGGCGGAATACTGGGCGATTGTGTCCTCGCCGCGCGCCGTCGCCACCTACCGGCTCACCTTGAGCTCGGCGCTCCATGCCACGCTGATGAACGCGGTCATCGGCCTGCTGCTGGCCTGGGTGCTGGTGAACTACGACTTTCCCGGCCGCCGGCTGCTGGATGCGCTGGTCGATCTACCCTTCGCGCTCCCCACCGCGGTGGCGGGGATCAGCCTCACGGCATTGCTCGCCCCCAATGGCTGGCTCGGCCAGTTCCTGGCGCCGCTGGGAATCAAGGTCGCCTATGCCCAGCCCGGCATCGTCATCGCCATGGCCTTCACCAGCCTGCCCTTCGTCGTGCGCACGGTGCAGCCGGTGCTCGAGGACATGGAGCCGGAAGCGGAGGAGGCCGGGATCATGCTGGGTGCGAGCGATTTCCAGATCTTCGCCCGAATCATCTTCCCGACCATCCTGCCGGCCTTCATCGCCGGTTGCGCGCTCGCTTTTGCGCGTTCCCTGGGTGAATTCGGCGCGGTCATCTTCATCGCCGGCAACCTCCCCATGCAGACCGAGATCACCGCGCTGCTGACCGTCATCCGTGTGGAGGAGTTCGACTACGCTGCGGCGGCGGCACTCGCCACGGTGATTCTGATGGCGGCCTTTGCCATGCTGTTTGTCGTCAACGGCATCCAGCTCTGGCAGCTGCGCTATCTGCGGGGGAACTGATGACGGGTCTCATCGGTGCCATCGAGGCGAACGTCCTGCCGACCCCTGGTGGCGGCGACCGGCAGGCGAAAAAACGCGTCGGTCAGAGCCCATGGGTGCGCCGCACGCTCATCGCATCTGCCTTCCTGCTGGCCGCCCTCCTGCTGCTCCTGCCGGTGGTGGTCATTTTCGTCGAGGCACTGGGGCTGGGGCTCGGTGCCTATTTCGACGCGATCCTGGAACCCTCGACGCTGCACGCGGTGTTCCTCACCCTGCTCACGGCCGTGGTCGTGGTGCCAGTCAACATCGCCTTTGGTATCTCGGCCGCCTGGTGCATCACCCGTTTCGAGTTCACGGGCAAGAAACTGCTTATCACGGTGATCGAGATTCCGTTCTCGATCTCGCCGATCGTGGCCGGCGTCGCCTATCTCTTCCTATATGGCAGCCAGGGGCTGCTGGGGCCGCTGCTGGCGGCGCATGACATCCAGATCATGTTCAGCCTGCCCGCCATCTTCCTGGCCTCCATGTTCGTGACCTCGCCCTTCGTCGCGCGCGAGCTCATCGCCACCATGCAGGTGCAGGGCAATGAATACGAGGAGGCGGCGCTTTCCCTGGGTGCCAGCGGCTTCAGGACCTTTCTGCTGATCACCCTCCCCAACATGAAATGGGGTCTGCTCTACGGCGCGCTGCTGTGCAATGCCCGGGTGATGGGCGAGTTCGGCGCGGTCTCGGTGGTTTCGGGCAGCATCCGCGGTCAGACCAATACCCTGCCGCTGCAGATCGAGCTGCTGTTCAACGATTATTCGGCCGTGGGTGCCTTCGCCGCGGCGACCTTGCTCACCCTCTTGGCCCTCATCAGCCTCGCCGCCAAGCTGTGGCTGGAACGGCATCGCTGACACGCCGGGTGCCCAGCACGATGCCGGACAATTGGGCATCGGGAGGCTTGATTATCAGTAAGTGATAGCTTACGGTTAGCCATGAATGACCAATCAACCCTGCTTGCGGCCCTGACCGACCCCACCCGGCGCGCCATGCTCGACCTGTTGCGGGGCGGCGAGCGCTCGGTGGGTGAATTGGCCCGGGATTTGCCCGTCAGCCGGCCGGCGGTGTCGCAGCATCTCAGGTTGCTCAAGGATGCGGGTCTCGTTGCGGAACGGCGCGCCGGCACGCGACATTTCTTCCGGATCGATCCCGCCGGCCTCGGCGCATTGCGCGCCTATCTCGACGGGTTGTGGACCGATGCGCTCGCCGCCTTCGCGCGGCAGGTCGAGAGCCGGGGGGAGGATGGCCATGATTGAGACCGACCCGCACGTGGTGCGTGAATTCGCCGTGCCGCCGATCCGCAAGGAACTGACGGTGAAGATTGATCAGGTGCGAGCCTTCGCTGCCTTCACCGCTGAGATCGACAACTGGTGGCCGCACAAATCGCATTCGGTGTTTGAGGAGGGTTCCGCTGGCAACGGCATCGAGCCGCGCCTCGCCGGCCATTTCTACGAAACGTCGAACGACGGGGCGCGCGCCGTCATCGGCATCGTCGCGGTGTGGGAACCACCCGCGCGCCTGACCTTTACCTGGCATCCCGGTCGCAGCATCGAGACTGCCCAGATCGTGGATCTGCGATTTACTGTAACGGGTGCCGGTACTCGTCTCGCCTTGACCCATGCCGGCTGGGAAAATCTGGGCGAGGAAGGAGCGGCGCGGCGCCAAATGTATGACGGCGGCTGGGATCACGTCCTGCTGCATTGCTTCGGAACCTACGCCGACAAGCTGGCATCAACCGGATGAGGCGGCGCGCGGCGGGGAGAGATCTCGCCGATTTCGGTCAGGGACCGGGCGGCGCCGGCGGCAGCATCTGGAACGAGCGGCGATTGACGCCGTCGTCGAGATCGACCGCGATGGCATAGCGCTGCCAGTTCTGCCGGTAGTCGGCCGGATCGGCGAGCCGGAAGGTGATCCTGCTGCGGGTGACGCTGTAGGTCTTGCTCTCGCCGGTCGAGAAGAGTGGAAAGCCGATGCCGATGCCGGTGGAGACGCCACCACTGGAGCCGCCAGAGACGCCGACGCCGATGCGCGGGCGCAGGCCGTTGTCCTCATGAGTCATCAGGCGTTCGCCTTCGATGGTGCTGGCGGTGACGATGCTGCCGTCCGGGGCGATGAGGCGGGCTTCCTTCACCGGCAGGGGATCGCTCACCGTGACGGTGACGATGTCGCCGGCGATGCTGGCCGCGGTATCGCCGTAGCTGGGGATGGAATCGGACGCCGCAGAGGTAGTGGGGGGGGCGGGCAGGGGATTGGCGTCGACCGGCCCGGCCTCGGCGGGTGCCGTGGATTCCTTGGGCGTCGCCAACTCCGGATTGGGCATGCGGTTGACGGGCGGCATGTCGCCGCCGAACCAGCCGCAGCCGGCGAGCAGGGCCAGGAGCAGAACGGGAAGGGGGATGCGCATCGTGTTATTCTGCGCCGTTTCCGGCTGGGCCGGATAGGGCGTTGACGGAAATGTGATCGACGCCGGCGCTATTCGGTCACGCCCTGGTCCTTGAGGGCGGCACGGATTTCGTCGTGGAAATAATGCACGCCCAGTTCATGGCGCGGGCTCATGGGACCCCGCTGGAAGACGCCGGCTTCGAAATTGCTTTGTGCGTCCTCGCAGATGCCGAAATCCTCGCGCACGATCTGGCAGTTGGTCTCGATGGTGCGGCGCTGGCCGGCATCGAGCGCCGGCGACAGGTCCTGGAAATAGAAGCTGTAATGCAAGGTGGTGAAGCGCGGTCCATGGGGCACGATGCGCGATGCGTTCATGCCGTCGGGATAGACCGAGAGGGTCATGTTGGGCCAGATCCACAGCCACAACCCGCCATAGATCGAGCCTTCCTTCTGCGGCGCCTTCATGATGACGACGTTGCGCTGATAGGTGGTCTCGAACTTGTTGAAATCGATCGCCTGAATGAGGCCCGGATGAATCCCCGGAATGTGATAGCCCTCGACGAAGTTATCAGTATAGACCTTCCAGTTGGTCTTGATCGAAAAATCGGCGATGTCCTTCTTCTTGAAGCCTTCGATCGGATAGGGCGCGACCAGGGCCGGCACGTCGCCCAGGAACTCGAGCAGCGGCGGCGCCTTGCCGTCGAGATTGACGAAGACGAAGCCGCGCCAGACGTCGAGGCGCACCGGCTTCAACCCGTGATCTTCCTTCCTGAACCAATCGGCGTCGCCGAAATAGGGCGCGGCCTTCAGCTTGCCGTCATGGTCGAAGGCCCAGCCGTGATAGCGGCACCGGAGCACGTCGCAATGCCCGCTGCCCTCGGCGAAAAGCGGGGCGGCGCGATGCGGGCAGAGATTGTGGAAGGCCTTGAGCTTGCCCTCGCGGTCGCGCAGCACGAAGACCTTGAAGCCGGCGAATTCGACAGCGGTGTAGTCGCCGGGATTGGGCAGATCCGATTCCGGCGCCAGGAACTGCCAGGTCCGCGCGAAGATGCCCCAGCGCTCGGCCTCATAGACCGAGGGGTCGTGGTACCATTTGGCGGGCAGCGAATAGAGCGCCGTGGTCTTGCCGTCGATCATGCCGCCGCCGGCGGGCAGGGTATGGGTACCGGTATCTGGTGCCATCGGGGTGCCTCATCTGCGCAATGCCTCAATCATAGGGAAGGCGCCGCCAATCGTCTCTCGACAATTGGATTGACGTGAGCGAATATTTTAGTCGCTTAATGCGAATTTAGTTCTCAAACAAGGGCAAGTCATGTGGCAGAGTCTGACCAGGCTGACCGCCCTGCGGAGTTTCTACGCGGTGGCGCGGGGCGGCGGGGTCGCCGAGGCTGCGGCAAGGCTGAATGTCACGCCGGGCGCCATCCGCTACCAGATCCGGCAGTTGGAACAGGAACTGGGCAGCCAGTTGCTTTTGCGCAGCCGGCGCACCCTCACCCTGACCGCCGCTGGGGCCGACCTCTATCAGCGCCTCGGCCGCGCCTTCGATGAAATCCACCTCGCCTGCCACACGGCGCAGAATACCCAGGTGGTGGGGGAACTGCGCGTCGCCTGCGCGCCGGCCTTCGCGGCGCTCCGGCTGATGCCGATCCTGGAGCTGTTCCTGCAGCGCTTTCCCTCCGTCACCCTGCGCCAGTTCCCGATCGAGGCGGCGGACGAGACCATGGACGTGATCATGTCCTTCGGCGAGCGCGAGGTTCCCGGCCGCCGCATCGCCATCCTGCGCAATGAAACCTATTTTCCGACCTGCAGCCCGGATCTGCTCTATCGCCTGCCGGTCCGGCAGGTCGACGACCTGCGGGATCACGTCTTGCTGCATGGCGACAGCATCGAGGATTGGCCGCGCCTGATGCGCGCCAGCGGTCGCGGCGAAATCGGCCCGCGCCAGCATGTCTATCTGCCCAACTCGCATCTGGCACTGGAGGCTGCGAAGGCGGGCTGCGGTCTGGCCATCGGCAGCACGATCCTGTGCGCCGACGACCTCAGGAGCGGCGCGCTGGTAAAGGTCCTGGGCCTGGAGATACCGGCGCCGCATCCCTATTTCGTCATTCGCCCCCGCGAGAGCCAGCCGGTCAACAGCAATCACCAGCTTGCCGATGCCTTCGCCGACCTGATCGTCGAGCAGCTGGACCGTGCCTAGGGTCGGTCAATGAAGCATGCCGCGGGAAAACCGGGCATGCTTCATTGACCGATCGCGATATCCATAAGTACCCTCAGGCAGCTTCGATCCGGGGCAAGGGGGAGGTGTTCATGGGCACAAAGGAAACGGACTGGCCCAATCGCGATCTTGAAGAAGCCTATACGCTTCCCTCGCGCTATTACTACGATCCGGCGATCATGGAGGAAGAGAAGCGGGCGATCTTCTTCAGGAGCTGGACGTTTGTCGCCCATGCGAGCGAGCTTGCAAGACCCGGCCAGTTCGTGACCTGCGACATTTTCGAGCAGAGCGTCATCGTCCTTCGGGGCATGGATCAGGTCCTGCGTGCCTTCCACAATGTCTGCCAGCACCGGGGCAACCGGCTGGTGAAGGAACGGCGCGGCGAAAACATGCGCTTCGTCGTGTGTCCCTACCATGCCTGGACCTATGGCAGCGACGGTCTTCTGCGCAGCGCGCCACGGACCGAACGGCTGTGCAATTTCGACAAGGGAAAGTTTCCGCTCAAATCCGTCCGGGTCCAGGAATTCGCCGGCTTTGTCTATGTCAATCTGGACAGCGACGCCGTGGACATGGAGACACTGTATCCCGGCGCGGCAGCGTTTCTGCGCAACCTCAGCCCCGACCTCGACCGTCTCAGATTCCAGTCCGAGGAGGAGGTCGTGATCCCGGTGAACTGGAAGGTCATCGTCGACAACGCGATTGAATCCTACCACGTCCTCCTCTCCGGATCGCGCCATCGCGAACTCGCGGCCTTTCTGGATTTCGCGAAGGACCTGCCGGTCACCCGCAACAATTGGTGGACCCTGGGCGGCCCGGCAAAACCCGGGCTGAAAGAGATCTTCGGCGTCGAGATCGGCAACGAGCCCTATCAGACCGAGATCTACATGAACTGGTGGCTGTTTCCCAACACCTGCGTCTATCTCGTCCCCTATGTCGATTTCGTTGCTACCTTCCTGATCGTCCCGCAGGAGGCGGAGAAGACGCTGGTGCGCTTTGGTTATTATGTGCCGGACCGCCCTGAAACCCGCGCGACGGCGGCCTGCCGGCAGTGGATGAACGAGGGTCTGGGGCCGGAGGATTTCGAGCTCAACCTCTCGGTCCAGAAGGGGTTGAAATCCTTCGGCTTCGATCAGGGCCGCTACATGATCGATCCGGAACGGAGCAATGAGAGCGAGCATGCGGTGCATCATTTCCATACCAAGGTCTATGAGGCGCTCAGGGCCCAGAGAGCCCCATCCCCATAGGTTGCCGTGATGCTTCGCCGCCGAAGACGGGGGTGACAAAGGGCGGCGCAATCGGCGGAAATCGGTTAGGAATGTCGCCATGAATCCCATTCGAGTCGCCTTCTATGCGCCACTCAAGGCACCCGACCATGCCGAGCCCTCGGGCGACCGGACGGTGGCGCGCCTGCTGCTGCAGGCCTTGAAACGGGCCGGGATGGAGGTCCAGCTGGCCTCGCGCCTGCGGGCGCGGGTGGGGGCTGGCGACGCGGCGGCACAGCGGCGACTGGCGCAAAAGGGCCATGTCCTGGCCGACCGGCTCATTGCCAAATATCGGAAATGGCCGAAGCGCCAGCGGCCGCAGATCTGGTTCACCTACCACCTCTATTACAAGGCGGTGGACTGGATCGGCCCGCGCGTCGCCGCGGCGCTCGACATCCCCTATGTCGTCGCCGAAGCGAGCCACGCGCCCAAACGCGCCAGCGGCCCTTATGCCTTCTCGCATGCGGCGGCGGAAGCCGCCGTCAGACAGGCGGCGGCGATCTTCTGCCTCAACCCGGCCGACAAGGAATGCCTCGCCACGATTGTGCCCAGGGAACGCCTCATCGACCTGCCACCCTTCCTCGACATGCGCCGCTTTGCCGGCGAGCGGCCGGACCGCGCCCTCGGCCGGCTGAAGCTCGCGACGCATTATCACCTCGATCCCAATCTCCCCTGGCTGCTCACGGTCGCCATGATGCGACCGGGCGACAAGCTTGCCTCCTACGAGGCGCTGGCCGAAGCCTTGCGCCATGTCCGGCGGCCCTATCAACTGGTGCTCGTCGGCGACGGCGCGGCGCGGGCGTCGGTGGAGCATGCGTTCCAGCCTCTCAAGGGACGGATCGCCTGGCTCGGGCGCCAGCCGGAAGCGGCCCTGCCGGAGATCTACGCCGCCGCCGATGTCTTCGTCTGGCCGGCGATCAACGAGGCCTTCGGCATGGTGCTGCTGGAGGCGCAGGCCTGCGGCTGCCCGGTGATCGCCGGCGCTTCGGGCGGCGTGCCGGCGATCGTCGTCGATGGCGAGACCGGCTGGCTGTCGCCGCCCGGCGATACCGCGGCGCTGGCCGCCGATATCGATTTCGCCCTCGACCGTGACCTTGCCCCGCAGCGCCTGGCGGCGCGCGCGCATGCCTTTGCGGAGCACGACATCGAGACCGCGGCGGCGCGGCTGCGATCGCTCCTCGGTAAGCTGGCGGGCGCATGACCTATCTCGCCGTCATCCGTCATGCGCCCACCGCCTGGAACCGCGAAAAACGCTTGCAGGGGCATACCGACATCGCACTTGGCGCCGAGGGGCGCATCGTTGCCGCGAGTTGGTCGGTGCCGCCGGCTTGGGCGAACTGGCGGCTTGTCGTCAGTCCATTGATGCGGGCGCGCGAGACGGCGGCGGTGCTGTTTCCCGAGCGCCATCCCGAAATCGAACCGGCCCTGCGCGAGATGAGCTTCGGCGATTGGGAAGGCCAGAGTTTGGAAAACCTGCGCGCGGATCCCGGCGCCGAAGCGGAGCTGCGCGAGTCCCTCGGCCTCGATTTCCGCGCCCCCAACGGCGAAAGCCCGCGCGACGTGCAGGAGCGCCTGCGGCCGCTGCTGCGACGACTGGCCGAGGAGGGGCGCGATACCGTCGCGGTCAGCCACAAGGCGGTACAGCGTGCGCTCTATGCCATGGCCATCGGCTGGAAGATGACCGAGAAGCCGCCGGTCAAACTCAAGGACGGCCGCGCCCATCTCTTCCGCCTTGCCGCCGACGGCGCACCGAAAGTGGCGGAGCTCAACATCCCACTCGAAGCCAGGTTACCGTGAGCGGGTCCACGCGCAGGGGCGGCGCCCTGACCGGCGCAAGGTTGGCGCTTTATGTCCAGCACCTGCTGGGGATCGGCCATCTGCGTCGCGCCGCGGCCCTGGCACGCGCCACCGTTGCGGCCGGTGCCGAGGTTCTGGTGCTGAGTGGCGGCCGCCCGGTGCCGGGAATCGATTTTGGGGCTGCGCGGCTCGTGCAACTGCCGGCGGCGGTCACGGCCGACAGCAGCTTCTCGCATCTGCTCGACGCCGAGGGAAGGCCGGTCGACGATGCCTGGCGTGACAGCCGCCGCGCCGCTTTGCTCGCTGCCGTCTCGGCGTTCCGTCCCGATATCCTGCTCCTCGAGATGTTTCCCTTCGGCCGGCGCCCCTTCCGGTTTGAGTTGCTGCCGCTGCTCGAATGGGCGGCGGGACAGCGGCCGCGGCCGCTGGTAGCGAGTTCCGTGCGCGACATCCTGATCGACAAGGGCAAGCCCGGCCGCGCCGAGGAGATCGCACAACTGGTGCGGCAATATTTCGATCTCGTGCTGGTGCATGGTGATCCGGCACTGGTGCCCTTCGGCGAGACCTTTCCCGCCGCCGCTTCCATCGCCGATCGCCTGCAGTATACTGGTTATGTGGTGGAGGTGCCGGCACTGCCGCCCGCCGACCGGTCGCTGGGCGAGGTGCTGGTCTCAGCCGGGGGCGGTGCCGTGGGCGGGCCTTTGCTCCGGGCGGCGCTGGCAGCGCGGGCGGTCTCCAATCTCAAGGACCGGCCCTGGCGCTTCATCGCCGGCGACAACCTGCCGGCGGCGGATTTCGCGGTTCTCGAACAGGCGGCGGCACAGGATCCCGGTATCATTCTCGAACGCTATCGGCCCGATTTCACCCGGCTGCTCGCGTCCTGTCATGTCTCGTTCTCGCAGGCGGGCTATAACACGGTGATGGAAATTCTCGCCCTCCGCACGCCCGCCGTGGTCGTTCCCTTCGCCGAAGGGAAAGAAAGCGAACAGCGCCAGCGCGCCCGGCTGCTGGCCGCGCGAGGCGCGCTGGATTGCCTTGAGCCGCCAGCGGGTGGGGCCGAACTCGATCCGGGCGAGATCGCCGCGCGGCTGGAGCGGCGGGCGCGTCTAGGCGCGCCGGCCCTGACCGTGGCCCTCGACGGGGCCGCGCGATCCGCCGCCATTCTCGCCAAGGCCTGGCGGCATGACTGACCGCACCGGCCCTGCCTGGGACGACCTCGCGCGCGAATTCGATCGCTGGGAGGCGGCGGACGGCCAGCCCACCCTGTGGTGGCGCGACGACGACGCCGTCGAGGCCACCCCGGCGCTGGCCCGGTTGCAGGCGCTGGCGCGCGTACCGGTGGCATTGGCAGTGATACCGGCCGCGCCGGAACGGCCGCTCCGGGAATCGCTGGCGGGGGCGGTAGCCGGTTGGCCGGGGGCGTGCGTCCTGCAACACGGCATCGCGCACCGGAACGCCGCCGCCGCCGGGGAGAAGAAGAGCGAGTTTCCGCCGACCCCATCGACCGAGACCGTGGCCGGCCTTCGTGCCGGACTAACGGCGCTGCGCCAGGTCTTTGGCGAGCGCTTCCAGCCGGTCCTCACCCCGCCCTGGAACCGGATCGCCCCAGACTGGCTGCCGCTACTGCCGGATTTGGGTTTTGCGGGCCTCAGCCGGTTCGGCACCGCACCCTATGCCGAACCGCAGCCGCAGCCGGGACTCCTCGAAATCAACACCCATGTCGATGTGATCGACTGGCGGGGTAGCCGGGGCTTTGCCGGGACCGAATCCTGTCTTGGGCGGCTGGCGTCGCATCTGGCCGCCCGAAGGACCGGCCAGGCTGGTCGCGATCGGCCGACCGGACTGCTGACCCATCATCTCGTTCACGATACCGCCACTTGGCGATTCATCGAGAACCTGCAAGATTGGCTGGCGCGGCGCGGCGAAGCCGGGTCCAGACCGGTTCCCGGCGGACTTTCCTGTTTCGTTTCCGCCGTGGATTTGTGGTCACCTGGGTTCACCGTACATGCTTGAAGTCCGCTATCCGCTGAGCAGTCTGGTCAAGGACTACCTGCTCGGACTCCTGGGGCTGGCGGCCCTGATCAATATCCTGGCCGCGACCGATTCAGAAACTGGCCTGTTCTGGTTTTTTGCCGGACTGACGGTTTTTTTCCTGCTGATCGTGCTCAACGCCGCCCAGCGCCATGTGATGCGGATCACACTCAGCGAAGAAGGCATCGAAAGCGGCCCCTGGAATCGCCGCTTTATCGCCTGGAAGGATCTGAGGGGGTTGAGCTTGCGTTTTTACGCGGTACGATCCCTATTCGGGCGGAACAAGGGGGGGTGGATGTCGTTGAAGCTGAGAGCGGATGGTGTCGGCATTGCCATCGATTCCGACCTGCCGCATTTCCAGAGCATCGTCACCAAGGCGGCCCTTGCCGCGCGGGAAAACGGTGTCCTGGTGGACGCCTATACCGCGCATAACCTCGCCTCGCTCGGTGTCGAGGTGCCGGCATGACCGATCTTCTTCGGGTCGACAACCTCGCCATCGACTTTGCCCTCGAGGGTGGTTCGTTGCAGGCCGTGCGCGGCGTCTCGTTCCGGGTGCCGGCTGGCAAGACGGTGGCGCTGGTGGGCGAATCCGGTTCCGGCAAATCGGTTTGCGCCCAAGCCATCATGGGATTGCTGCCGCGCTCGGCCAGCATCAGGTCGGGCGAGATCCTGCTCGACCGCCGCAGTACCGGCGGCGGCGATTGGGGCAAGGAAGGCGGCATCGTCGACATCGCCAAGCTGGAGCGTGACGGACCCACCATGCGGGCCATCCGGGGCCGCTCGATCTCGATCATTTTCCAGGAACCGATGACCTCGCTCTCGCCGGTCCACACCATCGGCGACCAGATCGGCGAGGCACTGCATCTGCATTACAAGCTGAGCGAGGCCGAGGGGCGCGCGCGCATCGTCGCCATGCTGCGCGCGGTCGGCTTCCCGGATCCCGAACGCGCCTTGCGCATCTATCCGTTCGAGCTGTCCGGCGGGCTGCGCCAGCGCGCCATGATCGCCATGGCGCTGGTCTGCAAGCCGGCACTGCTCATCGCCGACGAACCCACGACGGCCCTCGACGTCACCATCCAGGCGCAGATCCTGAAGCTGATGGCGGATCTGCAGCAGGAGCTTGGCATGGCGATGCTGATGATCACCCACGATCTGGGAGTGGTCGCCAATATCGCCGACGAAGTGGTGGTCATGTATCAGGGCCAAGTGATGGAGGCCGGGCCGGTCGAAGCGATCTACCGGGCGCCGGAGCATCCCTATCTGAAGGCGCTGATGCATGCGGTGCCGCGCTTCGGCATGACGGACGACGAGCGGCTGGTGCCAATCCGCGAAATCAAGAGCGAGGCCGGGCCGCTGTTCAAGGAGAAGCAGCCCTGGCCGGAGCAGGCCGATCAGGCCGGACCCCTGTTGCGCGTGCGCAATGTCGGCAAGGGCTTTACCATTCGCAAGGGCGGCTTCTGGTCGCTGCAGGCACAGAAGAAGGTGCCGGCGGTGACGGATGTCAGCTTCGACGTTCGTCGCGGCGAATGCCTTGGACTCGTCGGTGAATCGGGTTGCGGCAAGACCACCCTCTCCAAGATCGTCATGAAGGCCCTGTCGCCGGACACCGGCGAAATCCACTACAACGATCGCGGCCGTGTGCTCGACGTGCGCAACATGGCTGGCGCGGATCTCAACGAATACCGCAAGCGCGTGCAGTTCGTGTTCCAGGATCCGATCGGCTCGCTCAATCCACGCATGACAGTGTTCGACATCATCAGCGAGCCGCTGGTCATCCATCAGGTCGGCACGGCCGCCACGCGGGCCGAGATGGTCAAGGAACTGATGGCGCTGGTGGGTCTCGACATGCGCCATCTCCGACGCTATCCCCACAGCTTCTCCGGCGGCCAGCGGCAGCGCATCGGTATCGCCCGGGCTCTCGCCCTGCGGCCCGATCTCATCATCTGCGACGAGCCGGTTTCGGCGCTCGACGTCTCCATCCAGGCGCAGATCCTGAACCTCCTCAAGGATCTCAAGGCCAAGCTCGGCCTCACCTACATCTTCATCTCGCACAACCTTGCCGTGGTGGACTATGTCGCCGACCGGATCATGGTGATGTGTGCCGGCTGCGTGGTCGAGATGGCGCCGACCCAGGAGCTGTTCCGCAACCCGCAGCATCCCTACACGCGCGCCTTGCTGGCGGCGGTGCCCAATCCGTCACTCGACGATCGCCTCGATTTCGGCCGGGTAATGGAAGGCAAGACCTCGCAGCCGGCCGCCTGGCCAGCGCCGTTCACGATCGATGCCGATCATCAGCCGACCCTGATCGACATCGGCAACGAGCATTGGGTGCGCGCCGACCTTTCGATCCGGAGTGCTGCGGCATGAAATCCTTCTGGCACCTATTTCTTATCTTGCTGGCGCTGGCGATCCCGCCCGCGGGCGCGGCTGAAACGGCCATCACCGGCGGCGCGGCCTATTTCGCAGCCGAGGAGGCCGCCGGTGATCTGCCGCCGGTGGCCGAGCGCCTGCCTGAGATTCCCCTGGTGACGGTGATGCCGGAGATCGGTCGACCGGGCGGCGAGCTGCGCACCCTGATGGCAAGTCCGAAGGACAGCCGCATCCTGGTCGCCTATTCCTATGCGCGCCTGATCGGCTATGACCGCGAGTTCAATCTGGTGGCCGACATTCTCGAGCGGTTCGAGGTGGAAGAGGGCCGCATTTTCACCTTCCACCTGCGGCCCGGCCATCGCTGGTCCAACGGCAAGCCCTTCACCACCGAGGATTTCCGCTTCTGGTGGGAGGATGTCGCCAACAACGAGGAACTGTTCCCGGTCGGGCCGCCCACGACCCTGCTGGTCGATGGCGAGAAGCCCGAGGTCGAGGTGATCGACGAGGTCACCATCCGCTACAGCTGGAAGAAGCCCAATACCGAGTTCCTGCCGGCCCTGGCGGCTGCGGCGCCGCTCTATATCTACATGCCCTCCAAATACATGAAGAAGTTCCACAAGCAGTATGCCGATGCGGCCGAACTGGAAGCGGCGGTGACGGACAGTGGACAGCCGAGCTGGGCGGCGCTGTTCAACCGGCGCGGCAATCAGTATCGCAACGACAACCCGAAACTGCCGACCCTCGACCCCTGGGTCCTGCGCATCAAGCCGCCGGCGGACCGCCTGGTCTTCGTGCGCAACCCCTATTACCACCGGGTCGATGCCAAGGGGCAGCAGCTGCCCTATCTCGATCAGATCGTGATGGATGTGGCGGACGGCAAGCTGATTCCGGCCAAGGTAGCGGCGGGGGAGAGCGATCTGCAGGCGCGCTACCTGCGCTTCGACAACTACACCTTCCTGAAGAAGGCCGAAAAGCAGGGCCGCTTCCAGCTGCATCTTTGGGATGACAGCCGCGGCTCCAATTTCGCCCTCTTTCCCAACCTCAACTGCAACGACGAGGTCTGGCGCGCAGTCAACCGCGACGTCCGCTTCCGCCGCGCGCTCTCGCTCGGCATCAACCGGCACGAAATCAATCAGGCGATCTATTACGGTCTCGGCAAGGAGGGCGCCAATACGGTGCAGGAAATGAGCCCGCTGTTCAAACCGCATTACCGCACCGCCTGGTCGAGCTACGATACTTCCACCGCCAACCGGCTGCTCGACGAGATGGGACTGACCGAGCGCGACGACGACGGCTATCGTCTGCTGCCGGATGGCCGCCGCATGACCATCATCATCGAAACGGCGGGCGAGTCGACCGAAGAATCCGACATCCTCGAGCTGATCAAGGATTCCTGGCGCGAACTCGGCATCGGACTCTTCACCAAGCCGTCGCAGCGCGAGGTCTTCCGCGGCCGCATCTTCGCCGGCGACAGTACCATGTCGGTGTCCTACGGCGTTGACAACGGCATCCCGACCGCGGATATGAGCCCGCAGGAATTCGCCCCCTCGACCCAGCAGCAGTACATGTGGCCGAAATGGGGCCAGTATTTCGAGACCAGCGGCACGAACGGGACGGAGGTCGATCTGCCCGAAGCGCGCGCACTCCGCGGCCTGCTGGAGGAATGGCGCGCCAATCCGGAGATCGAGGCCCGCCGCCAGATCTGGGACGACATCCTGCAGCTCTGGTCGGAACAGGTCTTCTCGATCGGCACCGTCACCAATATTCCGCAACCGGTGATCGTCGACCGCACCATCCACAATGTCCCCAAGGAAGGTGTCTGGGCCTGGGATCCGGGCGCTCATTTCGGCGTCTATCGGCCGGATACCTTCTGGCGGGACACCCCGCAAGACACGCCCGTGGCCTTGAGCCCGGTCGAAGACCGCCTGCAGTAGGGAATCACAGCCGTCATGCTTCGCTATCTCATTCAGCGCGTGCTGGTCATGGTGCCCACGCTGCTGATCATCAGCTTTCTGATCTTCGTGATCATTCAGGCGCCGCCCGGCGATTTCCTCGAGACCACTCTTGCCGAGTTGCAGTCGCGCGGCGAGAACATGGACCAGAACCAGATCGAGAATCTGCGCGCCGTCTATGGTCTCGACCAGCCGTTTCACATTCAGTATCTGCGCTGGCTGTTCGGCCAGTGGGACGGCTTCGATTACGTCAAGGGCGGCCTCATCTTCGGCGATCTCGGTTATTCCTTCGAATACAACCAGCCGGTGGCCGACGTGGTGGGCGACCGCCTGGCGCTCACCGTAATCGTTTCCATCGCCTCAATCCTGTTCGTCTGGGCGGTATCGTTCCCGATCGCGGTCTATTCGGCCACCCATCAATACAGCCTGTTCGACTATATCTTCACCTTCGTCGGCTATATCGGCCTAGCCACGCCCAGCTTTCTCATTGCCCTGGTGATGCTCTATTTCGCCAATATCTGGTTCGGCACCTCGATCGGCGGCCTGATGGACGCGGCCTATGTCGGCCAGCCGTGGAGCGCCGCCAAGTTCTGGAGCATCATGGAGCACATGTGGGTACCGGTGCTGGTGATCGGCCTGCCCGGCACCGCGGGCATGATCCGGCGCCTGCGTGCCAATCTGCTCGATGAACTCAACAAGCAATATGTGACCACCGGCCGCGCCAAGGGCCTGCCGCCGCTGAAGCTGCTGGTGCGCTATCCGCTCCGGATCTCGCTCAATCCCTTTATCGCCGATATCGGCAGCCTGTTGCCGGAACTGATCTCGGGCTCGGTCATCGTCTCGGTGGTCATGTCGCTGCCCATCACCGGGCCCATGTTGCTTTCGGCGCTCCGGTCGCAGGACATGTATCTCGCGGGATCGTTCCTGATGTTCATGGCATTCCTGACGGTGATCGGGGTGTTCATCTCCGACATCCTGCTGGCGCTGCTCGATCCCCGGATCCGGCTTGGCGCGGGAGCGGAAAAATGACCGACCTCGGCAACACATCCGGCAATCCGGGCGGCCTGCCGCATTACGTCAACCCGGCACCCTTCGATCCCTATGCCATCGACCGGCCCAATCCGGCGCTGGAGAAGATCTACATGGCGTCGCAATGGCGCATGATGTGGCTCCGCTTCCGGCGCCACCGGGTCGCCATCGCCTCGGGCATCGTGCTGCTCGCCATGTACGCCGCGATCCTGTGTGTCGAGATCCTGGCGCCCTATGGCCAGCACAGCCGCGACGTCGATCACATCTACGCACCGCCACAGGAGGTGCACTGGTTCCACGACGGCGCGTTCGTCGGACCCTTCGTCTATTCCCTCGACTACCAGCTCGACATGGAGGATTTGCAACGGATCTATACCGAGGACACCAGCGATCCGCGGCCGCTGCGGTTCCTCTGCCAGGGCGACAGCTATCGCTTCTGGGGCCTGATCGAGGGGAACTTCCATCTGGTCTGCCCGCCCGATGCCGAGACGCCGCTCTATCTGCTGGGGTCGGACCGGCTGGGGCGCGACATGCTCTCCCGCATCCTTTATGGCATGCGCATCTCGCTCACCATTGGCCTGTTCGGCGTCACGGTCAGCTTTGCGCTCGGGATCATTTTCGGCGGGCTCGCCGGCTATTACGGGGGATGGGTCGACGATCTGCTGCAACGCACGATCGAGGTGCTGCGCTCGATCCCGCATTTACCCCTGTGGCTGGCGCTGGCGGCGATCCTGCCGGTGCACTGGTCGCCAATGCTGGTGTTCTTCGGCATCACCATCATCCTCGGCCTCATCGACTGGACCGGTCTCGCGCGCGCCGTGCGCTCGCGCCTGCTGTCGCTGCGCGAGGAGGATTTCTGCGTGGCGGCGCAGCTGATGGGTGCCAAGCCCTCGCGCATCATCTTCCGCCACCTGATGCCGAGCTTCATGAGTCATCTCATCGCCTCGGCGACGCTGGCGATCCCGGGCATGATCCTGGGCGAGACCGCGCTCTCCTTCCTCGGTCTCGGCATCCGCCCGCCGATCACGTCGTGGGGCGTGCTCCTCAACGAGGCGCAGGACATCAATGTGGTGGCGCTCTATCCCTGGCTGATGCTGCCCATCGTGCCGGTGATCGTGGTGGTGCTGGCCTTCAACTTCCTCGGTGACGGGTTGCGCGACGCGGCGGATCCCTATCGCTGAACGACATCGGCCGGGGCTTGTCGACACGGTCCCGATATGCGAGTTTGTCGCCTGTTATAAAACTAATAGGAGACGGACCTTGGCTATCAAACCGTTGGGGCTGGCGCTGTCGCTGCCACTGATCCTGCCGCTGCTGGCCGCGTGCCAGCCGCAAGCCGGCCGGGTCGATCTGCAGTCGGACGAAAAACTGGTTCTCTCGCAAGGTACCTGGGACTACTTCCAGGAATATCTGCAGACCATCGGTGGCGGCAAGCGCGGCGCCTTCGTGGTGTCCGACGACGGGTACTTTGCAACCTATTTTTACTGCCCCGTCACCAGCGGCTGCTATTCGAACATCAACTACTCAGCCGACGCGCTGAAGGCCTGCACCTCCGAAGGGTACCAATGTGTCCTGTTCGCGAAGAACGACGATATTGTCGTCGAGTATGAAGTGGCCGACTGAGTGCGTGCCTGTTTCATCAGCCGAAGGTTGTCCGCTGCGCTTATTGCCAGCGTCATGGCGTTCGGCTGCCAGCCGTTGCCGCAGCCGACGGGCATCGAATCGGAACCGGCCGTTTTTTTCAGCAACCGATGGGTATCGAATCGGAGCCGGATGAGACGCTGCCGCAACCGGCGAGCATCGAACTAGAGCCTGATGAGATGTTGTTGATCAGCGAGGAAGTCTGGTCGGATTATCTCGATTATGTTGATCTGTTGGAAATGGCGAAGCCGGGCGCCTATGTCGTCAGCCAGACTGGACTTGCCGGAGGATACTCTGTGTGTGCGGAGGTTCCCCATTGTGCCAACACAGAATACTACGTTCGTAACGCCTTGCGATTGTGCGAGGCGGAAGGTGAAATATGCATCGTCTTCGCCAGAGACAATGCGATCGTCGTCAGTTTCGAGATCATCCGGCACACTATCGAGGTCGTCAACTGATCAATCGGTGATGCGGATGTGCCCGGGCTGTGCGGCCACGCGCGCCAGCCAGGCCTTGATCGCAGGATAGCGCGACAGATCGAAGCCGCCTTCATGCGCGACATGGGTATAGGCATAGAGCGCGATGTCGGCGATCGTGTAGCGGCCGGCGACGAAGTAGTCATGCCGGCCCAGGTGATCTTCCATCACATCGAGCGCCCGATAGCCGCCGGCGACCTTGCCGGGCAGGGCCGGTTCGTTGGCCTCGGTGCGGCCGAGATGCGCCACCCAATGCCGTACCACGGCGATGGTCGGTTCGTGATTGTACTGCTCGAAGAACATCCATTGCAGGACCTGCGCCTGCTGCAGCCGGGTTTCCGGCCAGAACGGCGTACGATCGGCAAAATAGAACAGGATGGCGTTTGATTCGGGCAAGGTCGTGCCATCCGCCAGCATCACGGTGGGAACCCGGCCGTTGCGGTTGATCTTGAGGAAGGTCTCCGCCCGGGTCGAGCCGTCGTCGACGTTCATTTCGATGCGCCGGAACGGGATGCCGAGCTGGGAAAGCAGCAGCCGCACCTTGTAGGCATTTCCGGAAATGGCACTGTCGTAGAGCGTGAGCATTCTTATCCCCCTCCTGCAGCGTCGCGTTCATCGCAGGGTCAGCCGAGTCCCCGCAATTGACGAAATCTCGCCGGTCTGTGAATCGCCATCACAGCTCGCATAGGCTGCGCCCTATTCCGGCAGGCTGACCATCCGGCCGATACGCTGGCCGCCCAGCAGGTGAAGGTGGAAATGCGGCACCTCCTGGTGCCCGTCGGCGCCGGTATTGGCGATGGCGCGGTAGCCGGTGACGTCGGTACCCGCGAGCTTGCTCACCGTGGCGATGGCGCGGGTGAAGGCAACGATCTCGGCCTCCGAGGCCTTGGCCGAGAAATCCTCGAGCGATTCATAGGCACCCTTGGGAATGAGCAGCACATGAACCCTGGCCTGGGGGCGAATGTCGCGGAAGGCCAGCACATGCTCGTCCTCATAGACCGTATCGTTGGGGATCTCGCCGCGCAGGATCTTGGCGAAGATGTTGTTGGTGTCGTAAGCCATGCTGTCCCCTCTGGGTATCGGGTGGCCCGGCGGGCACCGTCCCGCCCGGGGTTTGGCCCGGAAAGTGGCCGAATCCGCCCTGGCAAGTCAAGGCGGTGTCTTGGCTGGGCCCGCCTAACTATCTGGCAAGACAGTCGATTTTGAGGTTCATCAAGCTGTAACATTAGTGTCGTACTCACCCGGTCGGGACAAGAGTGACGAGGCCATCATGGTTGGGATGCGCGCCCGGCGGGCAATGCCAGGCAGGGACCGGAAGGATCGGCGGCGAAGCCTGCTTTGGCGGGTCGGCCGTACTGCGGCGCGGGGCGTTCCGGCGCTGGGCCTGCTGCTGGCCCTGACCGTGCTTCCCCACCTTGCCGCGCCGGCCCAGGCTCGCGACCAGATCCATATCGTCGGCTCCTCCACCGTCTATCCGTTCTCGACCGCCGTTGCCGAACATTTCGGCCAGGGCCGTTTCCGCTCGCCGGTGGTGGAAGCCTCCGGGACCGGTGGCGGCTTCAAGCTGTTCTGCGCCGGGACCGGGACGGGCTACCCCGACATCGCCAATGCCTCGCGCCGGATCAAGGAGAGCGAGATCGCCACCTGCACCGCCAACGGTGTCAGCGAGATCGTCGAGATCGAGATCGGCTATGACGGCATTGTCGTGGCAAGTGCCAAGAGTGCCCCGGAGCGCCCGCTCTCGATCCGCGATCTCTATCTCGCCCTCGCCAAGGTGGTGCCGGTGAATGGCGCCCTCGTTGCCAATCCCTATCGCCTGTGGTCCGAAATCAATCCCGCCCTGCCGGCCGACAGGATCGAGGTGCTGGGGCCGCCGCCCACTTCCGGCACCCGCGATGCCTTCCTCGAACTGGTGATGGAACCGGCCTGCCACGCCTTCCCGGAGATAGGCGCGCTCGCCGACAAGGACGCGCAGAAGGCCGCCTGCCTGACCCTGCGCGAAGACGGCGCCTATGTCGACGCCGGCGAGAACGACAACCTCATCGTGCAGAAGCTCTCCGGTAACCCGGATGCTTTCGGTATCCTCGGCTATTCCTTCCTCGCCGACAATCGCGACAAGCTGCAGGGCAGCGCCATCGACGGCGTGACGCCCAGCGAGGAGAACATCGTCGGCGGCCAGTACGCCGTCGCCCGCAGCCTCTATATCTATGTCAAGAAGCAGCATCTGACCCTGGTGCCGGGCCTGGGCGAATTCGTGGCCGAGTTCGTCTCCGACCGTGCCTCCGGGCCGCAGGGCTATCTCACCGACAAGGGCATGATCGCGATGCCCAAGCCGGTTCACGATGCTGCCGCCGAAATGGCCCTGGCGGCCCTGCCGATCGCAAGCTCGCTCGGTGCCGGGCTGGATCTCGGCCCGGCCGGGGCGCTGCTGCCCTGGATCGCCGCGGCGCTGCTCCTGGTGTTGAGCTCGGTCGGTTTCCAGGTCGGTCGCCGCCGTGCCTTCGTCAGCGTTGGCGGCCAGACCCGGCAACTGCATTCGCTGCCCGGCTATCACGGCCTCTTCGTGGGACTGGGTGCCTTCCTGCCGGGCGCCGTGGCGCTGCTCGCTGGCGCTGTCGCCATCAGCTTCATGCCGAGCGAGACCAGCCGCGACGTGATCTGGGCGGCCATCGCCGCCGCCACCTTCGGCGCCGCCGCGATCGGCCTTGGCTGGGCGCAGCGCCATATCAGTGCCGAGTTCCGTGCCAGGAACGCGGTCGAACGCGCGGTGATGGTGCTGCTCATTGTCTGTTCGCTGCTCTCGATCCTCACCACCATCGGCATCGTGCTGTCGCTGGTGTTCGAAGCGGCCCGCTTTTTCGCCAGGGTCCCGATCAGCGAATTCCTGTTCGGCCTGCAATGGTCGCCCCAGATGGCGATCCGCGCCGACCAGGTGGGTCAGTCCGGTGCCTTCGGCGCGGTGCCGGTCTTCGCCGGTACGCTGCTGATCACGATCATCGCCATGGTGGTGGCCGTTCCCATCGGGCTGATGGCGGCGATCTATCTATCCGACTATGCCGGCAGCCGCGTGCGCAACTGGGCCAAGCCGCTGATCGAGATCCTGGCCGGAATCCCGACCGTGGTCTACGGCTTCTTCGCCGCCCTCACCGTCGCCCCCCTGGTGCGCAGCGGGGGCAGCGCGCTCGGGCTCGACGTGGCCTCGGAATCGGCCCTTGCCGCCGGCCTGGTGATGGGCGTGATGATCATCCCGTTCATCTCCTCGCTTTCCGACGACGTCATGAACGCGGTGCCGCAGTCCCTGCGCGACGGCGCCTATGCGCTGGGGGCCACCAAATCGGAAACCATCCGCCAGGTGGTGGTGCCGGCGGCGCTCCCCGGCATCATGGGCGGCATTCTGCTGGCCGTTTCGCGTGCCATCGGCGAAACCATGATCGTGGTGATGGCGGCGGGTCTCACCGCGCGCCTGACCGCCAACCCGCTGGAGGCGGTGACCACGGTCACCGTGCAGATCGTCACCCTGCTGGTGGGCGACCAGGAGTTCGACAGCCCCAAGACACTCGCCGCCTTCGCCCTCGGCCTGGTCCTCTTCGTGGTAACGCTGATCCTCAACATCATCGCCCTGCGCATCGTCAAGAAGTATCGAGAGCAATATGAGTGACAGGCCCCCAGTCGCGACGCCCGCACAGCCCGTAGGCAAGCGACCCAATCTCAGCCCGGCCTGGATCCGGCGCCGCTATGCTGCCGAGCGCCGCTTCAAGCTCTATGGTCAGCTCGCCGTGATGGCCGCCATCGCCATGCTGGCGGTCCTGCTGGTCTCGATCTGCAGCCGCGGCTACAGCGCCTTTGCCCAGACCGAGATCACCCTCGATGTCTTCATCGATCCCGCGGTCGTGGCGCCGGCGGGTGCCACGGACAACGACACGCTGCTGGCGGCGGATTATCAGGGCCTGATCAAGGATACGCTGAAGGAAATGTTCCCGGCGGTGACCAGCCGCGGCGACCGGCGCAACCTCTACGGCATGATCTCCAACGCCGCCGGCAACGAGATCCGCCAGGCGGTGCTCGCCAACCCGGCCCTGATCGGCACCACGCAACGCTTTACCGTGGCCGCCGACGACAATGTCGACATGCTGCACAAGGGATTCATCGACCGCGCCTTGCCCGAATCCGAGCGCGTGGTGAGCGACGGCGAAATTCTCTGGTACGACCAGCTGGTGGCCGAGGGGCGCCTCGGCCTCGGCCTCAACACGACTTTCCTCAGCACCGGCGATTCGCGCGAACCGGAACAGGCCGGCGTCTTCGGCGCCCTGATGGGCACGGTCTTCACCATGCTGGTGACCATCGCGCTCGCTTTGCCGCTCGGCGTCATGAGCGCCATCTATCTCGAGGAGTTCGCGCCCAAGAACCGGGCCACGGAGCTGATCGAGGTCAACATCAACAACCTCGCCGCGGTGCCCTCGATTGTCTTCGGCCTGCTGGGCCTTGCCGTGCTGCTGGGCGT
>JAEUKV010000091.1 GCA_016794165.1 Rhodospirillaceae bacterium
CAGTAATCCGCCTCCAGCGAGCGGAAGGCGGTGGGCAGCAGCATGTGGTTGTAGACGGTATAGCCGCGCACGCCGGCGGCCTCGACCCGGGGCGTGAAGGGGGTGGCGCGGGTGCGGCGCGAGACGGCCAGGATCGGCGGCAGGATTGGCTGCTGGGCAGTGGCAAGATTCATGGCGGCGGCTTTCTCCGAGAGTGCAGGGGCCATAGGGCCAGATCAGTTTTCCGGATAATGGCGCCATTGACGTGCCTGAAAAGTGGGATATTGTTCATCCGATCATCAATTAGATCGATGACGGCATGCAGCATCTGCCATCCCTGCGCGCAGTCCGCGCCTTCGAGGCCTGCTATCGCCTCGGCAGCTTCACCCGGGCGGCGCGGGAGCTCCATGTCGGTCAGCCGGCGATCAGCCACCAGATCCGCCTGCTGGAGGCGGATCTCGGCCAGGCCCTGTTCGAGAAACGGGGCCCGCTCACCCGCCCGACCGCGATCGCCGACGAGTATTACCGCAGCGTGGCGCTGGCCCTTTCCGGCCTCGACGCCGCCAGCCGCCGCATCCGCCAGCGGGGGGCGGGCGAATTGCTGACCATCGCCACCTATCCCGGCATCGCCACTTTCTGGGCGTTGCCGCGCCTCTCCGCGCGGTCGCGCGACGGCCACGAGAAAGCGGCGCGGGCCGCCTGGCGGGTGGTGACCGCCGAGCGCGACGCCGACATCGATCTCGAGGCGGTCGACGCGGCGATCCTGTTCGGCGAAGGGAACTGGCCGGGCTACGAACATCGCCTGTTGCTGCCCGAATGCGTGGTGCCGGTGGCGGCGCCGGGCCTCGCGCGCGAACTCGCCGGCCTCAGCCCGGCGCAGCTGCTGCGGAGCGGGCCGCTCATCCATCTCGACGATCCGGAGCGACGCTGGTTCACCTGGCAGGACTGGCAGGCACGCTTTGCCCCGGAAGCGGCCGAGGTCGACCGCTCCCTGGTGGTGACCAATCACGGCATCGCCATCTATCAGGCGCTGCAGGGGCTGGGCGTGGCGCTGGGCTGGCAGGGGGTCATCGACGATCTGCTGCGCGCGGGGCTGCTGGTGGCGCTCGGCGCGCAACCCCTGGTCTCCAGCCGCGGCTATCATCTGGTGGCGCGCCCGGGTTGGTTCGAGACGGCGCCGGGCGCCGCCCTGCTCGGCACCCTGGCGCCATCCGCCGCGCCCGGCTGAGGGAACCCCAGGTTGGCGCGACTCCGCCCGTCGGCCTAGTCTCGAGCGTCACCGGTGCGGCCAGGAAAGATCCCAGGAAAGATCGTGGCATGATTTATCACTCCGCCCTCATCACCGGCGCCTCCTCCGGGATCGGTGCCGCCTTCGCCCGGGCCCTGCCGCGCCAGACCGCCCTGCTGCTCACCGGGCGCGACCGCGACCGGTTGAATGCGCTGGCACAGGAACTTGGCCTCAACGGCCGCGCGGTGAGGACCGTGGTCGCCGATCTTGCCACCGCCGAGGGGCGCCAGGCGGTGATCGGCGCGGGCGAGCTCGCCCGGGTGGATCTCCTCATCAACAATGCCGGCATCGGCCGCATCGGCCGCGTCATCGACAACATGGAGGTGCGCGAGGCGGAGATGGTGCAGGTCAATGTGGCGGCACCGGTCGAGATCACGCGGGGCCTGCTGCCTGAGATGCTGCGCCAGGCGCGCGAGTCGGGCGGCCGCGCCGGCCTCATCAACGTGGCCAGCACCGCCGCCTTCGCGCCGATGCCGATCTTCGCCACCTATGCCGCGAGCAAGGCCTTCCTCTTGAACTATACCGAGGCGCTGGCCGAGGAGATGTCGTCGGAGCCGGTCGATATCCTCGCCCTCTGTCCCGGCGCCACCGAGACCCGCTTCTTCGCGCGTGCCGGGGTGGAGAAGCCGGCGATGACGCCGATCCACACGGCCGAGCGCGTGGCGGCGGAAGGCCTGCAGCATCTCGGCCATACGCGGGTCCATGTGGTCGGCCCCACCAACTACCTCGCCTCCATCGCCATGCGCCTGCTGCCGCGCCGCTTCGTGACGGCGGCGGCGGAGACGACTCTGCAGCGGTGGAAGTAAGAAGCCATAGCGCGGAGGCGCCATGGTACGTCATGCCCGGGCCAGGAGGCGAATGCCCATCTTCGTCGGCGGGTCCGGACATGATGCAGGAGAGAATGCGTCGTGGATCGCCCCTTACACCGCCAGCCCGCGCAGCAGCTGCGTCACCTGGCGTTTCAGCACGGCGCGGGCGTTGGCGTCGAGGATGCCGCTCTTGGCGGCCTGGTCGCCGGCGCGCAGGCCCGCGAGCCAGCGCATGAAGAACCAGAGGTTGAGGGCGCCCAGCATTTCGGCGCTGGCGTCGAGGTCGGCGGCGGGATCGATCTTGCCATTCTCGGCGAGGATGCCGAGCAGGCGGCGGAACTGGCCCACCCGCATCAGCTCGTCGGAGACGAAGGCGCTGCTGAGGCTGGACTGACCGGAGAAGGCGGCCCCTACCAGCGCCGACCAGGCGGCGCGGTCCATGAAGCCCACCTCGGTCTCGAAATCCACCTCCATCATGCGGCAGATGGCGGTGACCGGATCGGCGGGCGGGTGCGCGATGATGCGGTCGGTGGCGGCATGCACCAGGTCGCGGTCGGCCTGGTAGATGGCGAGGCAGATCTCGGCCTTGGATTTGAAGTAGTTGTAGACCGTGCCCACGGAGAGCTCGGCCGCCGCCGCGATGTCCTCCATGGCGGTGGCGTCGAAGCCCCGGGCCTGGAAGAGGCGCGCCCCTGCCGCCATAATCGCTTGTTTCCGCTTCTCTTTTTGCCGTTCCCGCAAACCGCCATCGGCCATCGGCATCTCCTGGATTGACTATAATTTTGAAGTCACTATAATATTTTTCCAGCTACAAATATAGCCCGTTCTGGCCCCCACCCGGAAAATTGCGGATGGGAGATTTGCCGGGGCCGCCTCATCCGGAGAAACGTCATGAGCAACCAGGTCTTCGCCGCCAGTCTCGATCAGGTCGATCCCATGGATATCTGGCAGAAGGACAAGGACCATTTCGTCCACCCCTGGACCCACTTCGATTCGTTCAAGAAGGACGGCTCGCTGGTCATGGGCCGCGCCGAAGGCGCCTATGTCTACGACCTCTCCGGCAAGCGCTATCTCGACGGCATCGGCGGGTTGTGGTGCGTCAATATCGGCTATGGCCGGCGCGAGATCGTGGACGCGATCGCCGCCCAGGCCATGCGCATGGCCTTCTACAACCCGTTCGTCGACACCACCAACGTGCCGGCGGCGGAACTGGCGGCCAAGCTTGCCTCACTGGCGCCCGCTGATCTCAACAAGGTGTTCTTTACCTGCGGCGGCTCGACCGCCAACGACACCGCCGTGCGCATCGCGCATTACTATCATGCCAAGCGCGGCAAGAAGTCGAAGAAGCAGATCATCTCCCGCATCGACGCCTATCACGGCTCGACCTATCTCACCGGCTCGATCACCGGACGACCCGGCGACCGCTCGCCCTATCTCCATTTCATCGACGATCTGGTCCACCACGTCTCCTCGCCCAACTATTACCGGGCGCATGAAGTGCTGCCGAACGGAATCGGCAAGGGGATGAGCGAGCAGCAATTCTGCGACTATCTGATCGACGAGCTGGAAGCGAAGATCCTGGCAGTCGGGCCCGACAACATCGCCGTCTTCTTCGCCGAGCCGGTGATGGGCGCGGGCGGCGTCATCGTGCCGCCGAAGGGCTATCACAAGCGCTCGCTCGACCTCTGCCACAAGCACGACATCCTCTATGTCTCCGACGAGGTCGTGACCGCCTTCGGGCGTCTCGGGCATTTCTTCGCCTCGCAAGATGTCTTTGGCATCGTGCCCGACATGATCGTGACGGCGAAGGGCCTCACCTCCGGCTACCAGCCCTTGGGCGCGGTGATCTTCTCCGACCGCGTCTACGAGGCGATGAGCACGCCGGATCCCGACGGCTGGTTCACCAACGGCTATACCTATTCCGGCCATCCGGTTGCCTGCGCGGCCGCCCTCGCCAACATCGCCCTCATGGAGCGCGAGAATCTGAACGGCCATGTGCGGGAGATGGGGCCCTATCTCGAGCAGCAGCTGCGCACGCTCCTGGAACTGCCGATCGTCGGCGAGGTGCGCGGGCGCAATTTCATGATGTGCGTCGAGAACGTGATGGACAAGGCAACCCGCGAACACTTCCCGGACGACGTCAACATCGGCAAGCGCATCTCCGACCATTGCGAACGCCTAGGATTGATCGTGCGGCCCTTGGGCGCCCTCAACATCATCTCGCCGCCCTTGACCCTCAGCAGGGAAGAGGTGGACGAGCTGGTCTCGCTGCTGCGCCAGGGCATCGAGGCGACCATGGCCGATCTGAAGGCCGAGGGTCACTACAAGGGTTGATCTTCTGAATTCAGCGCACAGCAAAACGCCCCCGGCGGATTCTCCGGGGGCGTTTTCATGTCAGGCCGGCTTCGTGGCCGTCGTGGCATGACCGAGAATTGGAAGGCGATCCTTAAGGCCTTGCGGCAGCGGCGCCATGACCAGGCGGCGCGCCGGATGCCAGAAGGCCGAGAGCATCAGCAGGGCCGACCCGATCACCAGCGCGGTGAGGGCCGCGCTGAGGCCGACGGCACCGAAGGTCTCGAAGATCTTGGATATGGCGAAGAGCACATAGGCCAGCGACGAGACCAGCAGTGCGCGCCGGTCGATGGCGAGGGAGAGAACGGCAAAGAGGACATAGAGCAGCACGACGATCGCCGCCTGGGCCATGCCGATCGCGCCGGCAAAGACGCCGAGCGCCGCGAAGATCGGGTGCGCGATCAGGGGGGCGGCGGCGAGGTGCAGCCAGAAGGCGACGTCGGAGCGGCGCGACCGTCGGCTGCGGTCCGCCATGTCCCAGCGCATGGCGAAGGCGAAGAGGGCGATCCCGCCGCCGAGACACAGCCAGGTGAGATGATCCTTGAGGGCGGGCAGCACGCTCACCAGGAGAGCGAGCAGCAGCACGAGGAAGGAGAGCGCCCCGGCGGCGACGGTGATCGGCACGCGGAACCGGACCCAGTGCGCGGTGGCAGCGATCACCGCGGCCAATCCGATCCCGGCAAAGCTGATCGCCGACAGCGCATTCGCCCGGTCCAGCATGAACCGGCCCATTTCGGTCGGTGCCAGGATCTCGAGAGCGGTGCCGGCCACGCCACAGACGAAGGTCAGCAGCAGCACGATGCTGGGCAGCGCCATGCGCCGCTGTCGCGTGAAGAATTCGGCGAGGCCCCAGCTGGCCGCCGCGACGAGGGCGGAACCAAGCGCCGGCGCCACGGCACCGCCGATCCAGCTGATCGCAGTCAGCAGCAGGGCAATGGCGATCACCACGAAGATGTCGTTGAAGCCGGTCAGCAGGCGGAAGTTTTCCTCATCGACCGCCGGCGTCGCGCGCTGGCTGGCGACATGGTTGCGCAGGGCCTCGGCCGCCTCGGCCGAAATGGCGCCGGCGTCGACCGCCGATTGCAGATCGGATTCGCTGTACATGGGGTGCTCCTTTGCCGCGTGCGTAGCATTGGCGCGGGAATGCGGCAAGAGCGTGGCGTGCAATCCGGCCTAGCGTCTCGGCTTGGCGCGCGCAGTGGGTTCGGCGATGAGCGGATCGTCGGGCCAGTAATGCTTGGGGTATTGGCCCTTGAGGTCGGCCTTCACTGCCTTGTAGGCACCGGTCCAGAACGAGGCCAGGTCCTGCGTTACCTGGACCGGGCGCCGTGCGGGCGAGAGGAGATGCAGCAGCACCGGAACGCGCCCGCCCGCCACGCGCGGCGTTTGGGTGGCGCCGAACATTTCCTGGAGGCGGACGGCGAGGACGGGTCGCGCGGGATCGCTGTAGTCCAGCGGCACCCGCGAGCCGGAGGGGACCGCGAGATGTGTTGGTGCGAGCGACTCCAGCGCCTGGCGCTGCTTCCAGTCGAGGCTGTCGATGAGCGCGGCATGAAGATCGAGCCGATCGAGATGGGCGCGGCGCAGGCAGCCATCGAGATGCGGGCCCAGCCAATCCGTGAGCGAGTCGAGGAGGGCCGCGTCGGACCAGTCCGGCCAGTTCTGATCGGGAAGCGCCTGGCGCAGGAAGGCCACACGCACACGGAGTTGCTTGGCGCCCGCCGACCAGGGGAGGGCAGGCAAGCCCATCTGCTTGACGCCCTCCAGCATCGCCATGCGCGCGGCCTCGGCATCCGGCTTCTGCAGCGGCTTTTCTTCCAGCACCAGGTTGAGCAGGCGCCGCTCGCGCTTGGCCTCCACGATCTCGCTGCGCGAATTCCAGGCGACGGTTTCCGTCATCGCGATGAGGTCGGCGAAGTCTTCCTCGATCTCGGCGAGCGTGATGGGGGCGGCGAGATAGATGCGCGCGGTCTTGTCGCCGGCATCAAGGGTGGCGACGGCGAGCCAGGGCTCGCGCGACAGCGGATCCTCGGTATTGAGTGCCGCCCCGCGCCCGGAAGCGAGGCGATACTGCCCGGCGGGTCCACGCTGCTGGGCGAGGCGGTCGGGATAGGCAAGCGCCACGATGCTGCCCGCCGCACTGCGCGGCCGCGCCTCGTCCGATGAGATGCCCAATTGCCGGCGCCAATCCCGGGCCGCCTGCTTCACGCGTTCGCGGGCACCCCGCTCGCCGCCATTGCCGTGCAGCAAATCGAGCCGTTCGCCGAGATCCGCGCCGCGCGCGCGGCCGCTGACCAGATCCTTCTCGCTGAGGATGGCCGCGATGTCGCAGGCGAGTGCCCCCAGCCCGCGCGCCTTCGCCGTGATCAGCATATGGGCGAGGCGCGGATGCAGGCCCAGTTCCGCCATCGCCCTTCCATGCGCGGTGATGCGGTTCTCGGCATCGAGGGCGCCCAGTTCGCGCAACAATTCCCGCGCCTGCGCCAGCGTGCCCGATGGCGGCGGGTCGAGCAGCGCCAGCCCACCCACATCCTCGATCCCCCAGGCAGCAAGCTCCAGGGCGAGCGGAGCGAGATCGACCTCCAGGATTTCCGGCACCGGCTGTGCGCTCAAGGCCCGTTCGCTGTTGGCGCTCCACAGGCGATAGCAGGTGCCTGGTCCCAGGCGCCCGGCGCGACCGCGCCGCTGATCGGCGTTCGCCAGCGAAACCTTTGTCGTCATCAGCCGCGTCATGCCGGTCGCGGGATCGAACCGCGCCACGCGCCGCAGCCCGCTATCCACCACGCAAGCGATGCCGGCGATGGTGAGCGAGCTTTCGGCGATGCTGGTGGAAAGCACGATCTTGCGTCGGCCCAACGCGTCGGGCCGGATCGCGCGGTCCTGCTCGGCCAGGGGGAGATCGCCATGGAGCGGCAGGATGATGGCCCCGTCGATGGACCCCAATTCCCGCTCGGTGCGGCGGATTTCGGCGAGGCCTGGCAGGAAGGCGAGGATGTCGCCCATTGTCTCCGTGAATGCACGGCGGATCGCCGCCGCCACGCGTTTCTCGACCCAGGTTTGCGAATCATCGCCGAGGTGAATGGTCTCCACTGGAAAGGCGCGGCCCTCGCTGGTGACGCGCCTCGCCCCCGGCATCAATTGCTGGATGGCGGCACCGTCCAGGGTCGCCGACATGACGACGAGGCGGAGATCGGGCCGCAGGCTCGCTTGCGCCTCCAGGGCGAAGGCCAAGGCGAGATCGGCATCCACGCTGCGCTCGTGGAA
>JAEUKV010000105.1 GCA_016794165.1 Rhodospirillaceae bacterium
GCCAGCAGGACCGCCGCGCCGCCAATGCCAACCGCCGCGCCGGCGACCGGCGCGACGGCGACCGGCGTCAACCGGCCGCCGCGGCCGAGGCGCTGGGCCAACCGCTGTTCGAGCGCAGCCAGGTGGCCTGAGCGGCGGCCCGAATTGCCGGTTCAATCTGACTGCGGGGACTCGAAACCGAGATCGCTCTGGAACTTGAGCAGGTCGGGGTCGTCTGGCACCTGGGCGAGGCCCTCGCGGGCGACATGCAACGCAGGGAACAGCTTCCCCTGCTCCTTGAGGATACGTGCCATTGCCAAATAGGCCACCGTCGTTCGCGGTGCACGTGTGACAATGTTCCGATAGGTTGCTAGGGCTGCCTCGAAATCATGCCCTTTGGCTTGATAGGCTGCTAAGGCCAATCCGGCGTCAATGCTTGTTGGCTCGGCGGCAACTTTCTTCCCGATCTCCCAACCTTCCGCGCGGTAGGCTTCCAGCAGGGGATGCGCCACCGCGCCGAATTCGTTGTCGGTTCGGCCAAAGGAACCCGCCGGGCCGACGTCGCACATGTTCGTACTCCATTCGCCGGAATCAGTGCGATGGGCGATCAGCGCGATCCGTTGGCCCGGAGTCAGATTGATGGCACAGGAGCTTGAATCGCCCGCAGGATGATTGAGGGCAATTGTATGCGTCTGCGGCCCTTTCCAGATTTCCGTAAGACTAACTTTTGCTACAGCGGAAAATGATCCAGGCAATACGTCGGGGCATCCCTTGAGGCGCTCACGGTAGGGCGCGTCACACGCGGCGTCAGCTCCCTTCGGGCAGGCTGTCTGCCATTCGAAAAGCTTCGCGCTACAGGCGCTGCTTGCGGGGATATCAACAGATTGGACAGTGCCTTCGGCAATCAGGTCGCCATACTCAAAAACGCGTTTCGGATCGACGTAGCTGCACGAGCAGGCCACGGCGTCGCTGGATGCAGATAGGCATGCAGCAAAAAGAACGCTCAAGCCGATTCCAACGCGCATCATATTTGTTCCCGATACGATTCTGTAGATGCTGGAGGGAAATTGCGGCAAATTGAGGACGAGGTCCTTCGGCAACTCAGATAGCCGGTTTCCCGAACACCAGCCGCGACCAGGTCACGTCGTCGCGCTGGAACTTGTCGCGCTTGCCGGCCAGCCTCAGCCGCGTCTCAAGGCCCTGCGCCTCGCCGAGCGTGCGGATGTCGTCGTCATCCACCGGGAACATGCGCCGGCCAGGCGGTGTAGGGCCATGCCGCAGCGAGAGGGCGAGGGTGCCGCCGGGCGCCAGCAGCGGCACGACGCCTTTCATGATCGCTGCGCGTTCATCGGCATCAAAATGCATCAGCACGGCGGTTGCCATGACGATGTCGAAGGTCTCCCCCCGCGCCCGCACCTTGGCGAGGTCGGGCAGGGCATCGTCCAGCCACGTGATCAGGGGCGAGGGGTGGAGGCGCATGGCATGGGCGCGCATCTCTGCGACTGGCTCCACTGCAAGAACATGAAGCCCGCGCGCGGTGAACCCTGCCGCATCCCGCCCGGTACCGGCGCCGATATCGAGCACATTGCGCGCATTCGGCGGGAAAAACGGGATGACGTCCTTGTGCAGTGCCTCGAAGGTGAAGCTCTCATACTGGACGGCGAGATTGTCCGCCTCCTGCGCGTAACCTTCGGTGCCGGTGATGACGGGCATCGGTCGCTATCCTACCGCTGGTCCAGCTTGAACTCGATGCGGCGGTTCTTGTTGTAGGCTTCTTCAGTGTCGGCCGGGTCGAGGGGGCGGAACTCGGCGTAGCCGGCGGTTACCATGCGTTCGGGCGGCAGGCCGCGGCTGATGAGGTATTTGGCGACCGCGACGGCGCGGGCGGTCGACAGCTCCCAGTTCGAGGGGAACTGGTAGGTGGCGATCGGGCGCTTGTCGGTGTGGCCGTCGATCCGCAGGACCCAGTCGAGATCCTCGGGGATGTCGAAGGAAAGCAGGATGAGGGTGGTCGCCAGCTCGTCGAGCTGCGCCTGACCGGCCGTGCCGATGATGGCGGAGCCGGATTCGAACAGCACTTCGGACTGGAACACGAAGCGGTCGCCCACGATGCGGATGTCGTCGCGGCTGCCCAGCACCTCGCGCAGGCGACCGAAGAATTCCGAGCGGTAGCGCGCCAGTTCCTCGACCTTGGAGGCCAGCGCCGCGTTGAGGCGGTTGCCGAGGTCGACGATCTGGACCTGCTGTTCCTCGGCCCTGGCTTCGGAGGCCTCGAGCAAGGCCGCGATGCGGGCGAGTTCGTTGCGCAGCGCCAGGGTCTGGCGGTTGAGCATCTCGACCTGAAGCCGCGCCTCGTCGCTGATCCGCTGGTTTTCCGTCTCCGCCGTGGTGAGCTTCTGCTGCAACTCGTCCTTGAGGCTCTGCAGGATGGCGAGATCGGAGAGCAGTGCCGTGATGCGCTCGCGGTCGGCATCGATGGTGGCATAGGCGTCGGCCAGCTGCTTGGCCTGTTCCTCGCTCAGCGTCGCCCGGCGCTGGGCGGCGTCGCGCTCGCCGATGACGACACCCAGCTGGTCCTTCAGGGCATCGCGCTCGGCGGTCGAGCCCGCAAGCTCGCCCGAGAGCTGCGACAGCTGCGTGCGCAGATCCTCGCTGGTCTTCTGCTCCATCGCCAGCATCGAGGCGATCTCCAGGATCTGGGAATTGAGCTTGGCCAGCGCGTCGTCGCGGCCGGAGAGGGCGAGGCTGAGGAACATCTGCGCCACCACGAACACCATGAGGACGAAGACGATGACCATCAGCAGGGTCGAGAGCACGTCGACATAGCCCGGCCAGGCTTCGAGCGGTCTCTGGCGGCGGCCCCTGGCGACGCTCATGGGGCGACCCTCATGGCTCAGCGCTCGCTGCTGGCGGCGGCGGCGATGGTGCGGGCGAGCAGCTTGATCTCGGCGCGGATGTCCTGGACCGACTGGTTGCGGCCCTGAGCCAGTTCCTCAGTGAGGCGCGACAGATGCGCGTCGAGATTCCGGAGATGCGCGCGGCTGTTGGCATCGATGCCGAAGCCGCCGCTGGCGGCGAGATCGCCGAGCCGGCCGAGCACGCTGCGCATCTCGCCCTGCATTTCGGCAAGGCGCGCCGTCACTTGCTGCTGGTTGCCGAGCTGGTCGCCCAGCGCCACCAGCTGGTCGGCCAGGATCTTGAAGCCCTGGGCGGAGGCGCCGCGCGCTTCCTCCGAGCGCTGCATGATGCGCTGCAATTCGTTGAGGCTCTCGGCCGTCTGCTCGAGCAGGGCCTGGATATAGGCCGGGATCGGCTGGTCGCCGCCATCGGCGAAGGCGCCGACGCCGCCTGAGGAGAGCCGGGTCTGGCCGGAGAGCCAGTCCTCCAGTTCGTTGAAGAAGCGGTTCTGCGCCTGGCTCGCCTGCAGTTCCATAAAGCCGACGATGAGCGAACCGGCGAGGCCGAACAGCGAGGAGGAAAAGGCGATGCCCATGCCGGAGAGCGGCTTGGCCAGGCTCTGCTTCAGCGTATCGAACATGATCGCCGCGTCCTGACCGCCGGTCACCTGCAGATTGACGATGGCATCGGCGACGCCCTTCACGGTGCCGAGCAGCCCCCAGAAGGTGCCGAGCAACCCTAAGAAGATCAGCAGGCTGGCGAGATAGCGGCTGATCTCGCGGCTGTCGTCGAGGCGCGACTGGATGCCGTCGAGCAGCGAGCGCAAGGACGACGTGTTGAGGCTGAGGCGGCCGGTGCGGTCCTTCAGCATGGCCGCCATCGGGGCCAGCAGGCGCGGTTGCGCGTAGCTCGATGGGAAGCCCGCCTTGCGGAAATCCTCGATCCAGTTGATGTCGCTGTTGAGGCGGATCACCTGCCAGAAGGTGAAGACGACGCCGATCAGCAGCACGGCGACGATGCCGGTGTTGAGCGCAGGGTTGTGGGAGAAGGCGACAATGATGGGCTCGGCCAGCAGGCCCGTGGTCAGGCCGACCGCCGCGAGGCCGATCAGCATCAGGATCAGTTGCCGGGTCGGCCTGCTCATCTGGGGCGGCTCATGCTGTGGGATCGCTCCTCATTGTGGACGCCGAGAGAGCCGCCGAAACGTGCGATCGCCGCTAACCCGCGGCCGGGACGATATCGACGCGGTCGGCCGGGCTGCCCTCGGATTTCGAGCCGAGTGCGCGCACGTCGATGCGGTTCGAGCGCACGCCCTTGCCGATCAGGTATTTGCGCACCTCGAGACCGCGCGCCAGGGCCTTGCGCCGCGCCTGGCTCTCGTTGTCGCCGATGCTGCTGCTATAGGCCAGGACCTGGACCTTGATGCTCTCGTCTCCCAGCATGCGCTGGGCGATGGCATCGAGCTCGCCGGCGGCGCCGGCGGGCAGGTCGTCGGCGTCACCTTCGAAAACAATCCGCGCGCCGCCGGCGGGCAGGGGCGCGGCACCGCCGGTCG
>JAEUKV010000119.1 GCA_016794165.1 Rhodospirillaceae bacterium
GCGGCAATGGCAGCCACTTCCGCGCCCAATTTGGCGAAATCGGCGGACAGGATCGAGGGGGCGATTTTGGTCTTCTGCTGCATCCGCCCTAACTAGCACCCGCGCCGCGCCGCGATCAAGGTCGGGCCGGTGACGGATCGGCGGAAAGGCGGGGAACGACCGGTCAGGCCGATCCTTGCTCGAACGCCACCCTAATCGACATCCACCTGGGCGAAGGTGATGACCATGTTGACGATGTCGTCGTCGTCCGAGAGCGGCAGCAGCAGACATTCCTGATTGTGCAGGAAACCGGAACGGCTGACATGTTCGGCGTAATCGTAGACCGGCAGCCGGTGGTCGACGACCAGCTCGTAATTGCGGTGGGTCGCCGAGGCGCTGAAACCGATATGGCCCTCGTCGATGCTCTGGCCGGTGGGGTTGTAGCCGCGGAAGGCCACGTCCGTCTCGCCCACCAGCCGGTAGACCAGGCGGCGGGGATTGTGGAACACGTCCAGCAGCTGGATATGCGGCAGCCAGGGCACCATTTCGGCCGGGTCGATGTCGGCCCGCGCCGGCATGCGCCGCCGGCTGCCGTCGGGGCGCAGGCGCTTGCTGTCCCAATAGGCATAGAACGCCAGGGTTGCCGGCCGGCAGCGGCGTTTCATTTCTTCCATGTCGGTCGTGCGCGGGTACATGGGGGCTTTTCTTACAGCATTCTTCTTGTGCACGGCCACCCCCAGATCAATGCGGCGCCCTCGATGCGCCCAGCTGGATGCATTGGGCGCCGGGGGGTCGGTTCGCAAAAGTCATTTGCATGAGGGCCCCGATGCGGGATCATGGCGCCAATACCGGTACCGCGGCCTCGCTGCCGGGGTTTTTCATCTGGGAGCATGCGCCGCATGGCTGTGTCGTTTCTCGCCCATATCGAAACCGTTCTGGCGCAGATCCGTGCCGACGGATTCTGGAAGGCCGAGCGTATCATTGCCGGCCCGCAAGGCGCCGGCATCGACCTTGCCGGCGGCCGCTCGGTGCTCAATTTCTGCGCCAACAACTATCTGGGCCTGGCTGACGACCCGCGCCTCATCGCGGCGGCGAAGGCGGGACTGGACAGCCACGGCTTCGGCATGGCTTCGGTGCGCTTCATCTGCGGCACCCAGGATCTGCACAAGGCGCTGGAGGCGGCCATCGCGCGCTTTCTCGGCACCGAGGATGCGATCCTCTATTCCTCCTGCTTCGACGCCAATGGCGGGCTGTTCGAGACGCTGCTGGGGGAAGAGGACGCGGTCATCTCGGACGCCCTCAACCACGCCTCGATCATCGACGGCATCCGGCTGTCGAAGGCAAAGCGTTTCCGCTACGCCAATAACGACATGGCCGATCTCGAAGCCAGGTTGCGCGAGGCGGACCAGGCCGGCGCGCGCTTCAAGCTGATCGCCACAGACGGTGTCTTTTCCATGGACGGCATCATCGCCGATCTCAAGGGCATCGCCGATCTCGCCGCGCGCTACCAGGCCCTGGTCATGGTGGACGACAGCCACGCGGTGGGATTCGTCGGACCGCGCGGCCGCGGCTCGGCCGAGCATTGCGGTGTCGCCGACCGGATCGACCTCTTCACCGGCACCTTCGGCAAGGCCCTGGGCGGTGCCTCGGGCGGGTATGTCGCGGGCAGGAAGCCCGCCATCGATCTCCTGCGCCAGCGCTCGCGCCCCTATCTTTTCTCCAACTCCCTGATGCCGGCCATCGCCCAGGCGACCCTCGCCTGCCTCGAATTGATCGACAGCGCGGAAGGGGCGGATCTGCGCCGGCGTCTGGCCGCGAACGGGCGCCATTTCCGGGACCAGATGGCCAGGCTCGGCTTCGACCTGGTGCCGGGCGAACACCCGATCGTGCCGGTCATGCTGGGCGATGCGCGCCTCGCCGCGGCCATGGCCGAGGGCTTGCTCGCCGAAGGCATCTATGTGATCGGTTTTTCCTATCCCGTCGTGCCCAAGGGGAAGGCGCGCATCCGCACCCAGATGTCCGCCGCCCATACCCGCGACGACATCGACCGCGCGGTGGCCGCCTTCGCCAGGGTAGGCAAGCAACTGGGCGCCATCGGAGGAACAAGAGGATGAAAGCGCTCGTCAAGGACAAGGCCGGACCCGGCCTCATTCTCACAGACGTGCCGAAACCGGAGGTGGGACATAACGACGTCCTCATCCGCATCCGGAAGACCGCGATCTGCGGCACCGACATCCATATCTGGAAGTGGGACGAATGGGCGGCGAAGACCATTCCCCTCGGCATGCATGTCGGCCATGAATATGTGGGCGAGATCGTGGCGATGGGCGAGGAAGTGCGCGGCTTCGCGTTGGGCGACCGGGTTTCCGGCGAAGGCCATGTCACCTGCGGCCATTGCCGCAACTGCCGCGCCGGGCGGCGGCACCTCTGCCGCAACACGGTGGGCGTGGGCGTCAACCGGCCCGGTGCCTTTGCCGAATTCCTCAGCCTGCCGGCGGTCAACGCCTTCAGGATTCCCGACAACATCGCCGATGATCTCGCCGCCATCTTCGACCCCTATGGCAACGCCACCCACACGGCGCTTTCCTTCAATCTGGTGGGCGAGGACGTGCTCATTACCGGGGCGGGGCCGATCGGTATCATGGCGGTGGCCATCGCCAAGCACGTGGGTGCGCGCCATGTCGTGATCACCGATGTCAATGACTACCGGCTGGATCTCGCGCGCAAGATGGGCGCCACGCGCACCGTCAACGTGGCGCGCGAGCGGCTTGTCCATGTCATGTCGGAGCTCGGCATGGTGGAGGGTTTCGATGTCGGGCTCGAAATGTCCGGCGTGCCCTCGGCCTTCACCCAGATGCTGGAGGTGATGAATCACGGCGGCAAGGTGGCGCTGCTCGGCATTCCCCCGGCCAATACGGCGATCGACTGGAACCATGTCATCTTCAAGGGCCTCGAGATCAAGGGCATCTATGGCCGCGAGATGTTCGAGACCTGGTACAAGATGGTGGCGATGCTGCAATCCGGCCTCGACCTCTCGCCCATCCTCACCCATCATTTCCCGGTCGCGCATTATGTCGAGGGGTTCGAGACCATGCTCTCCGGCCAGTCCGGCAAGGTCATCCTGGAATGGCCGTGAAGCCGTCGCGCGAGTGACCCCATCCAGCCGATCCTAAGAACCCCGCCGGGCCGCCTTCGTTTCTCTCTCCGGCATGTTCGCCGAGCTCACCTTGCCGGTCGGCGATTTGTCGGGGCTCTTGCTCTCGGGGTCCTTGCCGGCGCCGAGGCGCGCGATCGCATTGCGTACCGCGCGCAGGCGCTCGCCGGTCGCACTCTGACCCGCGCCCGCCATGTTCTCCTCCGCCGCCACCAGCTGCAGCCCCAGATCGTAATCCCACTGCTCCAGCAGCTTCAGTTTCTGGGCGCGGTCCAGGTGATCGGCGGCCAGCAGCTCGGCCGGGCTGCCGAAGGCCCTGGTCACGTCCTGCATCGCGGTATCGAAATCGACCATTTGGGTTCGCTCGTTCATCGGCTTCCTCCTGTCTTGCGGTGCGTCGAGTGAATGGCGCGTCGAAATGAAACGCTGCGCCTTCGCGCGAGTTCCCGCCGAGAGGGCGCATCAGCTGAAGAAGAACCAGATCAGCAGCAGAACCGGGATCGGCACACCGAGCAGCCACAGCAACGCATAGCGCATGTCAATTCTCCATCGTTCAGGATGGTCATGCCAAATCGCCGCCACGCAAATGGCGGGCCGGGCGTCCGGTCATGTCCGAGATGAAGAGAAAACCCCGCCGCAACCGGAAAGTTCCGGTTCAGCCGGCTTTCAGAATCCGGGCGGCATAAAAGCCATCCAGGCCGCCCTGTTCGGCAAGATGGCTGGGCAGCGAGCGGAAATCGCCGGCCGGCGAGATGAGCTCGAAGAGGCCGCCCACCTCGTCGGTATGCACCCGGTCGCGTTTCAGCGCGGGATGGCGGGCGAGCAGTGCCTCGATCCGCTCCGGACCTTCCTCCGGCTGCAGGGAACAGGTGCAGTAGATGAGCGTGCCGCCGGGTCGGAGCAGGGAGACCGCCTTCTCCAGCAGCCGGTCCTGGGTGGCGGCAAGCTTGGCGATGTCGCGCGGATCCTTGAGCCAGGCCACGTCGGGGTGGCGGCGGATGGTGCCGGTGGCGGAACAGGGGGCATCCAGCAGCACCGCGTCGAAATCGCGGCCGCGATCCCAGAGGGCCGCGTCGGCAAGCTCCAGCTCGGCATGGAGGCGCAGGCGATCGAGATTGTCCTTCACCCGGGCAAGGCGCGGGCGCGAGCGGTCGAGGGCGGTGACATGGGCGCCGGCGGCGGCGAGCTGTGCCGTCTTGCCGCCCGGCGCCGCGCAGAGATCGATTACCCGGAGCCCCGCCACGTTGCCGAGAAGCCGTGCCGGAATCTGCGCCGCCATGTCCTGGATCCACCAGGCGCCTTCGGCGTAGCCGGGCAGGTCCTCGATGCGCTGGTGCGCGCGCTCGCCACTCTCGTTGGCCACGGGACGCCGCAGCGTGCCCGCAAGGGGCATCACCCGGGCATGGAGCTGGTCGGCCCAGTATTCGGCCTCGGCCGGGCGGCGGCAGCAGAAATCGAGCGGCGGCTCGTAGAGATGCGCGGTGGCGATCTGTGTCGCCTTGGCAACGCCGTAAGCCTTGACCCAGCTCTGCCACAGCCAGTCCGGCAGGGAGACGGCGCCGGCGGGTGCGGCCGCCAGGAAGGCGCCGGGATCGCGCGAGATACGGCGCAGGACCGCGTTGATGAGGCCCTTGAACGCGGTCTCGCCGCGCTCGGCCGCGAGGTTCACCATGGTGTCGACGGCGGCATGGGGTGCGGTGGCCAGGAACATGATCTGGGCGGCACCCAGGCGCAGGATGTTGCGCACGACGAGGGCGCGCGCCGGCAGCGGTTTCTCCAGGCATTGGCCCAATGCGTGGTCGACCTGGCCCAGATGCCGCAGGGTGGTGGTCACGAGGGCGCGCACGAACTGGCGGTCGCGCGGCGCCAGCCGGTTGAGTTCGGCATGTTCTCCCAGCGCTTCGTCGAGGGGCTTCCGGCGCCGGAACACCGCGTCCATGAGGTCGAGGGCGATGGATCGGGCGGAGAGGATTGGCGACGGGGCCACGGTCCCGGGCGCGGGCTGATCCGGACTTTCCGATGATGGTTCCTGGGCCGACATGGGCGCCCTGATAGCGGATTAGCCGGCGCTTGTCTAATGCACCGGGCTGCTTGCCGCCATGGCTCAGCCGGCGCTCAGCCGGCGATGATTCGGCTCTGGGGCAGCCAGATGGTGATGCGGGTGCCGATGCCGACCCGGCTGTGAAGGTCGAGCTTGCCGTCCATCATCTCCACCAGGGCGCGGGCGATGGGCAGGCCGAGCCCGGCCCCCTCATGGCCGCGGATGAAGGCATCCTCGACCTGGCCGAAGGCGGTGAAAACCAGCGGGATGTCCTCGGCGGCGATGCCGATGCCGGTATCGGTGACAGAGAGGGCAAGTCCGTCGGTCACCAGCGACGCCTCGATCGTGATCTCGCCGCCGGGCAGGGTGAACTTGATCGCGTTGTTGACCAGGTTGAGCAGCACCTGCGTGAGCGCGCGCTCGTCGGCGCGCAGCATCGGCAGGTTCCCGGCGAGGGCGTTGGTGAGCCGCAGGTTCCGGGTTGCGGCGGCGTTGCCGACCAGGTTGAGGGTGGTGCGCACGATCTCGCCAAGGTCGCAGGGGCTGTCCACCAGGGTGACGCGACCGGCCTCGATCTTGGCGAGATCGAGGATGTCGTTGATGATCTTCATCAGCAGCTGGCCGCTGGTATGGATGTCGGCGGCATAGCCACGGATGCGTTCGGCATCCACCGGGCCGATCGCCTGATGCGAGATGATCTCGGAAAAGCCGAGGATCGCATTGAGCGGCGTGCGCAGTTCGTGGCTCATATTGGCCAGGAATTGCGACTTCGCCTGATTGGCGGCCTCGGCATGCTCCTTGGCCTCGATCAGCTCTTCCTGGGCGACCTTGCTCGCGGTGATGTCGACGCCGATGCCGCCGATGGCAATCAGCACGCCCTGTTCGTCGCGGATCGGGAACTTGATGTCCTGGAACCAGCACTCGATGCCGCGCCAAAGATAGCGGTTCTCGCGCAGCACCGGGCGAGCGGTGGCGCGCACCGCCGCCTCCATCGCCTCAATGGTGGCGGTGGTCTCGGCATCGGCCACATCGCCGGTGCGTCGGCCGATGAGGTCGGCCATGGCGACGCCGAAGAATTTCTCCACCGCCGGATTGACCATCAGGAAGCGGCCGTCGGAATCCTTGACCGACATGTTGATCGGCGCATTGAGCAGGAAGGCGCGCAGCTTCGCCTCGGTGGCGCGCAGGGCTTCGGTATTGCTGGCGATCTCGGCCTCGAGGTCGCGCGCCAGGGACCGGAGCTCGATCTGGCCGCTGCCCTGCGCGGCAAGACGGCGCAAGGCGGCCAGCTGGCGGTCGGTCAGATGGCGCGGCTTGAAATCCATGACGTTGAGCGTGCCCAGCGCCAGGCCGCAGCCGCTGGCGATCTGCGCGCCGGCATAAAAGCGCAGATGCGGCGGCCCCGCGACCAGGGGATGGTCGCGAAAGCGCGGATCCGCAGCCAAATCCTCGACCACGAAGACGCCGTCGGTCCGAATCGTGTATTCGCAGAACGACCCTTCGCGCGGAATTTCCGTGAGCGCGATGCCGACCCGGGACTTGAACCACAAGCGGTCGCGATCGACCAGCGACATCACCGAGACGGGCGTGTCGCAGACTTCCGAGGCGAGGATGGTGAGGTCGTCGAAACAGGGCTCCGGCTCGGAATCGAGGATCTCGCGCCGCCAGAGAGAATCAAGGCGCTGCCGCTCTACCTCCAGATCCAGCATTCCGTCGCCGCTGCTCACCAAGCCCCCCGCCCGGTTCCTGCCGGTTCGACGCGCAGCCCCGCCCGTCGCGGCCCACACGTCAATAGGTGATCCAAGTCAATTTATGAACGCAATTTCGGCCGAGGGCAATTCTCCCCTGCGGCCGCAAGATGAGGATCCTGCGGCCCATCCGCGCATCCCCGACCAAGGGACGGGATCAAAGGATGAATTTCGAGAGATCCGTGTTCCGCGCCAGCGGGGCCACCCGCTCCTGTACATAGGCCCCGTCGATGGTGATCGACTTGCCGGTCATCTCGGAGGCGGTGAAGCTCACCTCCTCCAGCAGCTTTTCCAGCACCGTCTGCAGGCGCCGCGCGCCGATGTTTTCCACCGTGCCGTTGATCTCGGAGGCCAGATCGGCAAGTGCGTCCACGGCATCCTCGGTAAAGGCCAGCGTCACCCCCTCGGTCGCCATCAGCGCCACGTACTGCTTGAGCAGGCTGGCCTCCGGCTCGGTGAGAATGCGGCGCAGATCGGCGCGGGTAAGCGCATCGAGCTCGACCCGGATCGGGAGGCGACCTTGCAGCTCCGGCAGGAGGTCGCTCGGCTTGGCGAGATGGAAGGCGCCCGAAGCGATGAACAGGATGTGGTCGGTCTTGACCGGCCCGTGCTTGGTGGCGACCTGGGTGCCCTCGATCAGCGGCAGCAGATCGCGCTGCACGCCTTCGCGGCTGACATCGGCGCCGGCGCGTTCGGAGCGCGCGCAGATCTTGTCGATCTCGTCCAGGAAGACGATGCCGTTCTGCTCGACCGCGCGGATCGCCTCGCCGGTCACCTTCTCCTGGTCGAGCAGCTTGTCGGCTTCCTCGGCCACCAGCACCTCGTAGGATTCGGCGACGTTCATGCGTCTTGCCTTGGTGCGCCCGCCCAGGGCATTGCCCAGCATCTCGTTCAAGTTGATCATGCCCATGGACGCACCCGGCATGCCGGGAATCTCGAAGGTCGGCAGGGCACCGGCGCCGCTGTCCTTGACGTTGAGCTCGATCTCCTTGGCGTCGAGCTCGCCCGACCGCAGCATGCGGCGGAACTTGGCGCGCGTTTCGGCGCCGGCACCTTCGCCCACGAGCGCGTCGAGCACGCGCTCCTCCGCCAGGGTCTCGGCCCTGGCGCGGACCTGGCGGCGCATCTTCTCCTTGGTCATGGCGATGGCGATCTCGACCAGGTCGCGCACGATCTGCTCGACATCGCGCCCGACATAGCCCACTTCGGTGAACTTGGTCGCTTCGACCTTGAGGAAGGGGGCCTGTGCCAGCCGGGCGAGGCGCCGCGCGATCTCGGTCTTGCCCACGCCGGTCGGGCCGATCATCAGGATGTTCTTCGGATTGACCTCCTCGCGCATCGCCGGCTCGAGCTGCTGGCGCCGCCAGCGATTGCGGAGCGCGATCGCAACCGCGCGCTTGGCATCGTTCTGGCCGACGATGTAGCGGTCGAGTTCCGAGACGATCTCGCGCGGTGTCAGCGCGGAAGTGACCACGGTCTCTTCGCTCTGCGGCAGTTCCTTGCGGGCGGCTTCGCTCATGAGTTACAGCTTCTCGATCATGACGTTGTGATTGGTGTAGATGCAGATGTCGCCGGCGATCTTCATCGCACGCCGGGCGATGGTCTCGGCGTCGAGCCCATCCACCTCGATGAGCGCGCGGGCGGCGGCCAGCGCATAGGCACCGCCCGAGCCGATGCCGATGAGGCCGTCCTCCGGCTCCAAGACGTCGCCGGTGCCCGTGAGGATCAGGCTGACATTGGCGTCGGCCACCGCCATCATCGCCTCGAGGCGGCGCAGATAGCGATCCGTGCGCCAGTCCTTCGCCAGCTCGACGCAGGCCCGGGCCAGCTGCCCCGGATATTGCTCCAGCTTGGCCTCGAGGCGCTCGAACAGGGTGAGGGCGTCCGCTGTCGCCCCGGCGAAACCCGCGATCACCTGGCCCCTGCCACCCTCGCCCCTGCCGCCTTCGCCCTTGCCGCCTTCGCCTTTTCCAAGCCGCCGCAGTTTCCTGGCGTTGGATTTCATCACCGTGGGGCCTACGGTCACCTGGCCGTCCCCGGCAAGGACCACCTCGTTACCGCGCCGCACCAGCAGGATGGTGGTGCCGTGCCAGGGGGCCAATCCGTGTTGGTTGTTGCGATCTTCGGCCATGTGGCTTCCTTGGTTGGGAGGAGGGTCGGGCGGCCTTTGGATGGTCGAAGGCGCCACCCGGAGATAGGTTAACGAATGCGGGCAATCAAGCCGGAATCCGGTGGCCGCGGCCGGGCACCGGGACATCCGGTCCTAAAAGCTGGCCAATTTGGCATTCTGCTGCTAAGAACCCGCCAATTCACGCCTTTTTCCAGGGGTTAGGACGATGCGGATCGGAAAAGTCGAGCGCCGGACCAAGGAAACCGAGATCGTGGCCGAGGTCAATCTGGACGGTCAGGGCCGCGCCGAGATCGCCACGGGCATCGGCTTCCTCGACCATATGCTGGACCAGCTCGCGCGCCATTCGCTGATCGACATCACCTGCAAGGCCCGCGGCGACCTCCACATCGACTATCACCACACCACCGAGGATACCGGCATCGCTTTGGGCGAGGCGGTCTCCCAGGCACTGGGCGCCCGTATCGGCATCAATCGCTATGGCGAAGCCACGATTCCCATGGACGAGACCCTGACCAGGGTGGCGCTCGATGCCTCCAACCGGCCCTATCTCATCTGGAAGGTGGCCTTTTCCCGCGACAAGCTGGGCGAGATGGATACCGAGCTGTTCAAGGAATGGTTCCAGGCCTTCGCCCAGAATGCCGGGCTCACGCTGCATATCGAGAATCTCTACGGCGAGAACAATCACCACATCGTCGAGAGCAGCTTCAAGGGCCTCGCCCGGGCGCTGCGCCAGGCGGTTGAGATCGACCCCCGGAAATCCGACGCAGTGCCCTCGACCAAGGGCACGCTAAGCGGCTCCATGGAGATTCCGGCGGCGAAGGCGACATGACCGTCGCGGTGATCGATTACGGCGCGGGCAATCTCAGATCCGCGGCGAAGGCCCTTGCCCATGCCGCCGGCGAAGCCGGCGAGAGCGTGCGCGTCACCGCCGACGCCAGGGAGATCGCAGCGGCCGACCGCATCGTGCTGCCCGGCGTCGGTGCCTTCGCCGAATGCAAGCGCGGGCTCGAATCCCTCCCGGGCGTGGTGGCGGCGCTGCGCGAAGCGGTGCTGGAGCGCGGCCGGCCGTTCCTCGGCATCTGCGTCGGCATGCAGCTGATGGCCAGCGTCGGCGTTGAATACGGCGAGCATCCCGGCCTCGACTGGATCAGGGGCAAGGTGGTGCGGCTCGCCCCCGGCGATCCAGCGCTCAAGATTCCGCAGATGGGCTGGAACGATCTGCGGCTGCTGCGGGCGGCACATCCGATCTTCGCCGGGCTGAAAAGCGGCGCGCATGGCTATTTCGTGCATTCCTATCACTTCCTCGCCGCGGATCCCGCCGATCTGCTGGCCGAGGTCGATTACGGCGGCCCCGTGGCGGCGGCGATCGGGCGCGACAACATGGTCGGTCTGCAATTCCATCCGGAAAAGAGCCAGGCGGTGGGATTGCGCCTGCTCGCCAACTTCCTCGCATGGAAGCCCTGAGGGAGTCATGGCCGACATCAGCATCGACATCGTCACCGAACTGAAGCGCAACGAGATCGAGGAATTGTGCGAGGCGACCGAGGCCGCGATCGCGGCCGGCGGCGGATTCGGCTGGCTGAAGCCGCCCCACCGCAACATCCTCGAAGTGTTCTGGAAGGGCGTCATGCTGGTGCCGGACCGGGCGCTGTTCGTGGCGCGCCTCGACGGCACCGTCGCGGGGTCGGCGCAGCTGGTGCGCCCGACCCGCAACAACGAGGCGCAGGCGCATTCGGCCCAGCTCACCACCAGTTTCGTGGCGCCCTGGGCGCGCGGCCACGGCCTTGCGCGTCAGCTCACCCTGGCGGTGGCGAAGGAAGCGCGGGCGCGCGGCGCCCGGGTACTCAACCTCGATGTGCGCGAGACGCAGCAGGCGGCCATTCATCTCTATCGCACCCTGGGCTTCCACGAGATCGGGCGCCATCCGCGTTATGCCATGGTCGATGGCCGTTATGTGGCCGGCCTCTATTTCTGGAAGTCGCTGGATGACGCGGCTGAAGGCGGGGCGGCATGATTCTCTTTCCGGCGATCGACCTCAAGGGCGGGCAATGCGTGCGCCTCGTCAAGGGCGACATGGCGCAGGCCACCGTCTTCAATGACGACCCCGCCGACCAGGCGCGCCAGTTCGCGGCTGCCGGCGCGCAGTGGCTGCATCTCGTCGATCTCGACGGCGCCTTTGCCGGCAAGGCCATCAACCAGCCGGCGGTCGAGGCGATCCTTGCCGCCACCGCACTTCCGGTGCAGCTGGGCGGCGGCATCCGCGACATGGCGCGCATCGAGGCCTGGCTGAAGAAGGGTGTGGCACGGGTGATCCTGGGCACCGCGGCCCTGAAGAATCCCGATCTCGTGCGCCAGGCCTGCAGCGCCTTCCCCGGCAAGATCGCCGTCGGCATCGATGCCAAGGGCGGCCATGTGGCGGTCGAGGGTTGGGCGGAGACTTCGGCGCTTTCCGCGCGCGATCTCGCGCTGCGCTTCGAGGATGCCGGGGTGGCGGCGATCATCTATACCGACATCGACCGCGACGGCCTCCTCAAGGGCGTCAATGTCGA
>JAEUKV010000144.1 GCA_016794165.1 Rhodospirillaceae bacterium
ACCAATCTTGACATGGATGTGCTGCGGAGCTTCGTCACCGGCACCGAATTGGGCAGTTTCGCCAAGGCCGCCGAGCGCCTCGGCCGGTCGCAATCGGCGATCAGCCTGCAGCTGAAAAAACTCGAGGAGCAGGTGGGCGAAACGCTGCTCAAGAAAGAGGGGCGCGGCCTCGTCCTCACCGCGCCGGGAGAGATCCTGTTCTCCTATGCCAAGCGCCTCCTGGAGCTCAACGACGAAGCCGTCGCCGCCGCCCGTGGGGTCGCCATCGAGGGCTGGGTGCGGCTGGGCATCGTGCAGGACTTCGCGGAAGGCTGGCTGCCGACCCTGCTCGGCCGCTTCGCGCGCGCCCATCCGGGGGTGAAGGTCGACGTGATCGTCGACCGCGGGGTCAATCTCGCAGAGCAGATCGGGCGCGACGAATTGGACCTCGCCTTGGCCTGGGGCGACTACCCCACTCCCCATCGCCGCAAGCTGGCCGAGATTCCCCTGCGCTGGGTGGGGCGCGCGGATTTCCGCCTTTTACCTGGGGAGCCGGTGCCGCTGATCGCATTCCGCCCGCCCTGCACCTTCCGCAAGCGCGCCGTGGCCGGGCTGGACGCCGCCGGCCTGCCCTGGCGACTTGCCTTCACCAGTCCGAGTCTGGCCGGGCTCTACGCCGCGGTGGAAGCCGGTCTCGGCGTTACCCCGCGCACAGCGGAGGGTGTACCTGCGCGCCTCGCCTTGCTGGGGCCGGAGAGCGGCCTGCCCGCGCTTCGGCCGCCGGTCGAACTCTATCTGCACCGGACGCTGAATCATGGCGCCGCCGCGGTAGAGCGTCTTTCAGAAACCCTGGTCGAGACCCTCGCCAGCGATCTCGTCTCGGCCAAATTGCTGTAGTGCTACCGGGGATCTTGGCGGATTGGGCCAACCCGCAAGACGCCGCTTCTCCACTCACACCATGAAGATACTTCGATGCGAGTTGATTGACAGTACATTATTGTGTGACGCCGTTAACTCCTTGATAAGAATCTGGCTCCTATAAAGGGAGCCTGAAGACGACTGGGCCGAGCAGGCTCGGGATGTGGTTGGGCCATTGAGCAGAGCAGCCAGCATGCGCAGACGGGAAGAAGGGGGCGGCGGTGATGAGCGGGTTTGACGGCAATATCGGCCTGACGCCCCAGCTGGCGGTAACGCTGGCCTGCCTCGCGGCGCTGATGGGGATGATGGCCCTCTGTCTCGTACAGGGTCTCAATACCCGCGCGGCTCGGCGCCTCGCACAGCAGGAGGCCGAACGGTTGCGCACCAGCGAAGCGCGCTTTCGGCAGCTGGCCGATGCCACCTTCGAAGGCATCGTCATTCACCGGGACGGCATCATCATCGACGTCAACACCGCGCTCGCTGCGATGCTGGGCTGGCCGCAGGAACTGCTGATCGGACGCAACCTGCTCGACCTCACCCATTCCAGCATGCATGAGAAACTGCTGGCGCACCTCGCCGCCTTGCGAGAGGGGCATGCGCAGGAGTTTCCCGAGCATGCAAGCGAGACGTTTCTGCGCCATGCCGATGGCAGCGCCATTCCGGTGGAAATCCATGCCCGCACCATGCCCTTCGAAGGCGGCAATGCGCGCGTCATCGCGATCCGCGACGTGCGCGAACGCAAGGCGGCGGAGGAGCGCATTCGGCACCTGGCCCATCACGACACGCTGACCGGCCTGCCCAATCGCAACCTTTTTCGCGACAGGCTGATCCAGGTGCTGGCGCGCGCCAAGCGCACGGGCAATACCGTTGCGGTGCTCAGCCTCGATCTCGACCGCTTCCGCCATGTCAACGAAATGGGGGGTGCCGAGGCCGGCGACGCGCTGCTCAAGGAAGTGGCGGCGCGCCTTGCCGACACGATCCGCGCCGACGACACGGTGGCCAGGCTCTCGGCCGACGAATTCGCCATCATCCAGGTCGGTGTCTCGCATCCCGACGGACCGGCGGTGCTGGCCGCGCGTCTCAACAAGGTGCTGGCGCAGCCCTTCCACCTGAAACCCGGCACGGATCCGCTTGTCATCGGCGCAAGCATCGGCATTAGCCTCTTTCCCAGCGACGGGGTGGACGCCGGCGCGCTGTTGCGCGCCGCCGACACGGCCCGCGTGCGTGCCAAGGACGGCGGCCGCGGCACTTATCGATTCTTCGAGGCGGAGATGGATCGCCGCCTCGCTGAACGCCGTGCCCTGGAGAACGATCTTCGCCATGCACTGGCGACCGAACAATTCGAGCTCCACTACCAGCCGCTGGCGGATTGCTCCAGCACGCGCCTGCTGGGCTTCGAGGCGCTGCTGCGCTGGCGCCATCCGAAACTCGGCATGGTCTCGCCAGCCGAGTTCATTCCGCTGGCCGAAGAATGCGGCCTGATCAACCCGCTCGGCAACTGGGTGCTGCGAAGCGCCTGCCAGGAGGCGGCCGGCTGGCCCCGTAATCTATCGGTCGCGGTCAATCTCTCTCCGGTGCAGTTCCGCCAGCCTGACCTCGCCCAGGAAATTCTTGCCATCCTGCGCGAGACCGGCCTCGCGCCGGAACGGCTGGAACTTGAAATCACCGAAGGCGTGCTGATCGGCGAGCCGGAACGCACACTGGCAACACTGAGCTTGCTGAAGGAGGCCGGGGTGCGGATCTCGCTGGACGATTTCGGCACCGGCTATTCCAGCCTGTCCTATCTGCAGCGCTTCCCCTTCGATAAGCTGAAGATCGATCACGGCTTCATACACGGGATGGAGAGTCACGCCGGCTCCATGGCGATCGTGCGCGCCGTCATTGCGCTGGGCCGTTCATTGCACCTGACCGTCACGGCCGAAGGGGTGGAGACGGAAAAGCAGCTGGCGCTGCTGCAATCACTGGCCTGTGACCAGGCCCAGGGATATCTGCTGAGTCGCCCGGTGCCGCGCGACGCCGTCCGGCAACTGATTGCCGAGGACACGCCGCTGACCCGCCGCAGCCAGGCGGCGGCGTAGCCCCAAGAGGCGCTGACGGCGCCGGCTCAGGGATTCCTGGCGTTTTCAATCAACCGGTAGGCAACATAGTATTTGTAGATGTTGCTGACATACTGCACCGTCTCGGACCCGACGATCTTGGCGGCCGCCACCTCGACATTGCCGAACCAGACATTGGGATCGAACCCATCCTTTTCAGCCAGGCGCCGGAATTTCCTGAGATTGCCGGGGCCGGCGTTATAGGCCGCGAAGGTCATCAGCGTCCGGTTCTTCTCGTCGATCGCCGGGTCGTCGAGATATTTGCGGCGCAGGACCGACATATATTTGATGCCGGCATGAATGTTCTTCTCGGCATCCTTGTCGATGCCGGAGATGCCCACTACCGGGTCGGTCGCCGTCGACGGCAGCAATTGCATGATGCCCACGGCGCCGCGCGGGCTTTTCACGCTCTGGTCCAGCTGTGATTCCTGGAAACCCTGCGCCACCATCATCAGGTGATCGAAATGGTACTGCTGGGCGTATTTATTGAACAAGGCGACCAGCGACTTGAATTTCGCGACGGCTTCGTCGGAATAGGCGTTCTTCAAGGCCTTGGTGCTCATGGCATAGCGCTTCAGGATCGTGTTGCCGAATGTCGTGCCGATCTTGTGGTCCTTCATGAATTCGGCGATCTCGGCCTGCAGCAAAGGGCTGTCCTTGCGGACGGCCCAGGCGATGGTGCCACCGTCATTCACCACCAGATCGTCGCGAACCTTGAGATCGGTAAGCACCTGGACCCAGAAATGCCCCTTGTATCGATCGACCACGGCCAGTGGCAGCAAGCCGGTATGGACCATTTCAAGAAGAGCCTCGTCTTCAAGATCCTCTTCCATCTCCTGGATCTCGATCGCCGGCTTGCCAGCCGCCACCAGTCGATCACTCAACGCCTTGATATGGGTGTAGTAGCTGCTGGATTTGCGCAGCGGCACGGTCTGTCCGGCGAGATCGTCCAGCGATGCCAGCTGGGGCGATTTCGGCCCGGTCACGACGACCTCGCGCACATTGGTGGCGATAGGAGCCGAAAAGTCGACCAGGGCCTCGCGCTCCGGCGTGACCGTCAGCGCACCGGCGGCGATATCACCGCGCCCGTCGATCAGATCGCCGAGCAGGCGGTCGCGTGGCACCGGCACCACGGCGATCTGCATCTTCAGTGCCTTGGTCTTCAGTTTCTTGTTGAGATGGGCTTCGAAGGCGCGAGCATACTCGGCATCAATGCCGCGCTCGCGCCCGCGATCGAGAAAATAGAGCGTCTTGCTGTGCGCCACCAGGATGCGGATCAGCCGCCGGTCGCGCATGCCATCGTAGTCTCCAGTCCAGGCGGCCGGCATTGGCAGAGCCAGCGCATCCACCTCCGCCTTTTCCGCCGCGCTGAGCTCGGCAGGCGGCAGGGCCGTATCCTGGCCCAAAGCGGATGCAGAAATGAAAATGAAGGAGAGAAAGGCAAGGAGCCAGCGGTACCCAACGACAAAGCGACCTGACATTCCAGAACCCCTACCCTGAAACGGCAAAAGGCGATGGTCACGCTTATGCCAGAGATATTGCAAATCCGGCAAGGTCATAGGAATCAAGGCAATGTACTGCCTGCGCAGGCGGTCGAAAGCGAGGGCGCGAGTCTGGCTACCTCATCGTCGCAGCGGCCGTGCGGCAGGCCGTCATCATCACGGCCTATCGCCTGAACCAGGCCGGCGCCGAGGCCGAAATGGTCGCGGACTACGCCGCTCAAAATCGAAATTTTGTCCAGCTCCAGAGCATCGAACGGGGCGACGATCAACCCTAGCTACCCTGGAACGCAGCATGGCCCGGCGGTCTGGCGCGGGCCATGCCGATCTTTCCTAACCCCGGACAAAGGCCAGGAGGTCGGCGTTGAAGCGGTCCTGATGGGTCTGGGTGAGGCCGTGCGAGGCGCCTTCGTAGATCTTCAGGGTGGCATTCTTGACGATCTTCGCCGCGAGCAGGGCCGAGGCGGCGATGGGAACGATCTGGTCGTCATCGCCGTGGAGAATGAGCGTCGGCTTGTCGATCTTTTTCAGATCCTCTGTGTAGTCCACCTCGGAAAATTCGCGGATGCAGTCGAGCTGGCCCTTGAGGCCGCCCATCATGCCCTGCAGCCAGAA
>JAEUKV010000153.1 GCA_016794165.1 Rhodospirillaceae bacterium
CCAGGGTCGCGCGTCGGATTGCAGCCAGCCGTTCTCGACATGATCCGCCAGACGGCGAAGGTCCCGTCGCAAGTCATGCAATTTTTTCACCTGAACGGGATGTTCGCTGGACCACAAGGCTGCGTTCGCTATGGCTCGGTCAAGTGCCAGCCGGAACGCCTGCAGCGATTGTGGCGAAGCCATGTCGAGCGCCCGCACGCGGGCCAATGCCGTTTCCCGCGCCATCATCCAGTTGTTGAAAAGGGCAGGATGGCGTACCAGGAACGGCGCCATGCCAAGCCCGGTTGAGTTTCCCACGCCCAGCCGCCGTCGCAGCTTCGGCGCCAGCGCCACGGCGCCGTCACCACCGCGCATGCGCGCAAGGTGTTCTACCAGATCCACCGTAAAGGCCCTGATCAGCCAAACCGACAACATCTCGGCCTGAAAGGGCGCAGCCATTTCCGGGCGATCGGCAATGAGCGCGCGGTCTGCGGCGCCGAACTTGCCGGAGCCATAGACCGCGGTCGTCCGCATCAGATAGCCGACGGCATCCAGCTCGGCCGTTTCCGGTTGCCGTCCGGCTGCAAGACTTTCCACCACATGACCGAACAGCCGGACCGACCGATTGGCGCGGCTGAGAGTCAGCTCACGATCTGTCACGCGTCCCGCTTCCTGTAGCGGAACGTTCGCCGCCAGCCGATCGAGATCTGCTTCTTCCGGCATGCCATCGAAGAGAGCGAATGTCGCATCCCAGGCCGTTGCAATGACCCGGTCCGAGCGCATTTCGTCCGGCAGATCGTGTGCGAAGGCAACCAGGGCGTACGCCCGCTGCGGCGTCGTCATTCGATACACCGCACGACCGACGCCGCGCGCATCCATCTGCCAAACCGGACGATCGAACCGCCAGCGCTCGCGTTTCATGCGCCGCAGCAGAACACGCAGGAAGGACAGCCTTGTGGGGTGGCTGCTGCCCAAGCGCGCAAGGCGCATGACGGTATCCGGCGACCGGCGCAGGGCGGCAATCTCAGGATTCGCCATTGGCAGCGCCGAGTTCATGCGTCACGTCGCCCGGTCGACGGATTGCGGGCCAAAGCTGCGCTCGAAAAAGCGCAGCCAATTGCCACCCATGATGGCGGCGACATCGGCATCGCGCAGTCCAATCTTGCGCAGGCCATCCGCGATATTGCCGAAATCCCGGTTGTCCTTGAACCAGGCAGGCATCGTCGGAAAGCCTGGCGCTGCGGCACTGCCTTCGCCAAAGTCGGTCTTCTTCGTCCAGCGGCCGGAGCGCATCCATTCGACCACGCTGTCGGGCTGATCCTGACAGAGATCGGTTCCGATGCCGATATGCTCGACGCCCATTAGCTCCGCCGTGCGTGCAACCATCTCGCAGAAGCTTTCCAGCGAGCAGGCATTGCCGTCCCTGAGGTGATGCGGATAGGTCGAGAAGCCCAGCATGCCGCCGCTTTCCGCCAGGGCGCGCAAGACAGTGTCGGATTTGTTGCGTCGCGCCGGATGCCAGACCGCGGGATTGGCATGGCTGATCGCGATGGGTCGGCTGGAATGTGCGATGGCATCGAGCGTTGATCGTTCGGCTGAATGACTCATGTCGACCACCATGCCGACGCGGTTCATTTCCGTGACGACCTCGCGACCCATGCGGGTGAGGCCGGAATCCTCTGCCTCATAGCAGCCGGTCGCCAGCAGCGACTGGTTGTTGTAAGTCAGCTGCATGAACCGGAGACCAAGGCGATGCAAAACCTCGATAAGGCCGATATCGTCCTCCATCAAGGAGGGATTCTGCGCACCGAAGAAAATCGCCGTCCGCCCGGTTTGCTGGGCGCGCGTGACGTCGGCGGCGGTGAACCCCTGGAAAATCAGATCGGAAAAGCGCTCGAACCGACGGTTCCAGGCGGCAATGTTGGCAGCCGTTTCGCGGAACGTCTCATGATAGGTGATGGTCACATGCACCGCATCGACAGCGCCGGCACGCATCTGTCGGAAAATCGCCTCGGACCAGTTGCAGTACTGAAGGCCATCTATCAAGGGTGGCTTGACGGTCATGAGGGCTCTCCCGCCGCGACATATGCGGTCTTGACGACAGTATAGAACTCGGCGGCATAACGCCCCTGCTCCCGTGGACCATAGCTCGAGGCCCCGCGACCGCCAAAGGGCACATGATAGTCGGTGCCTGCGGTCGGCAGATTGACCATCACGCAGCCGGCCCGCATATGGCGGCGGAAGTGGTTGGCGCGCGCGAGCGAGCGGGTCATGATTCCGGCCGTGAGGCCAAAGGCGCTGTCATTAGCGATTGCCAGCGCCTCGTGATAGTCCCCGGCCCTGATGATGCAGGTGATCGGCGCAAACATCTCCTCTCGATTGACGCGCATGTTGTTCCGGGTGTCACCGAGAATCGTGGGCGACATGAAATAGCCGTCCGTGTCCCGTTCCACGCGCACGCCCCCGCAGAGCAGTTCCGCGCCTTCGGCCCGACCGATGGCGACATAGTCGAGATTTTGGGCCAATTGTGCGGCGCTAACAACCGGGCCGATCTGCGTCCCCTCTGCCAGAGCATGCCCGACCCGCAGGGCCCGGGTGGTGGTCGTCAGCTTTTCGACAAAGGCGTCATGCACCTTTTCATGCACGACAAGACGCGATGCCGCGGTGCATTTCTGGCCGGTGCCGCCAAAGGCGGCATTTGCGGCGTGGCTGACGGCCAGGTCCAGGTCGCAATCCTCCATGATCAGCATCGGGTTCTTGGAACCCATCTCCATCTGCATTTTCTTCATGCTGCCCATAGCCAGCGCGGCGATCTCGCGACCGACGGCAACCGAACCGGTAAAGCTGATGGCGTCAACATTGGGGCTTTCAGCCAGCTGCCGGCCGACGGCGCTCCCCGGGCCAAGCAACATGTTGAACACGCCAGGTGGCAGACCGGCTTCGCTCAGGACCGTGGCGAGCGCCACCGCCGAGGCCGGGGTCAGATTGGCCGGCTTCCAGACAACAGCGTTGCCGAAGGCCAGGGCCGGCGCGATTTTCCAGGCAGGCGTTGCCACCGGAAAGTTCCACGGCGTGATCAGGGCGACAACACCAACCGGCTCGCGCGTGATGTCGATTTCAACTCCGGCGCGGACGCTGTCCGTCACGTCGCCCATCTGCCGCAGGCACTCCGCCGCGAAATAGGTGAAGAATTGGCCGGCGCGGTAGACCTCGCCCCGACCTTCCGCCAGGGGCTTCCCCTCCTCGCGCGAGAGCAGCTGGCCGATCTCACCGGCTCGCGCCATCAGAGTCTGGCCGATATTCATCAGGATATCGTAGCGACGTTCTGGTCCCGTCGCCGCCCATTGCGGCTGCGCCAGCCGGGCCGACTCGATCGCCTCGACAACCTGGCCGCGGTCGGCCTGGGCGAACTGACCGATGATATCCGCCGTATCGGACGGGTTGCGGTTTTCAATGGCCGAGGCACCTGCCCGCCATTCGCCAGCGACGTAGTTTCGTGTCTCCAGGGTCATCGTTACATCCGGTGCAACAGGGGTTTCAGCCGTCGTCCCGCGCCAACGCGGCAATGGCGGCGCAGTGCGTCGGGATTCCTGCAAGACTATCATCGAGGTTGCGCAGGGCGACAGCTTCTTGCTCGCCGGACAATGGGGGAGAGTCCACCGCGACATGGCGGTCGGCACGCGCAATACTGACGTCGTCGATGAAGCGCGCCGCGTGTCATTCGACCCGGCGGAGCATGATACCCCGGTGGTATCATTACCAGGGAGCGTCCGGCGCCGGGAAACCCGCCCCGCCGTCAGTCCGGGTCGGCGGCTTCGAGCGCTGCCGTGTGCTTGATCCGTGGGCGCAGGTATTTCCCGATCAGGGTCGGCAGGACGAAGCCGCCGATGGCCATCAGCCACAGGATGATCGAGAGCGGTGAATCGACAAGGGCGAACCAGTCGCCGTTGGAGATGGTCAGTTCGCGCCTGAGATTGACCTCCATCTGATTGCCGAGCAGCACGCCGAGAATGACCGGCACCAGCGGCACCTCGAACTTGCGCAGCACCCAGACCATCAGGCCGAAGGCGACCATCACCAGGAGATCGAAGGTCGAGCCGGAGATGCCGTAGATCCCGACGAAGGAGATCATGGCGACGCCCGCCGCGGCGTTATTGCCGGCTTCCGGTGCCGCGACGCCGCGCGGATCGCCCTTGCCGAAGGTCTTGTTCTTGTCGACCAGCTTCTTCTCCAAGGAATAGGCCATGAACGAGCCCAACGACGCCCCCGCCCCCGGCAGGACGCCAGCGATGAAGCCAAGTCCCGTACTGCGCATCATGGTCCAGAAGGTCTGCCTGATCATCGAGAAGGGCGGCACGATGCGGCCGAGCTTGATCTTGGCGCCGGCCCCACCGGCGTCGCCCTCGCCACGATGTTCGAGAAAGATGAAGACCTCGGAAAGGGCGAACAGGCCGACGATCGCCACCAGGAAGTCGATCCCGTCATAGAGATGCACTTCGCCGAAGGTGAGGCGCGGTACGCCGGTCTGGCCGTCGACCCCGATCATGGCGATGGCGAGGCCGAGGCCGGCGGCAAAGGCCGCCTTGGCCTGGTTGCGACTGGCGGCACCGCCCAGGGTGGCAAAGAACGAACCGATGAAAGAGGCGATGCCGGAAATACCGAGTGCCTCGCCCGCCTGGCCGTTGCGGACCATGGGATAGCCGTCGAGGGTGGGCATCATCGCTGGCTCGTCGCCCGGAATGTTCAGCAGGATCGAGGAAATGCGGCCGCCATACATGGCGCCGCAATAGACGCTTGTCAGCAGGATGAGGGCCGGCACCGCCGGCAGGCCCAGGGTGAAGGCCAGCGGGATGAGGAAGGCAACGCCGTTCGAGGGGCCGAGCCCCGGCAGGGCGCCGATGACGGTCGAAATCAGGAATCCGAGTTCGGGCAGGAGCAGGGCGTAGCCGATGAGGATGACGGCGGCGGCGGCGATCTCGAGCAGGCAGGCCCGCGCTGGCCATTTCGGGTCCGGATGATCACCAGGCTGGCAGTGCCCCGCATGATGCCGATGATGATGGGGAAAGTTCGCGGCCCGGCCGGATCGGAGACGAAGCTGAGCTTCACCAGTGACGCCTGCCAGATATAGATGATGGCCAGCGTCAGTCCGACGCCGCCGAAGATGCGATCGCTCACGCGTTTCCTCCCCTGAAGCGCCCGGCAGGCACCAGGGCGTCTGCCGTGGCACCCACTGGGCTCTCTCGTCGCTTCGCCATTCGACCCGGCCTCGACCGGGCGTGGCGAAACTTTTTTCTTCGGTGGGTGCTGGAGGAACGGATTGTTCAGGCGGCGTGATTCAAGTCGGCAAGGTGGCAGGATACTCCACCGGATCCACGAACCTAGTCGTCGATATCTCCGGCCTTCGCCAGAGCCTTGACGAGATCGGCGAGACGCTTGCGCGTGGCGGCGTGGGGAATCTTGAAATAGGCACGGACGAGTTCGAGGGTCTCGCGACGGGCCAGGGGATCGAATTCGAACTCGATCGGTTCCGGCGCGGCAACGCCCATCAGTTTCGAGGGTGACTGCTTCTGAACCTCGCCAGGCATGTCCTCGAAGAAATAGGCGATTGGCACATCGAGGACCTGGGCCAGATCAAACAGGCGGCTGCCGCTCACGCGGTTGGCGCCGCGCTCGTATTTCTGCACCTGCTGGAATGTGAGGCCGATGGCTGCCCCCAGCGTTTCCTGGCTCATGCCGAGCAGCGTGCGGCGCTGGCGCATCCGCTGGCCGACATGCACGTCGATCGGATTGGGAAAGCCCTTGCTTGCCATGCGGCCGGACGATTTGCGCGGCTTCGCCTTGGCTTTGGCAGCCGTCTTGGTGGTTTTCGCCATTGTCCCCTGTCTCCTCGAGAGCGTCCCATGTGCAGGGTGCCGCTCAGCCGTCGCGAACGCAATACCGCGTTGGGGATAGGGGAATTTGATCCGATGCGGAATGGAAGCGGCACCAGCGGTCAAAGGCGGCTAGGAACGCTGGCCTTGGTCGGGCGGTCGTCGCGTCATTCGGCAATGCGGGCGATGGCATCGAAAAGTGTGGTGGCGACGGCATCGAAGACTGTTTCCAGGCCATTGCCCGCGATCACGGCACCGCCGAAGATACCGAGGGCCAGAAGGGCGGCGACGATGCCATATTCGATCGCCGTCGCCCCGGAATCGGCACCGCGCGAGCGGAACGAGGGGCACCATGAGCTTTTAGTCATCTGCTTCCCCTTGTCCCCGGGCATAAGCTGTCGCGGCGGATCCTCGACCATCGGCCGACCTGTCGGTCGGCCACCCAGTTGACGCCGGCTCAATCACACCGGTCCAATTTCATCGGACCGGACTGATTGCCGGGCGAGCCCGCATTCCCGGACCAAGGCTGCGACTTCAGGGCGGCCGGGCGTTCCCAGAATAGAGAGGCAAGCTTGACCATTACCTGTCGCCACCGCAACATCGGAATGTCGTCCCAACAACTTTGGTTCAACAATGGGTCGACCGGCCATTCCATCCTGGGCCGGGCTGATATCCAAAGTCATGCATATCGTTCCGCGGGTTAAGCCGCTATGCTCAGCCTATTCGGGAGGCCGATGTCATCGTCCTGGGGATAGAATGCCGATTGCGAAGACCGCCGCCCTCAGCCCCGGTCGCCAGTTGGCGCGGCGGTTGATTGGTCGCCTGCGCAGCGATCCGTTGCGCCTGGTCGCTGCCGCGGCAATCGCCCTCACTCTTCTCGTCATGGCGATGAGCGTCTGGTGGCTGTACACCCTGACGCGGGCCAATACCGAGCGGGAACTGACCAATGTCTCCCTGATCATTTCCGAGCACATGAGTCGCAGCCTGCAGACGGTCGACCTGATTCTCAAACAGACCCAGGATCGGCTCAAGACGCAGGACCTTGCCGAATCGCAGGACCGATTGCGGATGCATCTCGTCCTTAACGACATCGCCCGCAGCCTCAGCTTTGTGCGGACCATCGCCATCTTCGACGCGAACGGTCAGGAACTTGTCATATCGCGAGAGTACCCGTCTCCCAACTACAACATCTCCGGTCGCGAGTACTTTCAGAAGCTGAAATCCGGCCAGGTGTCATCCACCTATGTCGGCATGCCGTCCGGCAGCGACGCGACCGACGAGCGAGCCATCACCGTCAGCCAGACGATCGCGAACCCGGACGGTACCTTCAGCGGCATCATCCGGATCGGACTTGAGACCAGCTACTACGAGGAGTTCTTTGCCGCCATTGATCTGGGCGAGGGGACCGCCGTGACCCTGATCCGCAACGACGGAATTCTGTTGTTGCGCTCACCCCCCCAACCCGGCGTGACCGGCAGCGACCTGTCGCAGACTCCTGTCTTCACCAGTGTGCTGGCCGACCGTGACTTCGGCCTGACCTGGCACAAAAGCCCGGTCGACCACCTCTGGCGATTCGTCGCCGCGCGCCGATTGGCGGAGGCGCCGATGGTCGTCATTCTCTCCATCACCGGCGAGACTGCGCTGGCCAGTTGGCGCCAACAGGTCGTGGTCATCGTCCTGGGCGGCATCATCACGATCATCTTCCTGTTGGCGCTGACAAAGATCGCGGCGCGGCAATTGCAGCATCGGGAGAGGCGGACGCGCCAGGCGCTTGAAGCCGCCAACGAGGCCAGCCGCGCGAAGTCCAGCTTCCTCGGTGTCATGAGTCACGAGCTGCGCACGCCACTCAACGCCATTATCGGCTTTTCGGACGTGATCGCGCGCGAGACCTTTGGTCCGCTGTCGAATCCCAAATATCTGGACTACGTCAGCGACATCAACCAGAGCGGCCAAAACCTGCTGACCCTGATCAACCAGATCCTCGATCTTTCACGGATCGAAGCGGGCAAGCAGGACCTCGCGATCGAGGCGCTGCACCTAACGGACGTCTGGCAGCCGATCGCCAATGCGATGGCGGCGGCGGCGGCCAGCAAGGGAATCCGCCTTGAGGCGCCGGACACCCGCTCGGATCTGGTCTTCGCCGGTGATCGCCGGGCGATGATGCAGATCCTTTCCAACCTGGTCTCCAATGCGATCAAGTTCACACCCGTAGACGGCGCGATAA
>JAEUKV010000167.1 GCA_016794165.1 Rhodospirillaceae bacterium
TCATTGCGGGACCGATCTCGGCCTCTGCAAGACGCGCGCCGAGGCCAATGACGACGGCTCCTACAAGCTCTACGGCACCAAGATCTTCATCTCGGCGGGCGAGCATGACCTCGCGGAGAACATCATCCATCTGGTGCTGGCGCGCCTCCCCGATGCGCCGGCCGGCATCCGCGGCATCTCGCTGTTCGTCTGCCCGAAATTCCTGCCCGACGCTGAGGGCAAGCCCGGCACCCGCAATCCCGTGGTCTGCGGCTCGATCGAGAAAAAGATGGGCATCAAGGCCTCCTCCACCTGCGTCATGAATTTCGACGGCGCCCAAGCCTGGCTGGTGGGCCGGCCCCACAAGGGCATGTCGGCCATGTTCACCATGATGAACACGGCACGCCTCGCCGTCGGCATGCAGGGCCTCGGCATTGCGGAAGCGGCCTATCAGGGTGCCGTCGCCTATGCCCGCGACCGCTTGCAGATGCGTGCTCTGACCGGTGCCAAATTCCCCGAAAAACCGGCCGATCCCATCATCGTGCATCCCGATGTCCGGCGCATGCTGCTGACCATGCGCAGCCTCAACGAAGGCTGTCGCGCGCTCTCCTACTGGGTCGGCCGCGAACTCGACGTGTCGCTGCATCATCCGGATCCGGAGAAGCGGCAGGAGGCCGACGATCTGGTGGCCCTCATGACGCCCATCGTGAAGGCTTTCCTCACCGATCACGGGTTCAACGCCGCCAATCTCGGCGTCCAGATCTATGGCGGCCATGGCTATATCCGCGAATGGGGCATGGAACAGCTGGTGCGCGATGCGCGCATCACCCAGATCTACGAGGGCACCAACGGCATCCAGGCGCTGGACCTGGTCGGTCGGAAGCTGCCCACGGGTGTGGGTCGCCTCGCCCGGCGTTTCTTCCACCCGGTGAGCGACTATATCGAGACGGCGAGCGAGAAGCCGGAAATGGCCGAGTTCGTGCTGCCGCTCGCCAAATCCTTCGCCAAGCTGCAGCAGGCTACCGCCTGGATCGCCCAGGCCGGCATGGCCAATCCCAACGAGGCGGGTGCCGCCGCTACCGATTACCAGCGCCTCTTTGCCCTGGTGGCGCTGGGTTACATGTGGTGCCGCATGGTCGAGGTCGCCCTCGCCCGGCAGAACGACGACAGCGATGGCTTCTACGCCGCCAAGCTTGAGACCGCGCGTTTCTACTTCGCGCGCATCCTGCCGGAGACGAATTCCCTGTTCACCATCCTGATGGCGGGTTCGGATTCGCTCATGAAGATGCCGGCGGAAGCATTCTGAGCGGCATATCTGACGGATCGATGACAGTCAGCGCCTGACGTCACAGTGATCTCACAGCCTGCGAGATTAATCTCACAACGGAACCCAGTCCCTTTGCCCGCATTGTGACCCCACGGCATCCGCCCGAGTCGGCCGTCGATTCGAGCCCCTGCCGCTGGGACAACAAAGTAGGGATTTGGGATGATGATGGGTTGGGATCTTCCGCGGCGCGCCAGCCTGCTGGCCGCCTGCAGCGTGACCATTCTCGCACAGACCCTCTTCAGCGCGCCGGCGAGGGCCGATAGCGCCAGCACCGATGTTTCGCCGCCGAGCCTGGATCAGTTCTCCCTCGGCTATCCGCTCGGCATCTCCCTGGCGCAGTTCGTCGACATGCCGCTGCCCTTCGACGACCTGCCCAAGGGTGCCACGGTCAAATGTGGCGACGACCCGGAGCTGCGCCAGCGCATGGTCGGCTATGTCGCCGACAACGAGGCGCGCTATGAGAGCGTCGGCGTCAAGTCCTGCCGCGTGGTGGCGCCCGATCCCGCCAATCGCAGCTGGTGGCGCCCGGTCGAGGTCGAGATCGACGGGGTCATGTCGCGCATCCGCTTCGACTTCATGGAAGTGGCGGCGGAGGGTGGCGACGGGTTCGATGATACCGGCTTCAGCGACGCCCTCTATGGCGGCAACGACCCGGTCGGCGACGAA
>JAEUKV010000171.1 GCA_016794165.1 Rhodospirillaceae bacterium
GATTTCGCCCAGATCATGACGGCAAAGGCGCGCGAGATCGGCATGTCGCGCAGCGTTTTTCGCAATGCCTCCGGCCTGCCGGACAGCGATCAGGTGACCACCGCCCATGACATGGCGGTCCTCGCCATGCGCATTCTGCGCGACTATCCGCAGCACTATCACTTCTTCAGCGCACGCAACGTTTCCATCGGCGGCCGCTCCCTGGCGACGGTTAACGGGATACTGGGATCCTATCCCGGCGCCGATGGCATGAAGACCGGGTTCACCTGCGGGTCCGGTTACAATCTGGTGGCTTCGGCGGCGCGACATGGCCGGCGCCTGATCGGCGTCGTGCTCGGCGGCCGCAACCGCGGCGAACGCAGCGCCCTGATGACGGCGCTTCTCAACAAGGGTTTCGGCAAGCCGGCAGCCGACGGCCCCAGTCTTGCCGAAATGGCGATCCAGGTATCGGCCGCCGAGCAGGGGCCGCCGCCGGTTCTCCTGAACGGCGGTGAATGCAGTCGCGTGGCCGCGGCGGATGACGGCACGTCCACGATCCGATCGACCGCGCGATTGTCTGGCTGGGGCATCGTGTTCGGTGCCTTCCCCAAGCAGCAACTGGCGGAAGCCACCATTGCCGATATGCGCAAGAGGCTCGACGGCACGATCAAAGCCGGGCGGCCGGCGATCATCGAGCGCACCTGGGAAGGGGTCTCGCGCTATTCCGCCCTGCTGGTCGGTCTGGAACAGGGGGATGCCGGCAAGGCCTGCAAGAAGATCTGGGCGGAAAACGGCTATTGCCTTGCCCTCAGTCCGGCGGTGCTCACCAACCCCAACGCGGAGTGGCGCTAGCCGCCGATCACATCCGCGCGACCGGGGCATCCTTGCCGCTGTAGCCCTGGGTGGCTGGTGCTATCATTGAAAAATGAAGCAAAACCTCGGACCCGCCATTGCCGGAGTGCTGGGAATCGTCTGGCTTCTGGCCGCCTGCGCCGCGCCAGAGTCGCCGCGCCCAGCCATGCAAGCCTTGGCAGCTGCAGGGAATTTTGGATACGCGGATCGCTCGATCGACGCCGATACAATCGAAGTGACCTATCGCGGTCCCGAGGTCTCGCTTTCCACCCGCGACCCACGCAATGACAGCCGGCTCGCCGCGGAAAAACTAAAGGTGCGGGACCTCGCGCTGCTGCGTGCCGCCCGACTGGCCTCGGAACAGGGAGGCGTCGCCTTGCGCATTGTCAACGAACGCGTGGACAGCGATGTCGACGCGCGCTCCAACCCGCGCTGCCGGGTGGCCCCGCTATGGGGCGCGCCGGGTTTCTGGGGACCCTATGGCTATCGCCCCTATGGCGGCCTTGGCTGGTCCGATCCGGACTACTACTGCTACGAAAGGCGCTGGGCCACCGGTCGGGCCACGGCGGTACTGTTGGTCGACATCCTTGCGATCCGAGATTCCACAGACACGCAGCAACTGCCGGTCGCCGAGACGATCGCGCGGCTGGAGAAGGCTTACGCAGGCGCGACCTATCCCTGATCGAAGGCCATATTACCAAAACTTTGTGTGAAAACAGCCTGCGGCGCCGCCGGTTGCATGGGCAGCTTGACGTGCTATTTGATAGCGCCCGCGCCGAAACGGAGGCGCCACGAAACCTAGGGACAAGACAGACCATGAGTGAGCCGGAAAGCCCACAGTCGCCAGGGCAACAACCGCCCACGCCGGAAGGCGGTGCCAGCGATCTGGCGCCCAAGCGCCACGGCATCGGATTTGGTGTTCGCCTGCGCAACTATTTCCTGGCTGGTATCCTGATCACCGCCCCGATCAGCCTGACCGTCTATATCGCCTGGCTGTTCATCTCCTGGGTCGATGGCAACGTCCTGCCGCTGGTGCCACCACAATACAACCCGGAGACCTATCTGCCGTTCTCGATCCCGGGCATCGGCCTCATTATCGTGCTGGTGGTGCTCACCACCGTGGGCGCTGTCACGGCGGGAATCTTCGGTCGCATCACCCGGCAGCTGATGGAGAGCGTCCTCAATCGCCTGCCGATCATCCGCGGCCTCTATGGCGCCATCAAGCAGATCACCGAGACCGTTCTGGCCAACAA
>JAEUKV010000173.1 GCA_016794165.1 Rhodospirillaceae bacterium
TGCCCGTGAAAGCGGCTGCCGGCTGGGCCGGGGACCGGCTGCAGGCGGTGGGCCAGCGCGGCCAGGCCACCTTTACCGTGATCGAGGCCAGGGCGACGCGGACGGCCTTGCCGCGATCGACCGGGATCAGCGCGGCACTCAGGAAGGACCAGTCGGACCGCTACGACCTTGTTATCGAAGTGCGCCTCGACGCCTTCAATCCGCTGCTGGGCCAGTCCGGCAGCCTCAGCGAGCGGGTAACCCGCAGCCAGACCGTGGCGGAGGACCTCACCCTCAACCAGCGCGAGGTGGTGCTGTTCAATCTGCTGGATTCGGCGATGAAGGATCTCAATGCGCGACTTGAACAGAGTATCCCACAATATCTCGGGCCCCTGCTGCGTTAGGGCGGGAGCCAACCGGAGGCAAGCGATGATTGCCATACTGACCGACGACGAGCGCCAGGCTGCCCTGGCCGAACTGACCGACTGGCAGCTGGTGGCCGGGCGCGATGCACTCCACCGTGCCTTCAAATTCGCGAATTTCAGCGAGGCGTGGGGTTTCATGAACCGCGTGGCGCTGCTGGCCGAAGCGCAGGATCATCACCCGGAATGGTCGAATGTCTATAACCGGGTGGAGATCACGCTGACGACCCATGATTGCCGGGGGTTGAGCGCACGCGACCTGCGTCTGGCCCGTGACATCGACAGACTGCTCTGATCCGGGAATCAGGATTCGAGATAATCGCGGCGCAGCAACTGATGCTCGGGGAACAGGAAATCCTCGAGCGAAATGCAGCGGTCGACCGTTTGGCCATCGCTGGACAGGGGCAGGATCACGATTTCGCTGCGACCGGAGAGATCGCGCGCCAGGGGCCAGGAATCCACGCCGTAGACCGGAATGCCACCCTCGACCACGCGCTGATAGGCGCGCGTGTACCGGCCGTGGCCATCCCAGCGCAGTTCGTCGAGATAGCGCCCAGTGAAATCGAGGCGATTGAAGTCTGCGACACGGGTGCCGACCAGCCGGTAGCGAATGCGAAACGGCAGCTCGACATCGATCATCACGATATTTGGCAGCAGGTCGCGAATCTCGCCCGGATCTATGTCGTCGCGGCCGGGCATCGGTCGCGCGCCGCGCTTCTCGAGCCAATAGGCGACCAGCCGCTGCACCCGCGGTGACGTGATCCCCTCGCTGCTCGGGGTGAATTCGGGGAAAGTCGCCGCGCTGTCCTCGCTCATCGCCGCTCTCGATGAATGGGCGCGAACGCGCGCCCAACCTGCGCCTGCGCGCCCTAGCGTATTCTACGGTCGATCAGGTTCCGGCGCCATGGGCATACTGGGTCCTATTGGGACAGGACCAACTGGCCGTTACCCGCGAAATCGGCACAGGCAAGGTCGACAAACCGGGCCGTGACTTCGTCGGGCGACTTCACCGAGGCCGGGTCCTCGCCAGGATAGGCCTTGGCGCGCATGCGGGTGCGGGTGCGTCCGGGATCGATCAGGTTGGCGCGGATAGGAGTTTGCTGGATTTCCTGCGCATAGACCCCGACCATCATCTCCAGCGCTGCCTTGGTGACGGCATAGGTGCCCCAATAGGCACGGGCCCCGCGGGCCGCACCCGAGGTGACGAAGATCGCCCGCCCCGCCGCGGATTGGCGCAGCAGCGGATCCAGCGAGCGGATCAGGCGCCAGTTGGCGGTGAGGTTGACGTCGATGACTTCCTGCCATTCCTTCGGCGCGATATGGCCGAGGGGGGAGAGCGTACCGAGCTGGCCGGCATTGCCGACGAGGACATCAAGGCGCCCGAAGCGCTCGAAGAGGGCTGCCCCAAGCCGGTCGATGGCGTCGAAATCCCTGAGGTCCAGCGGGACCAGCAGGCTGGTCTTTCCGCCGATGCCGCGGATTTCATCGTCCAGTTCCTCAAGGCCGCCCTGGGTACGTGCCGTCAGAACCAGTTCCGCCCCTTCCCGCGCATAGGCGCGGGCGATGGCGGCGCCCAGACCACGCGACGCCCCCGTCACCAGCGCGATACGGCCGGTGAGTCGACCCGACGTCGTCTCGCTCATGCGCTCTTTTCCGCCAGCAGCGAGAGTTGGGCGATCTTGTCGGTGTTCTGGTCGGTAAGCTCGGTTGGATATTCGCCGGTGAAGCAGGCATCGCAATATTGCGGGGCCTTGGCGTCGCGTCCCTGATGACCCATGGCGCGATAGAGTCCATCGAGGGAAATGAAGGCGAGGGAATCCGCGCCGATGAAGCGCGCCATCTCTCCGACATCCATCTGGGCCGCCAGCAGCTTGCTGCGCTCCGGCGTGTCGATACCGTAGAAGCAGGAATAGGAGGTGGGCGGACTGGAGATGCGCATGTGCACCTCGGTGGCGCCGGCCTGGCGCATCATCTCGACGATTTTTTTCGAGGTGGTGCCGCGCACGATCGAATCGTCGACCAGGATGATGCGCTTGCCCTCGACCTTGGCGCGATTGGCGTTGTGCTTCAGCTTGACGCCGAGGTGCCGGATCTGGTCCGTGGGTTCGATGAAGGTGCGGCCGACATAGTGGTTGCGGATGATGCCGTACTCGAACGGAATGCCGGAACCCTGCGAATAGCCCAGCGCCGCCGGTACGCCTGAATCGGGGACCGGGATGACCACATCGGCGTCAACCCCGGCTTCACGGGCAAGCTCGGCGCCGATCGCCTTTCTGGCGTCGTATACGCTCTTGCCCTCGATGATCGAATCCGGGCGCGCGAAGTAGATGTACTCGAATACGCAGAAGCGTTGCCGCGTCGGCGAAAACGGATGCAGCGAGGTAACGCCGTTCTTGTCCAGGATCACCATCTCGCCGGCTTCGATGTCGCGCACGTAATCGGCGCTGACGATGTCGAGGGCGCAGGTCTCGGAGGCGAGAATGTAGCCGTCGCCGAGCTTGCCCAGGACCAGTGGGCGAACCCCCAGCGGATCGCGCACGCCGATCACCATGTCCTTGGCGAGCGCCACGATCGAATAGGCGCCTTCCACCTGATGCAGGGCATTGATCAGGCGGTCGACCACATTGCCCCGGAGGTGCGTGGCCATCAGATGCGGAATGACCTCGGTGTCCGACGAGGCCTGGAAGATCGAGCCGCGCTTCACCAGCTCGCGCCGGATGGCGGCGGCGTTGGTGAGGTTGCCGTTATGGCCGATGGCGATGCCGCCGAAGGCGAGTTCGGCGAAGAAGGGCTGCACGTTCCTGAGCGCGGTCTCGCCGGTGGTGGAATAGCGGACATGGCCGATGGCGGCATGGCCCTTGAGCGGGCCGACGATGTCGTGATGCGAGAAATTGTCGGCCACATGGCCCATGGCGCGGTGGGCGTGGAAGCCCTCGCCATCATGCGAGACGATGCCGGCTGCTTCCTGGCCGCGATGCTGCAGGGCGTGGAGACCGAGAACAGTGCGGGTGGCGGCTTCGTCGACCCCGAATATCCCGACGATGCCGCACTCTTCCTTCAAATGGTCGTCATCGAAGGGATGCGTCGTGATCATCAGCAGGTACCTTTTTCCGGCCGGGCTATTCGGCGCCCTGGATAAGTCGGTTTAGGTCGTTGCGTTCGGCGTCCTTATACCCCGATCCGGGCTCTTGTCCACCGGGTTCTTGGGATTGAGGTCCCGTATTTGTGCCGAGGGGGGGTGCCGCCGGTGCAAGGGTATCGTAGGCGTTGCCGATCGCCTGGCCCTGTTCCATCACCTTGAGGCCCTGATCGAGTGCGTCTTCGCCCTGTTTGAGAATATCTTCGGGCAGGATCGAGAGGAGATAGGCAGCGCCCCGTTCAACCACCGGGAGTGTCCGGGCCTGGTTGACCACCTCGGGCCGCTCGGCCGGGTCAGGCAGGAACCAGGCCATCAGGATATAGGCGGCGCAGACGACCACGGCACCGCGCACCAGCCCGAAGACCAGTCCCAGGGACCGGTCCAGCGCACCCAGCCCGTTGCTGCGGACATGGGACGAAAGCCAGTGATTGACAATGCCGCAGAGAAACAGCGTGACGACGAAGATACCGATGCCGGTGGCCAGCGAGGCGAAGATCTCGTTGGCGATGTATTGGCTGACGATCTTCTCCACCGGCGCAAACAGCATCACCGTGGCGATGACGGCGCCGATCCACCCCAGGATCGACAGCAATTCCTTGACGAAGCCGCGCGAGAAGGCGAGCAGCGTGGAGAGGCCGATGACACCAAGAACGATGTAATCGAGAAAGTTCACGCAGCGGCACTCCCCTCAGGGTTTGTTGCGGGCATCCGTCTGCCCCTGGTGCTGCTGGCGGCTGGCCGACACCGTCGCCTGCAGGGCATTCGAGCGCACTTCACTATAGAGCCAATCGATCATTTCTTGCAGATGGCCGATTTCGATGAGGGCGATGCCCTCGATCCTGAGTGGCTTGCCGCCCGCCTGGGTCAGGCGTCTGGGCAGGATCGCGCGCTTGAAGCCGAGCTTGGCCGCTTCCTTGAGGCGGGTCTCCGCCTGCGCCACCATGCGCACTTCGCCGGAAAGGCCGATCTCGCCGAAGGCGATGAGATCGCTGGGGACCGAGCGGTCGGAGAGGGAGGAGATGAGTGCCAGCGCCACTGAAAGGTCGGCTGCTGGCTCGCTGATCCGGAGACCGCCGGCGATGTTGAGATAGACTTCGCTGCCGGCCAGGCCAAGGCCGCACCGCGTTTCCAGCACCGCGAGGATCATGGCGAGGCGGCCCGTATCCCAGCCAACCACAGCGCGGCGGGGCGTGGCGAGGGGCGAGGGCGAGACCAGGGCCTGCACTTCCACCAGCACCGGCCGCGTGCCCTCGATTCCGGCGAAGACCGAGACCCCGGAGATGTTGCCGTGGCGCTCGGCCAGGAACAGCGCGGATGGGTTCGGCACTTCGGCGAGGCCCTGGTCGGTCATCTCGAACACGCCGATCTCGTTGGCCGGGCCGAAGCGGTTCTTGACCGAGCGCAGGATGCGGAAGTGATGGCCGCGCTCGCCTTCGAAATAGAGTACCGTGTCGACCATGTGCTCCAGCACGCGCGGCCCCGCGATCTGGCCTTCCTTGGTGACATGCCCGACCAGCAGCAGGGTGAAGCCGCGCGATTTGGCGAGCCGGATAAGCTCGGCCGAACAGGTGCGCACCTGGGCCACGGTGCCCGGTGCCGAATCGAGGCTGTCGAGATAGAGCGTCTGGATGGAATCGATCACCACCACTTCCGGCGCATCCGGCCGGTCGAGGGTCGCCATGATGTCGCGCAGCGACGTCGCCGCGGCAAGCTCGGTCCTGATCTCGCTGGCCGGCACCTTGCCGTCGGGGCCGAGGCCGAGGCGCCTTGCGCGGAGTTGCACCTGTTCGATCGCTTCTTCGCCGGAGATGTAGGCGACGCGGACACCGCGCAGCATCGTCGCCACCTGCAGCATCAGGGTCGACTTGCCGATGCCGGGATCGCCGCCAATGAGCACGGCGGAGCCGCGTACCAGCCCGCCGCCGGTGACGCGGTCGAACTCCGCCATCCCGGTCGGACGGCGGATGGTCTGCGGCACATCGCCGTCGAGGGCGACGAAGGTGACGCCGCGCCCGCGCTTGCCGGCAAGGCCCTTGGGGACGCTCTCGACCCCCGGCTCCTCGACGATCGAGTTCCAGGCGCCGCAGGCCTCGCATTTGCCGGCCCATTTCGGAAAGGCCGAACCACAGGACTGGCAGACATAGTTGCGGGCGGGTTTGGCCATCTCCCGCCCCTAGAGCGGCCGGACGGGCATGCGGATCGGGCCCTCGGCGCGGCCGAGGACGAATTGCTCGACATGGGCATTGCCGGAATGGTCGATGGTCTTGGCATCGCCCGCCCAGATGATCCGCCCCTCATAGATCATCGCGGCCTGATCGGCGATGGCGCGCAGCGAATGCATGTCGTGGGTGATCGAGAGCGCGGTGGCGCCCAGCGACTGCACGCATTTGACGATGAGTTCGTTGATCACCTGCGCCATGATCGGGTCGAGGCCGGTGGTGGGCTCGTCGAAGAAGATGATCTCCGGTTCGACCGCGATGGCGCGGGCGAGGCTCACGCGCTTCTGCATGCCGCCGGACAGCTCGGCCGGGTAGAGTTCGCCCACTTCCGGACCGAGGCCAACGGCCGCCAGCTTGCGCAAGGCCACTTCCTTGGCTGCGGCCCTGGCCATGCCGCGCCCGGCGATCAGGCCGAAGGCCACGTTCTCCCACACCGGCAGGCTGTCGAACAGGGCAGAGCCCTGGAACAGCATGCCGAACTTCCGCATGATGTCCTCGCGCTCGGCAGCTTTCATGCCGACCACTTCCTGGCCGTCGATCTCGATCGATCCCGCATCCGGCTCGATCAGGCCGAGGATGCACTTGATCAGCACCGATTTGCCGGAACCCGACCCACCGATCACGACCAGGGACTTGCCGCGCGGCACGTCGAGGTCGACGCCGTTCAGTACCTGCTTGGGGCCGAACGCCTTCTTGAGTCCGCGGACCTTGATCTTGAGATCGCTCATCGTGTGAAGAACAGGCCCGTGATGATGAAATTGGCGGCGAGAATGAGGATCGAGGCGGAGACCACGGCGTCGGTGGTGGCCTTGCCGACGCCCTGCGCGCCGCCCCTGGACTGGAAGCCGCTATAGGTGCCCATCAAAGCGACAATGAAGCCGAAGGCGGCGGCCTTGACCAGGCCCGAGACGATGTCGATCGTCTCGACGAAGTCGACCGTGTTCTTGAGATAGATCGCCGGGCTGAAATCAAGCCGGTAGACGCTGACCAGATAGCCACCGAAGACGCCGATGATGTCGGCGATGGCGACCAGCACGGGGAGCACCAGCACGGCGGCGATCAGGCGCGGCGCAATGAGGTACTTGAAGGGATTGGTGGAGAGCGTCCGCAGCGCATCGATCTGCTCGGTCACGCGCATGGTGCCGATTTCCGCCGCCATGGCGGCGCCCACGCGCCCCGCCAGCATCAGGCCGGCCAGCACCGGGCCCAGTTCGCGGGTGAGGGAGATCACCACCACATAGGGAATGGTGGATTCGGCGTTGAGGCGGGAGACGGCGACATAGGTCTGCAGCACCAGCACCATGCCGGTAAAGACAGCGGTCATGCCGATCACCGGCAGCGAATAGAAGCCGATCTCGATCATCTGCTTGACGATGAGGCGCGGATAGAAGGGCGGCGCCACGCAATGCAGCATGGATTGCAGGGTAAAGAGCGCCAAGCGCCCCGAAGCCTCGAGGCTGGCGAGAAAGGTGCGGCCGATGGGTTGGAGAACGCGCGCGACCATGGGGTGCGTCAGCCGCCGCTGTAGCGGCGCTGGAAGCGCGGCCCGAGATTGGTGAGGATCTCATAGCCGATGGTGCCGGAAGCAGTGGCGAGATCGTCGATCGACTGGCCCCGTGGCGCGGCCGGGCCGATGAGATCGACCAGTGTGCCCGGCTGGACCGCCTGGCGCGGCATGTGACCCACATCGATCGTCATGAGATCCATCGAGATACGCCCCACGATCGGGGCCCGCTGGCCGGCCACGAAGACGGCGCCACGATTACCCAGCGACCTGAAAATCCCATCCGCATAGCCAACCCCGATCGTGGCGAGGCAGGTGGGCCCCCGAACCTGATGCGAGGCACCATAACCAACGGTCATATCCAAGTCAACGTCGCGTAATTGCAGGATTTTTGCCTGCAGACGCAGGACCGGGGCGAGGGGATTCTCGGCCCCCAGGACCGGGCTCACGCCATAGAGCGCCACCCCCGGCCGGGCGAGATCGAAATGATAGTCGGATGGCAGGAAGATGCCCGAGGAGGCGGCCAGCGACAGCAGCGGTCGCCCGCCGCCGTCCAGCCGCGGTGGCAGCCGCAGATTGGCGGCGATCTCGCGAAAGGCCTGGAGCTGGGTCCGGTTCATTGGGTGCTCGGGATCGTCGGCACAGGCAAGATGGCTCATGACCAGACCGATATTGCAGCCATCGAGCAGATGCGGATCGCCGATCAGGTCGAGCGTCGCCCGCCGGTCGAGGCCGAGGCGGTTGAGGCCGGTGTCGAAATGCAGGCCCGCCTGGCGCAGGGCGGCGGCCTTGGCGCCCGGCCCGCGCTGGAATGACCGCCAGCGCTCGATCTCGGCCAGGGTGTTGAGGATGGGAATGAGTTCGGCCGCGGCGATGTCGTTTTCCGCGCCGGGGGGCAGGCCGTCCAGCAGGTATATCTTCACCCCGGGCAGCAGCACCCGTCGCAGGGCCAGGCCCTCATCGACGGTGGCGACGAAAAAATGCGCGCAGCCGGCGCGCTTGAGATGCGGGGCGATCATGGCGGCACCGAGGCCGTAGGCATCCGCTTTCACCACGGCGCCGCAGATCGCCGGCAGCGCGCGGCGGCAGAGCAGGTTGTAATTGGCCAGCATGGCGCCGAGATCGACGCTCAGTACCGGGGCATAGGAATCGGGCATCGCGCGCGGTCTGCCCGGTCAGTCCATCTGCGCCGGCACATAATCGCCGCGCAGCAGGTCGCTGAAGCGGGTCAGCATGCCCTCGAACTGCAGCGACACGGTGCCGATCGGACCATGGCGCTGCTTGGCGATGATCACCTCGGCGATGTTGTGGACGCGCTCCATCTCGCGCTGCCACTCCTGCATCTTGTCGGCCTCGTGATCCCCGGGCTTCTTGCGCTCGTGGTAGTATTCCTCGCGATAGACGAACATGACCACGTCGGCGTCCTGTTCGATCGAACCCGATTCGCGGAGATCCGCCAGTTGCGGCCGCTTGTCGTCGCGCTGCTCGACCGCGCGGGAGAGCTGCGAGAGCGCGATCACTGGCACATTGAGTTCCTTGGCGATGGCCTTGAGGCCCCGGGTGATCTCGGAGATTTCCTGGACCCGGTTCTCCGAGCCCCGGTTGTTGGCCGAGCGCATCAGCTGCAGATAGTCGATGATGACGAGGTCGAGGCCATGCTGGCGCTTCAGGCGCCGGGCGCGGGTGCGCAGGGCCGGGATGGTGAGCGCCGGCGTGTCGTCGATGAAGAAGCCAACCGAGCTCATCTCGTTGGAGGCCTCGACGATGCGCATGAACTCGTCATCGCCCTTGATGTCGCCGCGGCGGATGCGGTCGGAGGAAACGCCGGATTTCTCCGCCATGATACGCAGGGCCAATTGCTCGGCGGACATTTCCATCGAGAAGAAGGCGACCTTGTAGCGCATGCCGGTGTCGCCTTCCTTGAAGGCGGAGGCGGCGTTGAAGCCCATATTGGTGGCGAGCGCCGTCTTGCCCATGGAGGGCCGGCCGGCGAGAATGACGAGGTCGGACGGCTGCAGACCGCCCAGCTTGCGGTCAATGTCGGTCAATCCCGTGGTGACGCCGGTCAGGTGGCTGTCGCGCTTGAACGCGGCTTCGGCCATCTGCAGGGCGGAAACGACGATCGACTTGAATTCCTTGGGCCCGCCCTCGACCTGGCCGGTTTCGGCCAGGGTAAAGAGCTTGGCTTCCGCCTGCTCGATCTGCTGCAGGGCGGTGACGTCGGTATCGTGGATATAGGCCTCGTTGACCGTCACCTCGCCGAGATCGATCAGCTGCCGGCGCAGGAAAAGATCGTGGATGGTGCGGCCGTAATCCTCGGCGTTGATCACTGTGACGACAGCCTGGGCCAGCTGCACCAGATAGGTGGCGCCGCCGATTTCCGACAGCGCGCCGTCCTGGTCGAACAGGTTCTTCAGCGTCACCGGATTGGCGATCTGGCCACGCTCGATCAGCTTGCCGATGGCGGCGAAGATGCGGCCATGCAGCGGATCGGCGAAATGTTCGGGGCGCAGGAATTCGTTGACCCGGTCATAGACCAGGTTGTTGGCGAGGACGGCGCCAAGCAGCGCCTGCTCGGCTTCGTAATTGACGGGCGGCGTGCGGGTCGGCGTCGAGCCGTCGGATCCGCGCAGCCGGGTGACGTTGTTCTGCTGTGTTGCTTCCATGGGCGAGGACCCTATCAGACCAACCCGCGATCACAGCCTGTGGATAACGGGGATAGGGATCATAAAGGACGATTCGAGTCGCATGGCAAGCCGTGCGACCCCGCCGCGGCGGAAAGGTTCAATGGTCCGGCGAATCGTCGGTCAAATGGGCGCGCGCCCCGTCAGTGCAACTCCGCACGAAGCTGTTGCCTGAAATAATCGATCGGGATCAGCTGGCCTTCGCGCGGCACGCACCAGAATTGCCAGCCATTGCAGGCGGGTGCCCCCTGCACTGCGGCGCCGACCTGATGGATCGAGCCCCGGTGGTCGGCCGAGATCAGCGTGCCGTCGGCGCGCACCTTGGCGGTCCAGCGACCGTTATTGCTGGAAAGCACCGTGCCCGGCTCCAGCAGGCCGCGTTCGATCAGCCAGCCGAAGGGGATGCGCGGCTCCTCGCGCTTGGCGATGATCTGCAGCATGTCCTTCTCCGCCACCGGCTGGACCTTGGCGATGCGGGCGCGCGCGACCTTGATGTAGGCGGGATCGCGCTCGATGCCGATCCAGTGCCGGCCGAGCTTCTTGGCGACAGCGCCCGTCGTGCCGCTGCCGAAGAAGGGGTCGAGCACGACGTCGCCGGGCCTGGTCGCTGCCATGAGGACACGGTAAAGCAGCGCCTCGGGTTTCTGCGTGGGATGGCTCTTGGCGCCGTCCTCGCCCTTGAGGCGCTCCGAGCCGGAGCAGATCGGGATAAGCCAGTCCGAGCGCATCTGCAAATCGTCGTTGAGCGTCTTCATGGCTTCGTAATTGAACTGGTGCCGACTCTCGGCCGATTTGGCGCACCAGATCATGGTCTCGTGGGCATTGGTGAAGCGGCGGCCGCGGAAATTGGGCATCGGGTTGGTCTTGCGCCAGATCACGTCGTTGAGCATCCAGAAGCCGAGATCCTGCAGCTTGGCGCCCACCCGGAAGATGTTGTGGTAGGAGCCGATCACCCAGAGCGAGCCATCCTCCTTGAGGACGCGCCGCGCCGCCTTCAGCCAGCCTTCGGTGAAGCGGTCATAGGTGGCAAAATCGGCGAACTTGTCCCAATCGTTGTCGACCCCGTCGACGCGGCTATTGTTCGGTCGATGCAGCTCGCCGCTCAACTGAAGATTGTAGGGTGGATCGGCGAAGATCATGTCGATCGACGCTTCCGGGAGCGAATTCAGGGCTTCGATGCTGTCGCCGCCGATGATGGAATCGAGCGGGAGAGCGGTGGGGTTTGGATTCGGCGCTTTCTTTGTCATGGCGCCGATCCTGAGTCAGGCGAGTCAGTCTGTCAACGAGAAAGTTATATGAGTCAATTGGTTATCGTAATGTTCTCAGAGACAGGTCGAAAAGAACGCCGGTGCTGGGGGGTGATGCCATGGGTCCGGATGGCGGCCAGATGCTCGGCCGTGGGGTAGCCGGCATTCCTCTCCCAACCATATACGGTATGGACGGTCGCCAGCTGACTCATGATCTTGTCCCGCTCCACCTTCGCGAGAATCGAGGCGGCGGCGATGGAAAGCGATTTCCCGTCTCCCTTGACGATGCAGGTGCTGGGACAGGCGAGAACCGGCGGCCGGTTGCCGTCGATGAGGGCGTGATCCGGTTTCCGGGCCAAGGCTTCGACCGCGCGGCGCATGGCAAGATGCGTGGCCTGGAGGATGTTGATGGCGTCGATTTCAGCGGGGCTGGCACCTGCCAGGGCGAAGATGGCAAGCTCCTGCAGCGCCGCGGCGATATCGACGCGCGCCGCGGCACTCAGTTTCTTGGAATCGTCGAGGCGCCTTTCCAGGGATGGCGGCAGTCGTGCCGGATCCAGAATCACCGCGCAGGCGATGACCGGCCCTGCGAGCGGTCCGCGCCCCACCTCGTCCACCCCGCAGACAAGGCGATCCGGGGCGAGGCCGGCGGCAAGTTCATGGGACCAGTCGGGCATCAGCCAAGATCCAGGGTTGAGTGACCCGGACTGGCTAACATGGAGCAGTGGTTCTGCCAATGCGCTTGCTCATGCACCTTGATGAAACGTCGGGGCCAGGCTGCATCCGGCATTTCCTATCTCGCTCAGAAGGCGCCGGGCACAGCGCGGGGCGTGGAATGCGAGCTATTTATTGTGGCCGCGAGAGGACGCCTTCGATGATATCGGTGTTCTGAGCGTCGATGATCAGCCACTCGCCATCATGTTTGTGCAGTACAGCCAAGAGCAAACCGGTACGTGGCGGCAGAACCTCATCCGCTGGGCCGATGTGTCCAGTCAGTTGCCAACGGGCGCGCGTCAGGACCACGCTGTCATCGACCTTGCGTGACTCCATCTCCAGGATTTCAAGCCGACTCTCCCTGAACATCGTCATGTGGGTAGCCTCGTGTGCCACCTTAATTTCGTCCGCGCCTTTCCACCAATGTCCGACGACATTCACGAACTGCGCGTTCTTGGCGAACAGGGCGGCCAAGGCCTCCATGTCGTGTCGGTTCCATGCGTCGGCGAAATTCTGCAAGGCATTCTCCGGCGTTAATTCCTGCGCAGACATCTTGTTCTCTCTGATAGTGAGGGCCGGCAAAGACGGACGATCGGACTTTATATGCCAGTTCCGCTGAGGCGCGAAATTACTTGTGCGAAACTCTTACCCGAACAGGCTGAGTTGCGCCGTTTCCGCCGAAACGGACAAGGCCGGGCGGTCCCCCGGCACGGCGAAGCGGCTGGCATCGATGTCCCATTTGTAGCCGTCGAGGCCGTGGCGCCTGGCTGCGGCGAGCACGCGGCGGCGGATCAGGGTGGCGTAAGGGCCGCTTCCCTTCATGCGCGTGCC
>JAEUKV010000203.1 GCA_016794165.1 Rhodospirillaceae bacterium
TGCAGGTGCTGCTCGGTGACTGACATCGCCCTCGATCAGGAGCTGCCGGCAGCACGCGGCCGCGCTTCGCGGCGGCGTCATGCCCTGGCGCTGGTGCTTTGCGGTCTGCTGGTTGTCGGTGCCGTCCTTGGCCTTGCCGGGCCCGTGACGGCGCTCGCCCTCGGCCCCGTCGACAAGGTGCTGGTGGACAAGAGTGCCCGCTCGCTCGCCTTGCTGCGCGACGGGGAGGCGGTTTTCACCGCGGACATCTCGCTCGGCAAGAACCCGACCGGTCAGAAACAGCGCGAAGGCGACGAGCGCACGCCAGAAGGCAGGTACCGCCTCACCTGGAGCAACCCGGATTCGTCGCATTACCGCGCAATCCTGATCTCCTACCCGTCCAAAAAACAGGCGGCGGTGGCGGCCGCGAAGGGCGAGGATGCCGGCGGCGGCATCATGATCCACGGTCAGCGGCAATGGTGGCGCTTCCTTACGCGTTCGCCGCTCACCAATGGCTGCATCGGGGTCAGCAATTACGTGATGGACGTGGTGTGGAGCGCGGTCGAACTCGGCACGCCGATCGAGATCAGGCCCTGAGTGCTTTCCCCCCCGAAAGGGAGGAGGAAATCATCACCAACTCAGATCCGCGGCATCGGCCGCCAGTCGCGCTGCAATCTCCGGCATCTTGTCAGCCTCGACATTGGCGAAAGCCACGCGCAGATAGTCGTCCTGGCCTGGCCCGAACATGGAGCCGGGGAGGGCGAGGACGTTCTGCCGGTCAGCCAATCGCCGTGCCACATCGGCCGCCTTGCGGTCGCGATGTGGGTGCTTCACATAGGCGAAATAGGCACCGGCACTCACCACCTCGTAGCCGAGATCGTTGCGCGTGAACGCTTTCTGCAAAGCTGCCAGCCGGTCGCGCATCAGCCCGGTGTTGCCATGGAGCCAATCGTCCAGTGCCTTCAGGCCATGAATTGCCGCGATCTGGCCGATTCGCGGGGCGCAGATGGCGACGCAATCCATCGCCTTGCCGATCTCCTCGATCAGTTTCGGATCGGCGACGATGGCGCCCACCCTGTAGCCGGTGAGGCAAAACACCTTCGAGAAGCTGTATAGGTGGATGAGATGCCCCTCCCAGCAATGGGTGCGAAACAGTGCATGCGGTGGTTCGTCATGCGGCATGAAATCGCGATAGGTCTCATCGAGGATCAGAGCGATTCCGGCCCGCTTGCAGAGCTCAAGCGCCGCCAGCAGATATTCCGGCGGATAGACCGACCCGGTCGGATTGTTGGGCGAGATGAGGACCAGGGCGCGCGTCTTTGCGTTGATTGCCGCCTCGATCTCCATGAGATCGGGCAGGCCACCGGCCTCCGGGCGGAAGCCGATATGGCGCGCGGTGACGCCGATCATCTCCAGCCACATCTGGTAATTGAAGTAATAGGGGAGGGGCAGGATGATCTCGTCGCCCGCCCTGGCAAGTGCCGCGGTGGCGAGACAATAGGCCTGGTTGCAGCCTGCCGTGATCATGACATTCTCGGCTGCGACCGACGGCTGGTCACCGAGACCGTAGCTGCGGCCGATATCGGCAGCCAGCGCTTGGCGCAGATCCGGCAGGCCGGTGATATCGGTATAGCGATGGGTCGCGGGATGCTGCAGCGCCGCGGCCATGTGCTGGGTGAGCGCCGACGGCGGCGCATAGCCGGGCACCGCCTGGCAGACGTCGATGAGCGGCTTTTCGGCCGGAAAGGAACGCCCCTCGATCCAGCCCTGCGCCTCGGCGATGGGCGGGACGGCGACGCCGGCGAGCCACGGATTGGCGCGGAGCGTCACGATTGCAGCTCCGCGAGACCGGCGTAGAGCTTGAGGGCTTCCGGGTTGGCCAGCGCTTCCTGGTTCTTCACGGGCCGGCCATGCACCACGTCACGGACCGCCAGTTCGACGATCTTGCCGGATTTGGTGCGTGGAATGTCCGCGACGGCGACGATCTTCGCCGGGACATGGCGCGGCGTCGTGTTGGCGCGGATCTGGCCGGCGATCTTCTTCTTGAGCGCCTCGTCCAGTTTCACACCCGGGCGCAGGCGCACGAACAGGACGACCCGCACATCCCCTTCCCAGTCCTGGCCGATGACGATGCTCTCCAGGATCTCGGGCAATTGCTCGACCTGGCGATAGATTTCGGCCGTGCCGATGCGCACCCCGCCCGGGTTGAGCACGGCATCGGAGCGGCCATAGACGATGATGCCGTCATGCTCGGTCAGTTCGACATAGTCGCCATGGTGCCAGATATTGGGATAGCGCTCGAAATAGGCCGCGCGGTAACGCTTGCCATCGGGATCGTTCCAGAAACCCACCGGCATGCAGGGGAAGGGGGCCGCGCAAACAAGCTCGCCTTTCTCGCCCTTCACCGGCTTGCCATTGTCGTCCCAGACTTCGACTTTCATGCCGAGGCCGCGCATCTGGATCTCGCCGCGCCAGACGGGGCCGGTGGGATTGCCGAGCATGAAGCAGGAGACGATATCGGTGCCGCCCGAAATCGAGCTCAGGCAGACGTCCTGCTTGATATGCTGATAGACATAGTCGAACCCTTCGGGCACCAGCGGCGACCCGGTTGAGGCGATCGTGCGCAGGTGCGACAGGTCGTGGGTCCTGATCGGATCGATCCCCACCTTGGCGCAGGCATCAATGTATTTGGCGGAGGTGCCGAAGAAAGTGCATCTCTCCGCCTGGGCGAAATCAAACAGAATGTTGCCGTCCGGCGCGAAGGGCGAGCCGTCATAGAGGAGCAGCGTGGCGCCGGAACCGAGACCGGAGATCAGCCAGTTCCACATCATCCAGCCGCAGGTGGTGAAATAGAAGATGCGGTCGCCCGGCTTCACATCGCTGTGCAGCCGATGTTCCTTGAGATGCTGCAGCAGAGTCCCGCCCTGGCCATGCACGATGCATTTCGGCACACCCGTCGTGCCACTCGAGAACATGATGTAGAGGGGGTGATTGAAGGGGACCCGCGTGAAGCGGAGATCGGCACCCGCATTGGCGGCAATCACATCGTTGATATTCCGCGCGTTGGGCAACGCCGAAACGTCCGGGTTGCCGGCGATGTAGGGAATGACCAGCACCTCCTCGACGCTCGGCAGTTTGGCCAGGAACTCGGCGGCGCGACCGAGGCTGTCGTGGCTCTTGCCGTTGTACCAATAGCCATCGGCGGTGATGAGGATACGGGGCTCGATCTGGCCGAAGCGGTCGAGCACACCCTGGACACCGAAATCCGGCGAGCAGGAGGACCAGACGCAGCCCAGGGACGCTGCCGCCATGGCGGCGATGAAGCTCTCCGGCATGTTGGGAACGAAGCCGGCGATGCGGTCGCCGGGCTTGAGGCCGATGCCGCGGAAATGGGCGGCAAGGGCCGCCACCTTGTCATGGACCTCACCGTGGCTGAGGCGGCGCTTCACCTTGTCTTCGCCCCAGAAGACGATGGCATCCTTGTCGTCACCCGGTTTCGAGAAGCGCAGGAGGTTCTCGGCGATATTGATCCTGGCCTCGGGAAAGAACTTCGCGCCGGGCATCTTGTCGCCGTCGGCAAGGATGGTAGAGCCGGGCCCGTCGCCGATCACGTCGCAGAAGCGCCAGAGCGAGAGCCAGAAATGCTCGATCTCGTCGACCGACCACTGCCAGAGTTCCGCGCTGTCCTTCAGGCTGACCTGCCAGTCGCGGGCCACCTGGGTGCGAAACTTGGTCATGTTGGCAGCGGCGATCACTGCCTCGCCGGGCTGCCACAGCATTCCGTCCATTAGTCTTCCCCTTGAGATACTGCGCCGCAACAACGCCAAACTGCCCGGCCTTGCGGAAAATGCAAGGCTTGGCCGCGTTGTCGAGCCTTTTTATTGCGCCGATAGGCCCTTACTGTGCCTTTCGGGCGCATTTTCCGGGCCCGCGCACATCCTGGCAAGACGATTCCCGACATCCGCATGACGAGTTCCGACCAGACCAGCAGTCGCCTTCCGGACCCCCTGCTGGCGGCCTTGCTGGCGCTCGCGGCCTGCGTGTTCTTTTCCTGCCTCAGCGCCACGGTCAAGCACCTCTCGGGCGAATTGCACGGGTTCGTCACCGCCTTCTGGCGCAATCTGTTCGGCTTCCTGTTCATGATCCCCTGGCTTTGGCAGCACGGGTTCGGCAGCCTCAGGACCGGCCGGTTCGGCACCTATCTTGTCCGTTCCTCGATCAGTGTCGTTTCCATGATGTGCGGCTTCACCGGCCTCGCCTATCTGCCGATCGCCAATGCCACCTCGCTTTCATTCACGGCGCCGCTCTTTGCCACCATCATGGCGGCCCTCATTCTCAAGGAGCAGGTGCGCGTCCGACGCTGGTCGGCAACCTTGCTGGGTTTCGGCGGCGTTCTCATCATCCTGCAGCCCTGGGCCCAGGCCGGTTTCAGCCGTTTCGGCACCGGTGAGACGCTGATCATCGTCAGCGCGTTCCTGACTGCGACCGTCACCATCATCGTCAAGACCCTGTCACGCTCGGAAAGCTCGAATGCGATCGTTACCTATATGGTCCTCCTGGCGACCCCGATCTCGCTGGTCCCGGCGCTCTTTGTCTGGTCCTGGCCGAGCCTTGCCGCCTGGCCCTTTGTGGTGGCGCTCGGCCTTTTCGGCACGCTGGGGCATCTCTGCTGGACTCGCGCCTTCGCCATGGCCGAAGCCTCGGCCATCGTTCCCTACGACTATTCGCGTCTCATTTTCACGGTGCTGCTCGGCCTGTTCTGGTTCGGCGAGGTGCCGGATTTCTGGTTCTGGGTCGGGTCGGCCGTTATCGTTGCCGCCGGCTTCTACATCGCCCAGCGCGAGGCGCGCCTGCGCAGCGAGCGGGGGACCCCCGCCGCGGCCACGGCGGCCACTGCCGAAAGTGCCCAGGCGGGGGCCGCCCCGGTCCTGCCAAGGGGCGCCTTCGCGAAAGACGACGAGAAATGATCGCGGCCTTCAACGCGCTTTCGCCCAATGCCCGCGGCTCGATCTGGATGGCGCTGTGCGGGCTCGGCTTCTCGGTCATGGCCGCCTTCGTCAAACTGGCCGGCCAGGCCGGGATCAACACGTTCGAGATCACGTTTCTGCGATGCCTGTTCGGATTCCTGGCGCTGCTGCCCTTCGTGCTGAGCGCGGGGCCGCGATCGCTGCACACCCAGCACATGAAGGCCCATGTCTGGCGCTCGATCCTCGGCATCACCGCCATGGCCTGCGCCTATCTCGGGATCGCCAAACTGGAGCTTGCGACCTATACCGCGCTCAGTTTCAGCAAGCCGCTCTTTGCCGTCATCCTGGCCGTCTTCATTCTCAAGGAGGATGTGCGCTGGCGCCGCTGGGCGGCGACCCTGGTCGGGCTGCTCGGCGTCATCGTCATGGTTCGACCCGGGAGCGGTGCTTTCGACTGGTGGGCGCTGCTCGCTTTGGGCGATGCATTCTCCATCGCCATCCTGATCACCATCCTCAAACGCCTGCCGGCCAGCGAGACGCCGCTGGTCATGCTGTTCTACTATGGCATCATCGCAACGGCGCTGGTGGCGCCGCCGGCAATCTGGTTCTGGCAGTGGCCGACGCCGCTGCAATGGGTCTATCTGCTGATCATCGGTGCCACCGGTGCCCTGTCGCAGTATTGGTGGATCCTCGCCTTCAAGGCGGGCGAGGCCTCCGTGGTGGCGCCGTTCGACTATCTGCGGCTGCTGTTCGCGGGTGTGGTGGGCTTTCTGGCCTTTGCCGAAATGCCGGATCGCTGGACCTTCCTGGGTGCCGGGCTGATCATCGGCAGCACCGTCTACATCGCGCGGCGCGAGGCTCAGCGACGGCGGCAGACCGTTGCCCCGCCGCCCTGAAATCCGGGGCCTATGAATCCAGTTTGGCGATGGCCGCGGCGGCCTTTGCGCGATGCTCGGGGGTGATGTATCTGGCCACCGTCTTCACCGCGCCGTAGAGCACGGTGGCATCGTCGGCGAAACCGAACAGGGCGATGAAGTCCGGCACGAGGTCGACCGGCAGCACGAAATAGGCCAGCGCCCCCATCAGAACGGCGCGCACCTGGAATGGGGATTTAGGATCGAGCGCACAATAATAGGCCGCGACCAGGTCGCTCAGGAATGGCAGCTTCCGGGCCAGGCGCCGGATTTTCGGCCAGAAACCCGTTTCCACCCGCGCCTGGTCCCGGGTGAACTTCTTCTCGTCCACAATATCCGGCGTCGGTTCCAATGGCTCGGCCACGGCTCAGCTCCTTCGTTGCTCAAAAAAAGTGGGGTGGCAGGGGGCCGGGTGCAAGGGCGGCGACCGGGAAATCCATCCGGCAGATCGGGTTATCGCCGGGAACCGGCTCTCGGCAGCGCTGGGCGGGCTGCCGGCTTGGCCCGAAAAATGCTAGCTTCCCGCATCATGATGCCCAATAGCGTGATGCATACCGAATCGCCGTGCCTGATTCGCCTCATTCTGGTCGGTTTTCTGGCCATAATGGCGGTTCCGGCATCGTTTGCCCAGGAAACGACTGCCGACCCGGCTGCGTCGGACCTGACGCGAGAGATGGTGCTTTCGCCGGCTGCGATCGACCGCCGCGCCTGCAAGCGGCCGGTGATCGTCGAGGACATTCCCTATACCTGGGACCAATTGGAGCGTGGGACCGAGCCCGCTTGGCTGGCCTATACCAATGGCGACTATGCCGCTTCGGTTCCGGTCTTTTTGCGCCTGGCCAAGGTCGGCCACCCAATCGCGCAGCGCCTGATGGGAGTCGTTTACTATTTCGGCCAGGGCGTGCCGGTGGATCATCGCACCTCCCTCGTCTGGTTCGAGAAGGCGGCCAATCAGGGTTGCTTCGAGGCCTTTGCCCCGACGGCGCAGATGTACGAACGCGGCGAGGGGACACCCGCCGATCCGGGCAAGGCCTATGCCTGGTACAATATCGCGGTGGCGCATCTGCCTCAGGGCAGGGAGCGCCAGGACATGATCGAGCGGCGCGAGGCGGTGGCGGCCGCCCTTGCACCGGCACAGCTGGAGGGGGCGCAGAAGCGGTCGCTGCAGTTCGTGGCGCGGCCCGTGGTGCCGCCGGATATCGCTGACCTTCCGGAGGATTTCTTCACCCTGCCGTGACCGATCCCGGCAATCCGATCTCGACGCTGGTGCCCTGTCCCGGGGAGCTGGCGATGACAAAGGTGCCACCCATCACTTCGGTGAGGCGCTTGACCAGGGTCAGGCCGATGCCGGATCCGCCGACTTCGGCCCGCATTGGGTCGCCGAGACGCGTGAATGGTTGCAGCGCCCGCTCGATGTCGCCGGCCGACATGCCGATCCCGGTATCCGATACGCGAAAGACCAGTCTGTCGTCCCGGTTCTCCGTAGTGATTTCGATGCGGCCGCCCTTTGGCGTGTATTTGGCTGA
>JAEUKV010000257.1 GCA_016794165.1 Rhodospirillaceae bacterium
CAAGTGCAAGGCAGGCGAGGCCGGTGAGGCAACGGGTGCCGTTGACCAGGCACAGGCCGTCCTTGGCGCCGAGACCGATCGGCGCAAGCCCGGCAGCCGCCAGCGCCTGGCCGGCGGGCAAAGTGGTTCCACCCATGGTGACGTCGCCCATGCCGATCAGGGCAAGGCCGACATGGGCGCCGTGGACGATATAGCCGACCGAGCCCTGGCCCGGGACCAGCGGCGTGATCCCGGCATTGAGCAACGCCACCAATTGCCGGACCACCGCAGGGCTGACTCCCGAATGGCCGTGGCAAAGATCGTTGACCAGGGATGCCATGATCGCCCGGGTCGCCGTTTGGGAAAGCGGCGTGCCGACGCCGCTCGCATGGCTCATCAGGGTGTTGCGGGAAAGCTCGGCCTGCTGATCGCCGCTCAGCACGACTTCGCTCAAGCCACCCAGCCCGGTATTGATGCCATAGGCGCGTGTGCCGGTGGCGATGATGCGCTCGACGATGGCGCGCCCGTTTTCGAGGCGCGCCTCGGTGCCGGCGGCGATTTCGATGCGGGCGTCGCCGCGCGCGATCGCGACCAGATCGAGATAGCTCAACGGCGCCTCACCCCGCCCGATCACCCGCGCACCCATCGCCTTACCCACATGCTCGTCATGTTGTTTGTACCTGTATATACAGGACTGGACAGGTGGGCAATATCGTGGCCCATGAGCTTTTGGAACGTTGCCCTTCGCTGAACTTGTCGCGGGACGCGGATGATCCGGTTTGCCGTCGCCCCCGGATTTTGGCAGGTTGCCCGCAATCGGATGACAGGATCGGACCCGTCCATGCAGGTGACGCCGGAAGACATCGACCGCTACCGCCGGGACGGCGCCATTGTCCTCCATGGTGCTTTTGCGGAATGGGTCGAACCCCTGCGCGCGGGCGTTGCGCGCAACATGCGCGAGCCGGGTCCGTTCGGCACCGAGAATGTCCGGCCGGGCGATGGGGGCGGCAGCTTCTTCGACGACTACTGCAACTGGCAGCGGATTCCGGAATTCACGGATTTCGTCCGCAACTCCCCCGCCGCCGCGATGGCCGCGCAACTGATGGACAGCCGGACAGCGCAGATCTTTCACGACCATGTCCTGGTCAAGGAGCCGGGGACGCCGAAGAAAACGCCCTGGCATCAGGACATGCCCTATTACTGCGTCGACGGCATGCAGACCGGCAGCTACTGGATACCGCTCGATCCGGTTGGCAGCGACAACACGCTGCGGCTGGTGCTGGGCTCGCATCTCTGGCCCAAACTGGTGCGGCCCAAACGCTGGGCGGGCGGCGAGGATTTTTACGCCGATACGGCGCAGTTCATGGATCTGCCGGAGATCGAGGATGGCAGCTTCCCGATCCTCGCGCCGGCGCTGGAACCGGGCGATGCCATCCTGTTCAACTACCGGGTCGTGCACGGCGCCAATGGCAATGCCGGCAGCGGGCGGCGGCGGGCGTTTTCCTGCCGGTTCCTGGGCGACGATGCGGTCTATATGGAGCGGGCTGGGCGCACCTCGCCACCCTATCCAGGCATCGACCAGGTGACCGGCGAGAAACTGCGCGAGGACTGGTTCCCCACGGTTTGGCGCGCAGATTGAACCGCGGGCCGGCCACAGATTTCATTTCGGCCCAATTCCGTTTCACGGCCGGGTCCGGCAAGAGGACGAGATCATGAACGCACCCTTCGACATCATCCGCCGCATCGGCGTGGTTCCGGTCATCGCCATCGAGCGGACGCAGGACGCGGTCCCCTTGGCCGATGCCCTGCTGGAAGGCGGACTGCCGGTGGCGGAGATCACCTTCCGCACGGTGGCGGCAGCCGAGGTGATTGCCACGATGCACGAGAAGCGGCCGGAACTCTGCCTCGGCGCCGGGACCATCCTCGATCTGCCGACACTCGACCTCGCTCTCAAAGCGGGCGCCGCCTATGGCCTCGCGCCCGGCTTCGACGGCGCCATCGTCGGCGCGGCCCTGAGGGCACGGTTTCCTTTTGCGCCCGGCATCATGACGCCATCCGACCTCACCGCGGCGGCGGCCGCGGGTTCGCGCCTGGTGAAGTTCTTTCCGGCGGGCGCTGCCGGTGGCCCCGCCATGCTGGCGGCGATCGCGGCCCCCTTCGCCCATCTGGGTCTCGGCTTCATTCCGACGGGGGGCATCAGCGAAGATAGCATGGGCGACTGGCTGCGCCTCAAGGCGGTGAGCGCCATCGGCGGCAGCTGGATCGCACCCACCGCGGACATTCGCGATGGCCGCTTTGCCGACATCACCCGCCGGGCGAAAGCGGCCGTGGCGGAAGTCGCGCGCCTTCGTGCCGCCTGATCAGCCGGCGCCGGCGATACTGGCGCGAATGGCGCCGAGGACGGCCGCCACCTCCGCTTCGGTGTTGTAATGCGCCATGCCGACGCGCACGACGCCCTCCTCCTCATTGATACCGAGATGTCGGACGACCTCGAGAGCGTAGTTGTGCCCGTCCCAGACAAAGATGCCTGAATCCGCGAGCGCGCGGGCGATCGCCGCCGGCTTTCGGGATTCGTGGCGGAACGACACGGTGGGAACACGCTGGTTGACCCGGTTCGGATTGGTGATCCCGGCGATGGTGATGCCGCCCATTGCCTGCAGGCCGCTGATCAGCTGCTGCGCCAGCGGTTCCTCATGGTCGACCGAGGCCTGGTAGGCGGCGGCGATGCGCTGGCGGCGCGAACCGGTGGCGCCCACCTCGCCCCCCAGCCAGTCGAAATAGTCGACCGTTGCGGTGAGGCCGGCCAGCAATTCGATCTGCGGCGTACCGGTCTCGAAACGATGCGGCAGGGCATTGTCGGAGCAGCGGCATTTGTAGGCATAAAGATCGCGCAGGATCTCCTCGCGCCCCCAGACGATGCCGAGATGCGGCCCGAAGAATTTATAGGCCGAACAGGCAAGGAAATCGCAGTCGAGATCCTGCACGTCGACCAGGCGGTGCGGCGTGAACTGGACGGCGTCGACGAAGACCAGCGCCCCGGCCTCATGCGCGCGCCGGGTCAGCGCCTTCACGTCGTTGATCGAACCGGTGAGGTTGCTGGCATAGTTGAGGCAGAGCAGTCGGGTTCGCTCGCTCAGCAGCGGCTCAAGGTCCTTGATTTCGACCTGCCAGCTGGTCTTGTCGAAGGGCAGGAACTTGACGGTGAGGCCCTTGTCCTTGGCGATCTCCAGCCAGGGAGAAATGTTGCCTTCGTGATCCATGCGCGTGACGATGATTTCGTCGCCCGGCTTGAAATCGCGGCAGATGCTGCGCGAAAGATGGAAGGTAAGCGTCGTCATGTTGGGACCAATGACGATCTCGCGGGCCGAGCGCGCGCCGAGAAAATCCGCCATCGCCTGATGCGCCCCGTCGACCACGGCACCCGCCGCCTGGCTGGTGGCGAAATGGCCGCCCAGATTGGCATTGCTCTCCAACAGGCATTTGCTTACCGCGGCGGCAACCCGGGCCGGCACCTGCGTCCCCGCCGGGTTGTCGAGATAGGCGCGGGCGCGGCCGGCATCGGTGAGAGCGAGAGCTGGGAATTCCTGACGGACACGCGCGATCGGGAAAGTCATGGTCAATTGGCTCCAGGGTTGCGGGCACACCCCGCGGGAGGCCGCAGTCTAGAGTCTCGACGACGGCAAATCCATCGCTTGAACGAGGCGACGCTGCCAGAAAAACGATGTCGGCGTCGTCAATTCGCCGACAAGGTTGCCACTTCGCGGCGGAACGGCAGGGCGTCGCCGATATCGGGCGCATCCAACTCCCTTGCATAGCGATGGCCGGCATAGGTGGACCAGGCGATCGGCCCCGGCGCCTCGGCATCGCCGATCAGCCTGACGGATTTGATGCCGGCATCGGCCCATTCGGCCCGCCGCGCCGCCAGATCCCGCATGAGCGTATCCCGGCCGACGCGCGCGGTGACCAGGACGACCGCATCCGCCGCGAGATCGCGCCCCTCGCCGGTATAGACACAGGCCGTTTCCACATGGTCGGCGCCCACGGCCGCCACTGCCCGGTTGAGCACGATCTCCACCCCCATCCCGGCAAGGCGGCGATGGATGGCGCCCTGCTCCAGCGTGTTGCGGGTCCAGTCGGAGACATAGGCCGCCGGTGTGACCAGGGTAACCTTCGCCCCCCGGGCCGCCAGCAGTTCCGCCAGCACGCCGCCCATGTAGTAGTGATCGTCGTCGAAGATTGCGACACGGCCATCCGGCACCCTGCCGTCCATCAGATCGTCGGGCGTGAAGATCGGCATCGCGGCCGCGATCGGCATCGGCACGACATGGGCGCGGGCGACGCCATCGCGGCGCCACTCGGCGCCGGTCGCCACGGCCACATGCTCGAAACCGAAGCCCAGGATATCGTCAGCGGTGAGGCGGCTGTCGAAATAGGTCTCGACATTGGCGAGCTTGCCGAGCTGATAGGCGCGGTAGTCGCGCACCCGACCCCAGGCGGAGAGACCGGGGAGGCGGCATTCCCTGGCCACCCTGCCGCCCAGTTCCGTGCCCGCCTCGGCCAGGGCCACGCGATAGCCACGCCTGCCCAGCGCCAGAGCCGCTTCCAATCCGGCGGGGCCCGCACCCACCACCAGCACGCTCTCGCTCGCCCCGCGCGGCGCAATCCGCTCCGGATGCCAACCCTTGCGCCATTCCTCCATGAAGGTCGGGTTCTGGGTACAGCGCGAGATCGACATGGTCATGTCGCCGGTGATGCAGATGTTGCAGCCGATGCATTCGCGGATGTCCTCGATCCGCCCCTCCTCGACCTTCTTCGGGAGATAGGGGTCCGCGATGGAGGGTCGCGCGCAGCCGATGAAGTCGAGATTTCCCGACTTGATCTGCTTGACCATCACGTCGGGCGAGGTGAAGCGGCCGACTCCTACCACCGGCTTCGAGGTGAGCTGCTTGATCCCGGCGACGAGGGATTGCTGCGCCCCCTCCTCCTTGAAGCGCGAGGGACCGGAGCAATCCTCCCAGGCGCCATGGGCGAGATCCCAGAGATCGGGGAGATCGCCATGCATCTCGATCATGTCGCGGACTTCGGCATTGGAGAAGCCGAGCTCACCCACCATCTCGTCGAGCGAAAGCCTGAGCGTGATGCCGCAGCTGTCGCCGACGGCGTCGCGCGCCTCTGCCACCAGTTCACGCATCAGGCGCGAGCGGTTCTCGAGGGAGCCGCCATATTCATCGGTCCGCTGGTTGGTGGCGGTGGAGAAGAAGTGCTGGATGATGCCGAAACCATGAGCGCCGTAGAGGCACACCAGGTCGAAGCCGGCCTGTTTGGCGCGGCGAAAGGCGTTGCGGTGCCAGCGCCGGAGGTCGCGGATATCCTGCTTGTCCATGGCGCGTGCCTGGACCGGGTCGTTGGTAAAAGTGCGGATCGGCAGCGCCGTGGGGGCGCGCGGCACCTCCTTGGTGTAGAGGTTGGGACCGTTGACGCCGGAATAGGCCAATTGGATGCCGGCGAGCGCCCCGTGTTCGTGCATGGCATCCGCCATTTTTGCCAGCATGGGAATGTCGGCATCGTCCCACAGGCGCAGTTCAATGAAGGGCGTGATTTCCGAGGTGTGGTGAAGCTCGCATTGCTCCGTGAAGATGACGCCCCAACCACCCTCGGACTTGATCCCGCGCATGGCCGCCGCGGCGGAAGGGTCACGGTAGCCGCCGCCATTGCAATGCGGCACCTGATAGAACCGGTTCTTCGCCGTTACCGGGCCGATCCGCATGGGCTGAAAGAGGATGTCGTAACGGGGATCGCGCGCCATGATCTGCACTCGCCTGAGGGGGTGGCAGCACCGGCCAGGACCGATGGGCTACCGAGCGGTCAGTATGGCCAAGGTCCCGAGCAGGGAAAATGAGCGATTCTCGACATTCGGCATCGTAAAAACCTATGCACCATTGCCGGTGCGGCGCAGGGCGGCGATCTCGGCACGGAGCGCCCGCAATTCTTCCAGGATCGTGGCGTTGTCGCTGTGCAGGGCTTCGCGTTCCGCCGTCGCGGTCGCCTCATGTTCCGACTGCATGGCTGAAACAATGATGCCGATGAAGAGGTTGAGGACCGTGAAGGTGGTGCAGACGATGAAGGGAATGAAGAACATCCAGGCCAGTGGATAGACCTCCATCACCGGCCGGACGATGCCCATCGACCAGCTCTCCAGGGTCATGATCTGGAACAGGGAATAGGCCGAGGCCGGGATCGAGCCGAACCAATCCGGAAAATCTGCACCGAAGAGCTTCGTCGCCATGACCGAGAAAACATAGAAGACCAGCGTCAGCAGCAGCATGATCGAGCCCATGCCGGGCAGGGCGGCAATGAGGCCGCCCACCACGCGCCGCAGCGACGGCACCATGCCCGCCATGCGAAAGACACGCAGGATGCGCAGGGCACGCAGAACCGAAAGATTGCCGGTCGCCGGCAGCCAGGCGATGCCGACCACCAGCAAATCGAAGATTCGCCAGGGGTCGTGGAAGAACCGGGTCCGGTAGACGGCGAACCGCGCCGCCAGTTCCACCGTGAAGGCAAGCAGCAGCAGGAAGTCGATCGTCCCCAGGACCGCGCCGAAATCCGCCATCACCGTGGGGACGGTCTCGAGCCCCAGCGTTACCGCATTGATCAGAATCAGTACGGTCACCAGGCGCTCGAAACGACGCGATTCGATCAGCGATTTGAGGCTCGTCGGCATGTTCGGCAACACCAGGTGAGGATGGCAGCGATCAGGTCTTCGGGATGAAGATGCTGTAGAGCTTGCGCACCGGCTCGGTGCTGTGCCACTCCACATTCGCACCCATGGGCACGAAGAAGGTATCGCCGGCGGCGAATCGCTGCGCGCCCAGCGCGGGGTCGGTCAGCGTCACCGACCCGGACAGCAGGTGCATCAGTTCGTGGCGCGGAAACGGCATCGCCTTCCTGCGATAGGGGCTGGAGCCCCAGACCCCGACGGTCCATTGCCCGGTCGGATCCTCGTACCATTCGTGGCCATATTGCTCCGGCGCCGGTCCGATCAGCAGGTCCGCCGCCGGTGGCGGGCTTGGCCGCAGATCGTGATCGGCATCGAGCTTCAGGATCCTGAGCGCACCGGGATCGGCGGCGGCGGTTCCACTGGGATCGTCGAAGATGACATAGAATTTCTTCATGTATTCGCTCTGCCGCCACTGGCAGACGAACCCTTTGGGCAGGATGAAGCTTTCACCTGCGCTGATCGTGGTGTCGCGACCGCCGGCATCGCGGATGGTCACAGATCCTTCGAGCACGATCATGAATTCGTGCACGGGATAGGGGCCCATATGCGTGACCATCGGGGTGCAGTCCCAGATGCCCGAGGTCAGTCCCAGTTTCTGATCGCCGAAATATTCGAGGCCGCGCTGCACGGGGGAACCGGATTCCAGTTCCGATGCCGGAATATCCGGCCAGCGCTGCAGGCGATCAGCGGTGCCGTCGTGGCGCGAATATTTGATGACCGAGGGAGTCGACAAGGCCGGGTCCTTTCCTGTTGCGGCGGGAGACTAGCAGGATCGACGCCGTTTGGCATCCGCCAGCTTTTTCCCGAGCCGCGGCCAGCGCTACCAACACCATCGACATCCTGAATTGGATGACCGGCCGGCATTGCTGCCGGCCGGTCGGCAAGTCACACGTGGTCGCGCGGGATCACGCAGCCCCATTCCCGCGAGAACACGCGAGTCTTGCCTTCAAAGGCGTCGAGCGTCGCCCTGATATGGAAGTTGTCCCGCGAGACGGTCATATGTGTCTTGGCGTCGATGTAGACCCGCCAATCGCCACGGCCATACTCCTTCTTCCAGGCGATATCGGCCTTTGCTGAAAGTGGATCGTTGGCCCTGATCGAAAAAAGCTTGTGCGTCGAGGCGGCGTATTCCCAGTCGAATTCGGGGATACGGGTCAGGCCGGTGTCGCTGAACTCATCCACCGTGACCACGCCGGTGGCGAGGTCCGTGACGATTCGGGCATGGTCGCTCCCTGGGCGAACCTGTTCGGACGGGAAGCGTGGGGCGTTCTCCTCCGGCAGGAAGGCCGGCAGCCTGGCATCCTCCGGCCGGGTGGGACGCACCGGCAGTTCCAGCCCGCTGTGGGCGGTATGCACCGTCAGCGTGACCTTCTCCGGCGATGGCCAGACGATCGGCCAGTAGGCAGACGAAAGTGCCACCCGGAGGCGGCTGCCCACACCGAGTTTCTGGGCACAGACATTGAGCTTGAAGCTGACGTCATAGGCCTTGCCGGGCTCCAGGGCCTCCAGATTCTCATGGCCATTGCGATGGGAGAGATTGAGCAGGCCATAGCTGAACCGTGTCACGGCCCCATCGGGAAGAACCTCGGAGAGAGTCACCGCCACGAAGGCAGCCGGCTTGTCGGCGGCGATCCGGAGCCTGATCACCGGCGCACCGACGAACTCCAGCGGCTGCGTCAGAATGTCGGTATCGAACACCAGCGAGCCGCCAGCCTCCAGCCGCTGGTCGATGGCCTGATCGGGGGCGAGGCCGTAGGGACACCAGGAACCAGCGGCAAGACCCACCGTCTGCGGCGAGCAGATGGCAAGCGTTTCCGCCGCGGGCTTGCTGCCCGGTGCCGCCAGGCTGCCTCGCGCCAACGGATAGATCGTGGGCACGATGCGGGGGCTGGGCCAGATCTGTTCCGCCACCCAGCGGCCGGGACGCTCGTCATATTTCGCCTGTGGCGGCACGGTGTCCTGCATCCAGACCCGCAGCATGGGCTCTTCCATGATGCCGGTCTCCTTGCCTTTCAGCCATTTGTCCCACCAGCGCAGGCATTCCTGCAGGAATCCGATGCGAGGGCCCGGATAGGCGAAGTTGGGGTATTTGTGCGCCCAGGGCCCCACCAGGCCCTTTCTCGGGCAGGTGAGGTTTTCCAGCATGCGAAAGATCGGATTGGTATAGCCATCGGCCCAGCCGCCGACCAGATAGACCGGGCATTCGACGGCGCTGTAATCCTCGCAGATCGAGCCGTGCTTGTAGAGATCGGTGCGACGCTGCTGGCGATGCCATTCCTCGATCCAGAAGCCGGAACTTTCCAGCCGCTGCTGCCACATGGACCGCCATTTGTCGCCGACCAGGGCCGGATCCGGCGGCGCCGCGTTATAGGCGAACATGGTCGAACCCCAGATCAGCTTGTCGACCAGCAGGCAGCCACCCATGAAATGGATGTCGTCGGCATAGCGATCGTCGGTCGAGCAGAGGGATATCACCGCCTTCAGTTCCTTGGGCCGGCGGGCCGCGACCTGCAGCCCGTTGAAGCCGCCCCATGAAATGCCGATCATGCCGATATTGCCGGTGCACCATTTCTGTGCCGCGATCCAGGCGAGGATTTCCAGGCAGTCGTCCTGCTCGGACTTCAGGTACTCTCCCTTCAGGACGCCTTCTGACTCGCCCGAGCCGCGGATGTCGACACGCACGCCGGCATAACCATGGCCGGCGAAGTAGGGATGATTGAGCGCGTCGCGCTCGGTGGTGCCGTCCCGCTTGCGGTAGGGCAGGTATTCGAGAATCGCCGGTACCGGGTTTTTCTCGGCATCTTCCGGCAGCCAGATCGTGGCCGAGAGAACGATGCCGTCCTTCAACGGGATCTGGACATGGTGCATCACCTTGATCTTGTGCGGGAAGTCGCTGCGGTAAATCACTTCTTCTCTCCCTTGCAGAAATGCCGTCGCCCGATTGCCGGTGGCGGCCTGGGTGTCAGTCAATCAGTGGATAGTGACAGCGGACCGTGCGGCCATCGCTGAGCGGCCGCTCCGCAGGCGATTCCGCGCGACACAGGTCGGTCGCGTAGCGGCAGCGGGCGTGAAACTCGCACCCGGCCGGCCGCCGCGCCACGCTCGGCACATCGCCTTCGATCGAGACCAGTTGGCGGCGCTGCGTCGGGTCGGGACGCGGGATGCCGTTCACCAGGGCCTCGGTATAGGGATGCGCCGGGTGATGAAAGATCGCCTCGCAATCGCCCTGCTCGATGATGCGACCGAGATACATGATGGCAAGCCGGTCGCTGATGTGGCGCACGACGGGTAGATTGTGCGAGATGATGAGATAGGTAAGACCGCGCTCGATCTGCAGCGCACGCATGAGGTTGAGCACGTCGCCCTGCACGGAAACGTCGAGGCCCGCGGTCGGCTCGTCGGCGATGATCAGCTGCGGTTCCAGCGCCAGGGCGCGCGCGACACCGACGCGCCGTGCCTGTCCGCCCGACAGCTGGTGCGGATAGCGGGAGAGCAATTCGCGCGGCAGATTGACCATGTCGGCAAGGCGTTCGGCGAGAGCGTCGCGATCGCCGGCATCCGGTCGGTGCACGTCGAAGGGTTCCAGGATCAGGGAGCGCACGGTCTGGCGCGGACTGAGGGAACCAATGGGATCCTGGAACATCATTGCCATGTTCTGGCGCAGCGGCCGGAACGCATGTTCGCCGAGCGCGGTCAGTTCGCGGCCCTCAAACCGAACCGACCCGCTCTTTGCCGGCACCAGTCCAAGGATGCTGCGACCGAGGGTGGTCTTGCCCGACCCGCTTTCGCCGACGAGGCCCAGGGTTTCGCCCCGGCGCAGATCGAGGCTGACATCGACCAGAACGTCGATCGAAGGCCGCTTCTGGCCCGGCAGCAGGGCGCGCGGGCCCCCCGACGCCTGATAACTGACATGGAGATCGCGCACGGATATGAGGACGGGCGCGTCGACAGACTCCACCGCACGGTTCGGCGTGGCCGCAGTCTGACCATGCGGTAGCGACATGCCTGTGGCCTGCGGCGCCGTCGGGTCGAACAGATGGCACCTGACCGATTGGCCCTCACCGGCGGCATGATCCCGCGGTCGCTCGCTGTGACAGCGCGCAAGGGCGTGAGGACACCGCGCCACGAACACGCAGCCATCCGGCGGCCGGCGCAGGTCCGGCAGTTCGCCGGGGATGGTGGGCAGGTAGCGGCTGCGCTCCAGCACGCGCGCCGGGTCACAATCGATCAGGGCACGGGTATAGGGATGCGCCGGGCTGGCAAAGACCGTGCCGATATCCCCGCGTTCCACCACCTCGCCAGCATACATAACCACGATCTCGTCGCAGAGCTCCGCGACCAGACCGAGATTGTGGGAGACGACCATCATGGTCGTCTGAAACTCCCGTTGCAGCTCGCGCAGCAGGTGGATCACCTGGGCTTCCATGGTGACGTCGAGCGCCGTGGTCGGCTCGTCTGCGATCAGCAGTTGCGGGTGCATCAGCAGCGCCATGGCGATGCCGGTCCGCTGGCGCATCCCGCCCGAGAACTGGTGCGGGAACTGCCGGATGCGCTGTTCCGGATCCGGAATCCCCACGCGGCGCATCATGGCGATGGCATGCTCTGTCTTCTCCGCGCGGCTCTGATCCCTGTTGCGATAGGCGATATCGAGCATCTGCTGAAGGTAGGACTTCACCGGGATCTGCGACGTCATCGGGTCCTGGAACACGATCGACGCCTGTGCGCCGCGAAAGGCGCGCAGGGAATCGGCATCGTATTTGAGGATGTCGCGATCCTCGAACCGTATCTCGCCGCCCTCGACGCGGCCGTTTTCCGCGAGCAGCTGCGTCATCGCCCAGATCACCGTGCTCTTGCCGGAGCCGCTCTCTCCGACAATGCCGACGATGCGGCCCCTGGGCACATCGAAGCTGACATCGCGCAGCGCCCGCACCGAGCCACGGGCGGTGGAAAAACTGACATTGAGATCGCGAATCTCGACCAGGTTGCCCATGCCTCAGCGCCCCTTCCCGAGCCTGGGATCGAAAATGTCGCGCAGGGCCTCACCCAGGAAGGTGAAGCCCAGGGTCGTGAGTACCAGCGGAATGCCGCCGGCGATGATCGGCCAGGGCGTTTCGCGGATCAGCAAATAGCCTTCGTTGAGGATGCTACCCCAGGAGGCGGTCGGCGGCAGCACACCGAGGCCGAGGAAGCTCAACCCGGCTTCAACCGTGACGACAACCGGCACGTCCATGGCAGCCAGGATGAACATTGGACCGATGACATTGGGCGTGATGTGCCGCCAGAGGATGCGGCCGAAGCCGGCCCCAAGTGCGCGTTCGGCCAGGATGAACTCTGTGTTCTTGAGGGCCATCGTGCTGGTGCGCACCAGCCGGGCATAGCCGGGGATGGTGGTCACGATCACGATGGCGAGAATGAGGTTGAGGCTGGGGCCCAGAAGCGCCACCGCCGCCAACGCCATGACGATGGTCGGAAAGGAACGGATGACATCGAAGAAGAGCAGCAGCGCGTTGTCCAGCCAGCGTGGCCCGTAACCGGCGAGCATGCCGAGCAGCAGGCCGAAGGCGAGCGACACCGAGATACCGATCGCCGCCACCTGCAGCGCCACCCGGCCGCCGTAGAGCACGCGCGAATAGGTATCGCGGCCGAGCTGGTCGGTCCCGGCAAAATGCGCAAGGCTGGGTCCGGAAAGCCGCGCCGGAATGTCGAGTGCGTTGGGGTCATGCGTTGCGAAGACCGGTGCGAAGAGGGCGCTGGCGAAAAAGAGGATCACCAGCACCAGGCCGGTCATGCCCTGCCAGTTGCCGAGCAGGCGCCGCAGCTTGACCCAGCTCTCGCTCGAGCTGTCGCGCGCCGGCACGGTCGGTGAATCAGAGCGAGTCGCGAACACGGGGATCCAGCCAGGCGACGACGAGGTCGGCGCAAAGAGTGATAAGGACATAGACGGCCGTGGTCACCAGGACCGCGCCCTGCACCACCGGGAAGTTGCGGTTCATGACCATGTCGTAGATCAGTTTGCCGACGCCCGGCCGCGTGAAGATGATCTCGGCGAAGACCGTCCCGGAGAGCAGCCCGCTGAAGCCGATGCCGATGAGGGTGATGGTGGGCAGGATCGCCACCTTGAGCGCATAGCGAAAGACGATGGTGCGTTCCCTGAGGCCGAAGGCGCGGGCGGCGCGGATATAGTTTTCGTTCATCACCTCAAGCATCGACGCGCGCACCATGCGGGCGAGATAGCCCACCCAGCCTAGACCCACCGCGAAGGCCGGCAGGATGAGATGCGAGACCTGGTCCCAGAAATCGCCGGGATCCCCGGCGCCGATCACCGGCAGCCATTTCAGCATCACGGCGAACACCAGCAGCGACCAGATCGAGACCAGGAAGGACGGAATGGCGATGGTTGCCACGGAGAGAACGCCGGTAAGCCGGTCGAACCAGCTGTTCGGCCGTACGGCGGAAAGGCAGCCGAGCGGGATGCCGATCAGGGCGGCCCAGAACAGCGACACCGCCGCGAGGATCAGGGTAGAGGGCAGCGCCTCGAGTACGATCGTCGTGACGCTACGGTTGGAGAACACGTCGGCGCCAAGATCGCCGCTCAGGACCTGGGTGAAATAGATCCAGAACTGATAGTAGATCGGTTCATGCACATGCATTTTCTCGGCGTAGCGCGCGATGGCCTCGGGCGTCGCCCGGGTTCCCAGGGCGATCTTGACGGGATCGCCCGGGATGAGATGCAGCAGCAGGAACAGCGCCAGAAGCGCGCACAGCACGATAACGACGGAAAGACCGAGTCGTTTGCAGAAGTATGACCACATGCGGGCGACGTTCCCGAAACGAATGGCGTGCGGCGATCACGTGACCGCCGCACGCCCGGTTTCGATCCAGCCTTAGGCCGGGGTGAACTCGCGAATCACCATTTCGCCCGACGCGATCACGCTGATCTTCAGATCCGATCGATGGACGAAGGTCTCGGGCTCGTGGTTGATCCAGACATAGGCGCCGGTGTCTTCCATGATCTCCTGCATGCGCAGATAGATCTCGTTGCGCTTGTCGGGATCGGATTCGACCATGCCCTGCTTGTAGAGATTGTCATACTCCTCGCTGGTCCAGCGTTCCCAGTTCCAGACGCCGACCTGGTCGCTGGTGAACCAGGTGGTGGCTTCCTGCGGATCGGGCGAGGTACCGAAGCGCATGATCCACAGCTCCAGGCTCTTGTAGCCGTCGCCCTTCGACTGGTCGCCCATTTCCCAGAACGGACCGGAATCGACCGGAACGACCTTTGCGGTTATCCCCACCGCCTGCAACTGCGCCTGAATGATCTGCGCTGCCAGGATACGCTCCTGCAGGTTGAGCGTCTTCAACTCGAGTTCCAGGCCGCTGACGCCGGCCTCTTCCAGCAGCGCCTTCGCCTTGGCGGGATCGAACGTGTATTTGGTGGCCTTGCGATGGCCGACAAGACCCGGGCAGATGATGCCGTTCGACTTTTCCGTGGTGCCGGAATAGGCGCCCTGGATGATCTGGTCGGCATCGACCGCATGCTGGATCGCCTGGCGAACCCGGATATCGGACAGCTTCGGATTCTCGGTGTTCATGCCCAGCCACATGTATTGCAGCGCGCCAGCGATGTAAATGGCGCTGTTGTCGGGCATCTTTTCGATGTAGCGCGCATGAGTGGCCGGCGCGATCTGGGTGGTTGCGACCTCACCCGCCTCATAGGCCAGTTCCGCGGCCGTGGCTTCCGAAATGATCAGCGCCTCGACCTCCTCGTAGGCCGGCTTCGGCCCGGTCCATTCGGGATTGGCCTTGAAGCTCAGTTTCTGCTTGGGCGTCCATTCGAACACATAGGGCCCGCAGGTGGCGGGGATTTCGGTGGTGAACTTCTCGCCCACTTTCAGCATCGCCGCCTTGCACAGGATGGCCGACGGTCCAGCGGCCAGGCCCAGCAACATGAAGGGCGCGAAAGGCTGCGACAGCACCAGGGTACCGCTGTACTTATCGGTTACCTCGACATGGTCGAGCGCTTCGAAATTGCCCTTCCAGTCGGTCGTCTTCATGCGCTCGTAGGAGTATTTGACGTCCTCCGCGGTCAGTTCGCCGAACCCGTTGCTCCACATGAAGCCCGGTTTCAGCGTGAAGTCGTAATGGGTGCCGTCGCGCTGTTCGAATTTTTCGACATAGATCGACGGGCGGAAGCTGTAGACGCCGTCCTGAACGTCGAAATCGACCAGCACCGGCAGCAGCGCCTTCTGCGTCTCGATTTCCGATCCGCCGACCATGTAGCCGGGATCGAGAATACTGATGTCGAGGTCGACCCGGATGGTCAGCTTCTTCGCCTGGGCCTGCGCCTCGCCGGCGAAAAGCGGCATGCCGAAGAAGCCCGCCGCGCCGATGGCGCCCGATGTTGCCAGGAATGAACGTCGATCCAGTTTCATGTCAGTCATAGCGCCTCTCCTGCCTGTTTCGAGGTTGGCGAGGTTGGCGTCACCACGACACCCCTCGTTTTCTTCTTGATCAAATCGGTTCGGTGTCTTGCCGGATCGGCCGTCGTCTGCGCACCGCCGCACATGAGCGAAAGCAACTCCCGGCCCGTCACCAAACAGTCGGTTCTCATCCTGGCGGTATCCGTCGCAAACCCGCAAGCAGCGACTGCCCCTGGAACCTGTATACAGTCCGGCATCTACCCTGTAAACCGGCCATAAACGGGGGGTTGGCGAACGGCCGTCGTGGCTACTGGTCCGGCAGGGATCGGCGCGCTTCCTTGGCCGGCGCGACGGTTCGTCTATAGTGGCGGCAACGACAATCCTGCGGGCGGACGGCGGAAGGCAGCCTATGAGCGAGACCACCCTGGCGGCGGCCAATCTGCGGATCGCCCATGACAAGCAGCGCAACCTGCGCCGCTTCCTGGAAATAATGGACGAAGCGGCGGGGTTGGGTGTCGACCTTCTGGTCCTGCCGGAAGTGGGGCTGCAGGGTTATGCCGATTTCGCCTTTGCCCTGGGCGACAAGGGCGCCGCGGAGCAGAAACAATATTACTTTCGCGAAGCGGAAACGATCCCCGGCCCGAGCACGGAGACCATCGCCGCCGCGGCGCAGCGCCACAACATGTATGTCCAGCTCGGCCTGGCGGAAGCCGCGCTCCATGGCAATGTCATCTACAACAGCACCGCCCTGATCGGCCCGGAGGGACTGATTGGGACTTACCGCAAGGTGCACAGTCATTGCGACTACCCCTATTTTTCGCCAGGCGAAGCGACGCCGATCTTCGAAACGCCCTTTGCGCGGGTGGGCAGTATCATCTGCTACGACATGTGCTTTCCGGAATTTATCCGCTCCTACTGCCTGCGTGGCGCCGAGCTGATCCTCAATTCGACCGCCTGGCCGATGGCCGGGCATGATCGGGAGACCGACTATCCGGGCTGGGCCATGGACCTCGCTGCGCAATCCAATGCCTTCTTCAACCAGTCCTGGCTGGTGATCTCCAACCATTGCGAGAAGGGTGCCTATTCCCAGGGAATCGACTATTTCGGCGGCTCTCAGATCGTCGACCCATTCGGCAAGGTTGTCGCCTACAAGGCGGATCAGGAAGGCCTGGTGACGCACCGCGCCGATCTCCGCGCCGTGCAGTTGAAGTCGCGGACCGAGGCGTTCTATGGCATGAACCTGCTGCAGGATCGACGGCCGGAACATTATGGACCGGTAGTCGACCAAAGCTATCGTCGCCCGCCCCAACCGTAGCCCGCCCCAACAGTAAATCGCCCGAGACCCGCCCATGCTCCAGAACCATATCCGCGCCGCACAGATCGTCCTGCCCTGCCGCGACCTTGCGGCGACCCTTGCCTTTTTCACCGACCGTCTGGGATTCCGCGTCAGCATGATCGTTCCAGCGGACGCCCCTGCCGTCGCGGTGATCAACGGCCATGGCACGATCCTGCGCTTGGAGGCCGACCCCGACGCCGGGACGTCGCCATTGACGCTGCGCCTGCTGTGCGACCTCGCCGCCCTGCCCGCTGGCACCCCAGGCGAGATGACGGCCCCCGATGGGACGCGGATCCATCTGGTGGAGGTGCAGCCGCCGCTCGCGCTTCCCGCGGGCCGCCAGGAATTCATCCTGAGCCGCAATGACGATCCGGATGCCTGGGGAACCGGGCGGGCCGGCATGCAGTACCGCGACCTCATTCCCGGGCGTCTCGGCGGCCGTTTCATCGCCTCGCATATCCGCATTCCCGCAGGCGGGCCGGTGCCGGATTATGTCCATTTCCACAAGATCCGCTTCCAGATGATCTTCTGCAGGAAGGGTGCGGCAAAACTGGTCTATGAGGACCAGGGCGACCCCTTCTGGCTGGAAGCCGGGGATTGCGTGCTGCAACCGCCTGAGATCCGCCACCGCGTTCTCGAATCCCGGGATGACCTGGAGGTGGTCGAGATCGGTTGCCCGGCCGTGCATGAAACCTTCGCCGACCAGAACATGTCCCTGCCGACCGGCCGCCATCTGCCGGAACGGAAATACGGTGGCCAGCGATTCGTCCGGCATGTCGCGGCTACAGCCAAATGGGCGCCCTGGCGCATTGCCGGATTCGAAGCGCGCGACATCGGCATCGCCGCCGCGACCGAGGGCCTTGCGGGCGTGCGGGTGGCACGGCCTTTGCCAGGGGCGAAACGCGCCGCCGGCCATCACGCGGGTGAGTTCATGTTTCTCTTCGTTCTCAAGGGCAGCCTCGATCTCGAGCTCGACGGCGCGGGCGCACATCGCCTCAGTGAAGGCGATAGCTGCGTGCTGCCCCAGGGTGCGCATTTTGCGCTGACCGCCGGGGCAGACCTTGAACTCCTCGACGTCACTCTTCCGGCCTAGAGCCGGGACAGGTCTGGGTAGAAGGTCTTCAGGCGCTCATATAACTCGCGCCACAAGGCATACTTCCGGTCGAGAACGGCCGCATTGCCGGGATTCGGCGTGAAGGTTCGACCTGGTTCGACGTAGCGCGCGATATCGCCCCAGTCCTTCAAGGCACCCACCCCCATCCCGGCGACGAAGGCGGCACCCAGGGACGAGCCGGGATGTCGGTCGATGCGCGTCACCGGCCGGTCGATGGCATCGGCTGCAATCTGC
>JAEUKV010000271.1 GCA_016794165.1 Rhodospirillaceae bacterium
CGTAGTAACGATCTTCCGCCAATTGGGAGTCCTCGATCTGCGTCTAGTTTGTCATCCCCCGGCTTGGCCGGGGGATCCACGAGTTGCTTTCTTCAGTTGCTGACAAACTCGTGGATGGCCCGCCTGAAGCGGGCCATGACAGTGTAAAGGATGCGATCTTCCTCACATAATCCCCGGATCAAACGCTTCCAGCAAGCCTTCGCCGGACTTTGGCCGCGGCAAATTGGCATGGGTGATATCTGAACCCTCTATCTCGCCAATCACCTGGATGTTCGCAGCCAAGAACTGCATTGAGCGGTGAATCGCGATGGGCAAACCTAAGCCCAGGGTAAAGACAATGATCACCAGGTTCCATAGATAGCGATTGATGATGGCGCCGGCAGTTACGGGCGTTGCGAAGCGCAAGGTCCCAAGGGCCAGGTTTCTCGCTACTTCACGAGCAATTGCCGCGTAATAAGCGGCGAATGCCAGGATCGACACGACGAAGATTAGTAGATAGGTACCGATGACCGTTACGTAGAGTACCGTGAACGCCTCACTGTATTCGGCCGCCCGGTCCGGGTTCTGCTCCGTGACGGAGAAAAGTTCGGCAAGAGTGTCTCCGTAGTTGCTCGTGATGTAGCTGTAAGCGGCATAGGCAATACCGCCACTTACCAACAGCGCAACCAAGGTACCAATGACGTATGACTTATAGAGTGATCGAGAACTGGTTTGTATGCTGGCTTTTGCATCGCCGAAGTATGAGTTGTTAATACGATCGTCGATCAAGCGCATTTGCGCCCATGGCCAAGCAAGAGTCAGGGAGAGCAGGGACAGAATCGAGAACCACATGCCCTTGAAGCCCCAGGCCCAGGCGGAGCCGGTCATGCCGCCGCTGATGCCGCGCCAGATCGTGCGGGTGAGGCGATAGCGCTGTGCCGCGTATTGGGCGACAAAAGTCAGGTAAAGGATGGTAACGCCCAGGCAATATTGCAGGATCAGCGAGAGAGCTGATTCCGGGCCGGCCATAATCCCCAATGCAGTCACAGCAATCGAGGCAACGACATAAACCGCCATTACGATCAGAAAACCGATGAACAGCTCGCCGCCGGTGCCGGTGTATTCGAAGCGATCACCATTGAGGCTGGTGCGAGACCACAGATAACGCCGCATGCGCGTCTTGGCCCAGAAGCGGAAGATGCTCAGAGTGAGAAATGTCCACAGCAGGTTCATCAGGAAAATGCCGTAGAGCTCGCCCAGCCTACCGTCATAGACGAAGCCGGTGCGGGGGCCGCCTGCCGCCGCGACGGCCGGTGCGGGAGGGGGCGGGGCAGGCGGTGCGGACATGGCATCGGAACTGGGGGCGGCGGTCCTGGATGGTTGGGTTCTAAGCGAATGATCCGGTGTCACGCGACCCCCTCTATGGATAAGAGCCTCTCGGGCAATGCAGCGAAAGATAGCAAGAGGGGCGCGGCTGCTCAAGCGAATGGACGGCCTTGACAATCCCCGCCCTGCCATGGCTTAAAGGCCCCGACGCGCCGGTTCGCCCGGTGCTCCGTGGTGATTTGTGCCGGATTGCGGCCACGTTAAACGAAACGCTAAAAGGTCCAGGACAGCGATCATTCGCCCAGCCTCGGCCTTCATCGGTCGGGGTTTTTTTGTGTCCGCAGCTGCGGGCAGTGCGAGGCGGAAATGACGGTCAAGCGGGACATCAAGACAAGCTGGAAGGCGGCCACCCGGCTCGTGCATGCGGGGCAGGTGCGCAGCCCGTTCAAGGAGACGTCGGAGACGCTCTACATGACCTCCGGCTATGTCTACGATTCGGCGGAGGAGGCCGAGGCGGCGTTCGACAACAGCCAGCCACGCTTCGTCTACTCCCGCTTCGGCAACCCGACCGTGGCCATGTTCGAGCAACGCATGGCGGCGATCGAGGGCGCCGAAGCCGCGCGGGCGACTTCTTCCGGCATGGCGGCGGTGTTTGCTTCCATCGCCTGCCAGGTTAAGGCGGGTGACCGAGTCGTCGCCTCCGACGCGCTGTTCGGCTCCTGCCAGTTCATCCTGGCCGAAATCCTGCCGAAATGGGGCATCGAGACGGTCTTCGTCGATGGGCGCGATCTGGCGCAATGGCAGCAGGCGCTCGCCAAGCCGACCAGGGTCGTGTTCCTGGAAACGCCTAGCAATCCAGGCCTGCGCCTCGTCGACCTCAAGGCGGTCTGCGATCTTGCCCACGCCGCCGGTGCCAATGTCGTGGTGGACAATGTCTTTGCCACACCGCTGTTGCAGCAGCCACTGACCTTCGGTGCCGATGTCGTCGTCTATTCCGCCACCAAGCATATCGACGGCCAGGGGCGGTGCCTCGGCGGCGTTATCCTGGGGACCGAGAAATACATCAACGAGACCTTGCAGCCCTTCATCCGTCACACCGGCCCCAGCCTCAGCCCGATGAATGCCTGGATCCTGTTGAAGGGGCTGGAGACCCTCGACCTGCGCGTCCGGGCGCAATGCGCGAGCGCGCTCAGGATCGCCGAGGCGCTGCGGGGCCATGGCAAGCTCACCGCCGTGCAGTATCCGGGCCTGAAGGACTTCGCCCAATACGACCTTGCCAAACAGCAGATGAGTGCCGGCGGCACCATGCTCTCGCTCAGCCTTGCCGGTGGCAAGGCGGCGGCGTTCAGATTCCTCAACGCGCTGGAACTGGTGCTGATCTCCAACAATCTGGGCGATTCCAAATCGCTGGCCACGCATCCGATGACCACGACACACCAGCGCCTCACCGCCGAGCAGCGCGCAAAGCAAGGCATCGATGACGGCCTCATCCGCCTCTCGGTCGGGCTCGAGGATGCGGACGATCTCATCGACGACGTGCTCAATGCGCTGAAGGCGGTCTAGGGAACGTGCGGATGACGGCAAGGCATCTCACCGGCGGCTGCCTCTGCGGTGCCTTGCGCTACCGCTTAGATCCAACCGAGGCGGTCGTCGACTACTGCCATTGCCAGATGTGCCGGCGCTGGAGCGGGGCGCCGGTGACCGCCTGGGCGCAGGTGCCGACTGTGCAGTTCCAGCTGCTGCAGGGGACGGCGCGGGCCTATCGTTCCTCGCCCAAGGCGACACGGCACTTCTGCGGGCTATGCGGCTCGCCGGTCTTCATGACCGATCCGGGCGAGACCGGTGTCGGCATCATGCTGGGGACGCTCGACAGTCCGGCGGCGCTGGCGCCCACGGGGCACGGTTGGGACTCGGCTCGAATCCCCTGGCTCCATATCGCCGATGAGTGGCCGCGCTGGCCGGCGGATGCGCCGCATGATGTGACGGAAAAGTAATATAATTATCGGCCATTTCAGCGGTTCGTCCGTATCTTGCGCCTCGGTGCCGGCGCCCGCTATATTGCGGCGCAACAAAGTACGCTCTGGGAGATCGGCATGACGGGCAAGTCCATGACGGGCAAACCGACGACAAAGGACCAACCCTGGCTGTTCCGGACCTATTCCGGGCACAGCTCGGCCAAGGCGTCGAATGCGCTCTACCGGACCAATCTCG
>JAEUKV010000004.1 GCA_016794165.1 Rhodospirillaceae bacterium
CTATCAACCGGACCGACCACCGGATTGTCGTTCACGTTGGAGATCTGAATCGTAAAATTCTGGCTGTTGCTGGAGCCATCGCTGCTGGTCACCAGCACCGTGATATCGTGACTGGTGGCACTTTCATGGTCGAGAGCCGCAGCGACCGTCACAACCCCGGTACCCCCTGAGATCTCGAAGCGCCCGCCCGCATTGTCACTGAGAGTGTAGCTGATGGTGGCGCCGGTGTCGGCGTCGCTGGCCGTCGCCGTGATCCCCACCGCCGTGCCGATGGCGGTGTTCTCGGCCACCAGGTTTGCCGCGCCATTGCTATCAACCGGTCCGACCACCGGATTGTCGTTCACGTTGGAGATCTGAATCGTAAAATTCTGGCTGTTGCTGGAGCCGTCACTGCTGGTCGCCAGCACCGTGATATCGTGACTGGTGGCACTTTCATAGTCGAGTGCCGCAGCGACTGTCACCACGCCGGTAACCGCGTCAATGGCAAAACGGCCGCCCGCGCTATCACTCAGGCTGTAGCTGACGGTATCGCCGGCATCCGGATCGATCGCACGGACCGTAATCCCGACCGTTGCTCCCAGTACCGCATTCTCGGCCACGAGGCTGGCATCACCGTCGATATCATTGATCGGCCCCAGGGCTTCTTGCGCATCCGAAAGCTGGATGGTGAACGTCTTGTCGGCCGTGAGGCCGCCATCGCTGGTTGCCGTCACGACGACGTCATAGGCGCCGTCCCCCTCGAAATCGAGCGCCGCGTCAGCAGCGACAGAAATCACCCCGGTCGCCGCATCGATCACAAATCGTCCATTCGCATCGTCGCTGAGGCTGTAGGCAACCACGTGACCGGCATCTTCATCGCTGGAGAAAGCCGTGACTCCCACCGCCGTGCCCGCGACGGCATCCTCGCCTATCACATTCGCGGTATCGTCCACATCGATCGGGACGGTTGGTGCATCGTTGGCGTCTTCTACCGTGATCACAAACGATTTGGTATGTCCCAGGCCGCCGGTATCGATGGCCGTGATCGTGACCTCGACACTGGGCTCCGTTTCATGGTCGAGAACGATTCCGTCTTTCAGGCGCAACTGGCCGGCAACCACTTCAAAGCGGTCGTCGGACAACTGAAATTCGTGAAAGTCGCCAAAGTCAGGGTCGGCAACGACGATATCCCCGACGACCGCGCCTGGCACTTCCTCTGCGATCGACATGTTCTTCAACTCGATCGTCGTCGGCGCCCGATTCAACCCTTCCTCGAGGTCGCTGACCAGTGTCTCCTGGTCCGAAAAACGCAGTCGTTCGATGTTGTAGAGGACATCCGTGCCGTCGCCGCCCGGCCGCAGATCGGTCACTTCGATGTAGCCACCCTCGGTTACCAGAACGATGTCGTAATCGGCAGCAACGCCTGTAAATACCGCCGTGTCGACGCCGATATTGCCGTCGAGCGTGTCGTCTCCGCCAAGACCAGACAATTGATCGTCACCGCCATTGCCGTCGAGCTTGTTCGCCACGGCGTTGCCGATGATGACGTCGTTGCCGGACCCGCCAACCACATTCTCGATGTTGGAAAGGGTATCGACACCGATATCGGGATCACCAAAAGCCTTGCCAGCCGTGAGGTCGACAATGATGCTTTCGTCGGCACTGGCATAGATGACTGTATCGTTGTCGGTACCGCCATCAATGACATCGTCGCCACCGCCATGGCCTGCAACGATGGTGTCATTGCCGGCGTTGCCGAAGATCTGATCGTCATTCGGACTGCCGATCAGAAGATCGTCGCCGGCGCTCCCGATAATGAATGACGGTCCGCCGGCTTCCGAAGCGTCGAGAATGTCGTTGCCGGCACCGCCGGTAAAGAAAATATAGGGCGACCCATCAGCGGTTACCGGCAGGCCGCTGCTCGGATCGAGGTAGTCGAGCGTAATTCCCGAGCCGGAGAATCCCTTGGTGGTGCCAAAGAGTCCGGAAGCGAATCCAACCTTGCCGAACAGGTTGAGCGTGAAGAACGACACCGGCTGCAGGGGATCGGGGACAAAGCCAAGCAACTCCGACAGCTCATCGACCGCTTCGAGATCGGCCGCCTGCTCGCCTTCTGCGCCTTCCTCGTCGCCTCCGGCGGCGGTCGAGAGGTCGCTGGGGTCGAAACTGTCCAGCAGCGCCTGATCCGCGGCGTCCTGGTCCTCGGCGGCGCCGCCCTGTTCATCCGCCGGCGCCGCTGACTGAATGGCTCGCAACTGCTGCAACACCTCGTCAAAATACTGCAGCACCTCGGTCCCGGACATGACCACCGGCTGGCCGGGAGCGATGAAGAAACTGGTTACGGTGGTGGCAGCATTGGCCTCGGTGATTTCCTGGATACCGCCGGCATTCTGAATGATGACCCGGCCGACATTGCCGTCCTCGTCGGGCAGCAGGATGATGATTGTGTCACTCCCCTCAATTGCGATACGCGCGGCGACGGTCGTGCCACGGATGCCAATCGTGCCGACCGGCGTGTTCACTTCCATATTGCCATTGGGAGCGATGCTGCCAGTCGAGAAGACGAATGTCCCCTGCAACACGGAGGTTACAAAATTCCCGCCACCGCTCGCGGGATCGTACACCATCTCATCCATCGTCATGCGGGCGCCCGCCGATAGAGAGAAGGTGGTGCCGTCGATGAACACGATGCCAACGGTGCCATCACTGGCAGCCTGCACCACGTCATTGAGGAAAATGGGATCGCCGGCAGCCAATTCGGCGGTCGATCCATCGGCACGCTGCACAGAGACGGTACCGGTGACGCTCTCGACCTCGCCGATCGGATCACCGGCTTGTGCAAGTTGCACGCCGCCAGCATCGACCAGGGTACTCTGGTCTTCTGCCACTTGCGTACTGGCCCGGCTGCTGGAAAGGCGTTCAACCAGCGCACCGTCCAGATGCGCACGGCCATCGATCACCAAATCAGGGGTGATCACTTGGGCAAAGTAATCCTGTACGATGATGCTCCGGCCGGCCGGCGGTTCGATCAAGAGATCGTCGCCAATTTGGCGAAAGCTGGCATTGAGGATGTCGGCGCTACCAGGCAGGTCTACGGAGTCGCCACCGCGAGCCGCGATAACCAGTCGTTCCGCATCAATGCCCAGATCGAGAGTCGGTGTCGCGACCATGATACCCTCCACGCCTCATCCCGGATCGTCGACCCGGGCTGGGCTGTTATTGAATGATCGTCATTTCTGGATCATCCAAACCCATGTCCTGCGGCCGCAAATGGCCGATCGCGCGCAGTACCCGGTAGACCGAGAGCCGGGCATTGTAACTAGCGTCAACGAAATTGATCTGCGCGGTCTTGAGTTCGCTGAGCGAATCCAGCACGTTGATAGAGGATTCCTGCCCCGCCTCGCGCAGCCGCTGGCGTGCTTCATAGACTTCTTCGGCGATGTTAACGGCATTCTGCAGGAGCTCGACCCGCTCCTTCGATGTCTCGAGGTTTTCCCAGGCGAGGTGTACTTCCTCGGTGACACGGCGGCCTGCGTCGTTGAACTCGCTCATGCGCTGATTGTAGACGGCGGCCGCGCGCTTGACCCGGGACTGGGTGGCGAAGCCAGAGAAGAACTCCCAGGTCACCCGCAGCACGACAGAGTAGTTCTCGCGATAGCCCTCTACACCATCGACGTCATTGTCATAGCCCGCGCTGCCGACCACGTCGAAGCGAGGGAAGAAGTCGCTGCGCGCTGCAATCCGCTCCTGGCTGGCGATACTGATTCCGCGCTCGCTGGCACCCAGGGCCGGATTGTCTTCCTTGGCAGCCATGACGGCTGAGTCGACGTCCTGCGGCAGCAGCGCAATCGGCGGGATGGGATCGACCAGATCGGCAACGTTCGGCGCAACACTGTAGACCTGCTGGTAGCGCGCCACCGCCTGCTGCAACCGTCCCTCGAAGGCCACGCGGCGCTCCTTGGCCAGTTGCAGGCGTGACTTTGCTTGCAGTACGTCAACCGTAATGCCCGAGCCACGCTGGACGCGCTCGTCCTCCAACTGCAATTGGACTTGCAGGTTTTCCTCATCCGATCTGGCGATCTCGATTAGCCGCGTCTGGCGCAGGACTTCATGGTAGGCCGTGATCGCCTCGAACAGGACATCCTGCATGGTGGCGCCGAGACTCAGCCCGGCTACTTCTTCATTTAGCCGGGCCACATCGACGCCGGCTTCGCGACGCCAGCCATCCCAGATGTTTTGCGTCACGGTGAGGGCGACGCCTTCACGCGCGGTCGAGAAGGGGGCGTCGCCGTCATCGCGCAGCGACGGCGAGTTGGTGTATTCGTAGCCGACATCGCCGATGACGGCGGCCTTGGGGTAATAGGCCGAAAGCGCCTCGTCGATACCCTCGGTATTAGCCTGAAGATTGAGCTGCGCCGCAGCGACACGATCACTGCTCTGTAGCAGGCCGGATAGAGCCTGCTCCAGGGTTTCCGCCCGGGCATCACCAATACCCACGGGTGCGAGCGCCATGACCAGAAATGACAACGCACCCATTGTTCCGAAACCCCGCATCGCAACCCCCAAATTAGTCCACAGGACATCCCGCTGAGACAGGTCCGCCCAAGAACGAGCTTTAACCGATGGTAAACATACAGGCAGGCGTGCAGAAATTAGCTAAAATTATTCTTAATTCGTCACAGCCTGTCACCTCGAATCTGACCCCAGTGCCAAGCGGGCGGCATAGGACTGCCATATAAGCGTGTGTGGCGGGCCGGAATGCCGTTGTGGTGGCAATTAACGGGGTGCCGGCGTCCGGCGCCCAATGCCAGCGCATTCCTTGGTTTAACGTCAGCATACGAGATGTCGCCGGCCACCCGATCGATTGGCCCCCTCGCGGCAAGGACAGCAACCCCGACGCTGGCGTCAATCTCACGGACTTTGCCGCCGATCAGACGGCGGGTGCGGATGGTGGGCGCCATCACATGGACCACCTGGCCTGGGCAGGCGCAGCCGGCTGAACCTTCAGCCGCGCAGCCAGGGCTTGAGATCGACCGCCGGGTCACCCGCCTGTTCGGCCGGAATGGAGCGGTCGGTTTCCAGCACCTTCTTTGCGATGCTGTAGTTGAGAGCGTCGTTCATGGCATCGACAGCGACCATCCGCCCTGCCCGGTAATACCAGACCGACTGACTGCCGGGCCGGGTGCCCGGCCGCACCACGACGGAATCATAGCCGCGATTGAGGCCGGCAATCTGAAGTTTCACATCATACTGATCGGACCAGAACCAGGGATGAGGCTGGTACGCCGCATTGCTGCCGAGCAGACACGCGGCGGCATGTTCGCCCTGATCGATCGCATTCTGCACGGATTCCAGTCGGATCCGTTCGCCCTGCCAGAGAAGGCTGGCACAATCGCCGGCGGCGAAAATATCGGGGGCGCTGGTGCGACATTGTTCGTCGACCAGAATGCCGTTCTCGACGGCAAGGCCCGCATCTCGTGCCAGATCGTCATTGGGCAGGATGCCGATACCGATCAGGACCAGATCCGCCTGGATAAGGGTGCTGTCGCCGATCTGGGCGCCGGCGACGCGGCCGTCACGGCCGACAAGACAGGAAAGCGCTGCGCCTTCGCGCAGATCGACGCCATGACGCTGATGCAAGGCACGGAAATAGTCAGAAGTCGGCCCCGCCGCGACGCGTTGCAGGATGCGCGGCGCCGCCTCAAGCAAGGTTACGGCAAGACCCTTCGCGGCCGCCACCGCTGCCGCTTCCAGCCCGATATAGCCGCCGCCCACGATCAGGAGCCGCTGGCCCGGCCTCAGGTTCGGCGCGAGGCGGTCGGCATCGGCGATATCGCGCATGGTGAGAATCCCGGGGAGGTCGCCGCCGATCGCCGACGGCAGACGGCGCGGTCGCGAACCCGTCGCCAGCACGAGACGCCGGTAGCCCAGCGTACGGCCATTGGCCAAGATGACACGATGCGCGGCGGGATCGATCGCTGAGGCACGGGTGCCGCGTTCCACCGTGATCTTCTGTTCGACATACCAATCGGCGGGGCGGATCAGCAGTCGATCAATGGACAGCTCGCCAGCCATGTATTTCTTGGAGAGCGGCGGCCGCTGATATGGGAGCGTCTTCTCTTCCGCGACGATGGTGATCGCATCGCCGTGACCGAGGGCGCGCAGCTTGGCGGCGCAGGAGACGGCCGCCTGACCGCCGCCGATGATGACAACGTCACCCGCCATGAGGATTCATGGTTGGGGAACGTGGAGAACAATGCCGTCTAGGGCGTCGCTGGATACGATCTGGCAGGAGAGGCGGCTGGTGCCGCGCCGTTCCGCCGCTGTCACTTCCAGCATATCGTTCTCCATGTCGCCCGGTGGGCCGGCACGGTCCGCCCATTCGGCATCGACATAGACGTGGCAGGTGGCACAGGAAAGACAGCCACCGCACTCGCCGATCACTTCAGGCACATTGTTGGCGACCGCCGCCTCCATCAGATTGTGCCCGACCGGCACGTCAGCGGTGATCTTGTCGCCGGAGGGCAGGATCCAGGTAACTTTGGGCATCAGGTCGCCTCGCGTTCAGACATAGTGGATATAATAGTCGCGGAGCGCATCGCCCTCCAGCGCGGCGGTCTTCTGGATCTCGACCTCCTTGATACCGACAAGATTGTCGACCAACAGGTCACCCACCGCCGCGCAGAGTTCCTTGTCCTCCTTCAGCGCCACCAGCGCTTCAGCGAGCGTTTCCGGCGCGCCTACTTTGGCATCCTGCTCGGCAAAGCAATCACCGCCTTCGGCCGGCGGCAGGTCATATTTGCCGATGAAACCGAGACGAGCCGCCTGCAGCACGGTAGCGGTCAGGGTGTAGGGGCTGGCTGAGGCATCGCCCATGCGATGCTCGATGCGCGCCTTGGCACCGGTCTCGGTGGTGAGGCGCGTGGTGACGCCGCGATGGTCGACACCCCAGTTGCACCAGTAGCCGGAGAGGCTCGCCGGACGCAGGCGCTGATAGGAATTGACCGTGGGCGCCACCAGCGCCGCCATGCCGCGATGATGTCGCATCAGGCCGGCGATGCAGCCCTGGGCCAGTGGCGACAGGTTCAAGGGATCGTTGGTATCACCGATCGCATTCTTGCCGCTCTTGTCGTTGAAGCTGAAATTCACATGCAGGCCGTTGCCGCCCAGATGCAGGATCGGCTTCGGCATGAAGGTTAGGATGATACCATGGGCGAGCGCCACTTCCCGCGCCATCAGGCGGAACAGAAAGATGTCGTCGACTGCCTTCAGCGCATCGTCATAGGTCAACGTGAATTCAAACTGCGGCGAATCATACTCCGAGGTCATGCACTCGATGCGAAAGCCGGTTTCGGTCGCCTTCTCCCAGATCGCATCGACAAAGCGCAAGGGGTCGACGAGTGGCCCGGTGCCGTAGACATAGGCGCCGGGGGTTTCGTAGGGCACGATGCGGCCTTCCGCGTTGCGCACGAAGGCATAGGCCTCGAGCTCGAGACCGACCTTGGGGCTGTAGCCGAGCGCCTCCCAATCCGCCACCGCCCGCTTCAGGGCCGAGCGCGGGCAGACGCCGAGCGGCGCACCGCTGGTTTCGAAGAGGTCTGCCAGGACGATCCTGGTACCCGGTTCCCAGCCGTCACGGATGTCCTCGGCACGATAGACCGCCTCCATGTCGGGGAGCCCTTCCATCATCGTGCCCCCTGGTGTCGGCACCAACTCCTTGTCATAGGTAACCGCAAAGGTTCCCTGACAGAAACGCGAGGCGCCGTCGCCGATCTTGGACGCCGGCAGATACTTGCCCCGCGCCAGACTGAGATGGTCGCAGAACAGCAGCCGCAACCTCTCCTTGTTTGCCATTTCCTCTCTCCCAGACTTCTCTTGGTTCAGATTGCCTTGATACGCACCGGCAGTCGCTTGATGCCGCCGATGAAATTGGACCGCAGAAACTCGTGCGGTGCGGTTTGCTCGATCGCCGTGATGCGTTTGGCCAGTTCCTGCAGAAGGATACGCACTTCGAGCCGTGCCAGCCACATGCCGAGGCAGACATGCGGCCCACCCTGGCCGAACGAGACATGACGATTGGGCGAACGCCTGAGATCGAGCTCGAAGGGATTGTCGAAGGTCGCTTCGTCCCGATTTGCCGAGACGAACCACAGCAGCACCTTGTCGCCTGCCTTCACCTGCTTGCCGTGGCAGTCGAAGTCGCGCGTCGCCGTGCGCCGGAAATGCATGGTGGGTGAGGCCCAGCGGATGAACTCGTCCGGCGCTGTCTCCCACAGCGCTGCGTCGCCTTCCTTCAACTGGTTCAGCAGGTCGGGGCGGTTGGCAAGCGCAAACAGCGAAGCGGCGATGGAATAGCGCGTGGTGTCATTGCCGGCCGCCACCAGCAGGCAGAAAAAGTTGCGGAATTCCAGTTCCGAAATGACGTTGCCATGGGCGTCGGGCTGCAGGATGAGATGCAGGACGCCGTTGGTATCGCCGCGTTTCTGCTTATCCTGCATCAGTTCCTTGGCATACTGATAGAGATCGGCACCGGCTGGTGAGCGGAATGGCATCAAGCGAAAGGCATCGGTGTCCGCTTGGTCGAGTACATGCTTCGTGAATTCGGGGTCGGTGTTGGCGATCAGTTGATCGCCCTTCTCAACCAGCCAGTCGAGATCGGAATCCGGCGTCCCCAGGATCTGCCCCAGCATGCGCATCGGCAATTGCCGTGCGATTTCCTTGGTGGCATCGAAAGTGCGGGTCTGCAATACCTGATCCAGGATGGAATCGCAGATGTTCCGGATCTGCTGGTCGAACTGGGCGACGACCGGTTTGGAGAAGGCCTTCGCCACCAGGACGCGCGTTCGGGAATGCTCCGGCGGATCGGTTTCCTGGAAGGTGCGCCGCGCCATGTATTCCTCATGGGTCTGGTCTTCCATGCGGATGCCCTGGGCCGAACTCAGTAATTCGTAGTTCTTGTTGAGGTCGAGAATGTCGGCGTGGCGCGTCAGTGACCAGAAACCCTTGCCGCCTTTCATTTCACTCCAGGACAGCGGGTCCTCGCGCCGGAGTCGCGCAAAGGTATTGTGCGGCGGGCCGGCAACAAACGAATCGTGCGACGACAGATCGGCCTGACCATCATCATGGGGGATGAAAAGCGTCATTTCCCTATCCTTGCGTTGCGTTCTGCTGGCTGGGGCCCGTAGCGACGGAAGACTCAGCCGATTCTGGGCACCAGCGATCTGCCGCCATTCCAGACCACGCCGATCTGCCGGTAGTAGCCGCCAATAACCTCCTTCACCTCGAGCCGCTTCAATTCCTCGGTCGGCGAATCAAAGAGCGCGAAATGTTCGACCTGCGCCGCCCAGGGTTGGCCACCCTCGAATTTGGCACCGGTGGATTCGATCAGTTCGGCATGCGCATCGCCCTTGCCGTCGATCGCCGGCAGCCAGCGGTGATGCGCCATGGGATGGCCGTTGACAAAGCCGTTGCTATCGGCGGGAGCGGTCAGCGTGATGATGGTCTCCGCGAGCCGCCGGTCATTGGCCGCGAGCGTCGCGCCGAAGCGACCGCCCGCCGCCACCTGGGGTGCCGGGGCGAAGGGATGCGGCCGGGTCATATGAATCGAGCCGAACTTCTTCGGATAGCCTTGGTGGATGCCGCGCAGCATGGCGAAATCTTTGTCGACCCAGATATAGATGCAGCGCGAATAGGTGCGACCCTCAAAGGTGCAGCGCACCACAATAAACGCTTCCTTGTACTGCGCGCGCACGGGGTCGAGCATTTCCGCCTGGTCGCCGCCGCAGGATTGCCAATCGGCCCAGATGAGGGCGACAGCGCCGGGATCCTCAGAGGCTGGCTTCAAGGGTGCCGGCAGCAATTCGGCCACGCGCGCGGGATCGGTACGAAATTCGACGGTCAGCAGGTCGCCCGAATATTGCCAGGGCGGGCTTGGCAATAGCGAGGATTGCCCGGTTGCTGTCCGAGGATAGAAGAAGCCCTTGGGTTCGCTCATGGCACGCGCTCCTTACTGGCCCGGCTTCTTCGGCGCGCGGATGCCGCGGAATTCCCATTCGCCGCCAAGTGCCGTCGACAGCACCTCCTCGGATTCCGTGGGCTGCGCGCCGAGTTCGCTGCGGATCGGCAGGGGGCCCTCGACGATGCGGTTGGAGAGGCGTCCGAGACCTTCCACCTCCACCTCGACCAGATCGCCGGGCTCAACCGGACGCGAATTCGCCGGCGTGCCGGATAGCAGCACGTCGCCCGGCTCCAGGGTGATGTTGCGCGCGATATCGGCCACCAGATAGTTCATGTCCCAGGTCATCTCGGACGTATTGCCGTCCTGCTTCAACTTGCCGTTGACATAGGTGCGCAGATACTTGTTGCGGAAATCCCAGCCGGTGACGAAGCCGGGCCCGAGCGGACAGAGCGTGTCACTGCCCTTGACGCGCAGCATCGATCCCGCATCGGTATCGCGAAAATCATGCAGTCCGAAATCGTTCGCAACTGTATAGCCGGCGATGTATTCGCCGGCTTCATCTTGCGAGATGTTGCGGGCGCGTTTGCCGATGACGATGGCAACCTCACCTTCATAATTCAGCCATTTGCAGCCCTTGGGTCGCACGATCTCGCCGTTGTGGGAATTGAGCGAGCTGGTCGGCTTCTGGAAGTAGGTCGGCGTCGCCGAGAGCTTGATCTGGAATTCGTGCACCCGGCTGACATGGTTGAGGTGCACGGCGATGATCTTGCCGGGCTGCACCGGCGCCAGATGATGGGCGTCGGCGATCCTCACCCGGCGGCCGTCGCGCGCCACCAGTTCCTCGCCCTCGCGCACGGTTTCGACGACGGCGCCCCCCAGCAGAATTCGACGGTATTCGGTCACGTTCCCCTCCCCATGGCGTCATTTTCGGGCAGCGCTGCTATTCGGCGGCCTTTCTTTGTGCCGTCCAGCCGCCCGGCGGCCGGTCGAACCAGACATGAACCTGACCGGTGCCGATCGAGTTCTCATACTCACTGAACAGCCGGCCGGGCGCGGTGAGATTCTCTTCGCCCAGGGCCGCCGCCATCATCAGGTAATGGCCGAAATTCGCCTCCGGCTTGAACTTCAGGAATTCCGGCATGGTACGAATGACGCGGGCGTGATCGCCCCGCTTGAACCACTCTATGCGCTCAAGATCTGCCGCGGCATGTTCCTGGCTGAAGATGTGCTCGACACCCGCGGCCTCATGGGCGCGCAGCTTCTGCAGTGGCCAGAACTTGTGGCTCATGGCTCCCGAGGCCAGCAGCACAACGCGCTTTCCCGATTCCGCGATGGCCTCGCGCAGCGCCCGACCCACGCGCAGAAAGTCCTCGCTCTCCCCGGTCTGGGCGCAGCTCATGGACAACCAGGCCTCGTTTTCCTTCTGCAGGTAACTTGCCACGTTCACGGTCGCATACTGGATCGGCAGATAGGGATCGGCGATCGGCGTGATCCAGGTGTCCTGCGCGCTCCCCTTGCCGGCAATCAGCTGGGCAATGGCGGGATCGCCGGGAAGATCGTAGGGAACCTGGCTCATGCCCCGCGGCAGTTCGTCAGAAGTGTACCTGCCCTGGCGCCGGTCGTGGCTGGTAATGACGAACTCGACCGTGGTGAACCAGTGCGAATCCAGCACCACAACCACGTCGTAGTCGAGCTTGTCCAGCACCTCGGATTTCAGGCGCTGCAGGCCGCCGACCAGGCTGAAATCCTGGCCGTTGTTGAGTTCCTTGCGGATCTCGAGCGGCAGCATGATGGTTGGAACATGGGCAACCAACCCGCAGCCGACAACCTCACCCATCACTTCCCCCACCCGCTTGGCGCGTAGACCGCGTTCTTGATGTTGCAATAGAAATCGAACGACCAGTTGCCACCCTCACGGCCGATACCGGACTTCCCGTTGCCGCCAAACGCCTGCCGGAGGTCGCGCACAAAGAAGCAGTTGTTCCAGACCAGGCCGGCATCGACCGCGCCCGTGATGCGCTCGGCACGGGCCTTGTCGCCGGTCATCACCACGGCGGCGAGGCCGTATTCGGTATCGTTTGCCATCGCAATCGCCTCAGCCTCGGTCCGAAAGGACTGCAGGCAGAGGACCGGCCCGAACACCTCGTCGCGCAGGATCTCGCTGCCCGGATCGGGATCGAGAAACAGGGTTGGCCGATAGTAGAGGCCGCCAAGGTCGGTATTGACGCCACCACCCAGGACCGCCTGCCTGCCAGCAGCCTTGGCCCGCTGCACGAAACCGTCGATCCGCTCGAAATGCTGGCGGCTGATCTGCGGCCCGATATCCACCGACTCGTCACGTGGATCGCCTTGGCGGATCTTTCGCGCCTTTTCAAGGAAGGCCTCCAAGAATCGATCGCGGATGCTCGCCTCGATGAGGAGCCGCGTGCCGGCAAGGCAAACCTGACCCGCGTTGTCGAACTGGCCGATCGCCGTGTTGACCGCAAGGTCGAAATCGCAGTCGGCGAAGACGATGAAAGGCGACTTGCCGCCGAGCTCAAACGACAGAGGGACGAGGTTATCGCCTGCGGCCTTGGCGATGCTGCGCGCAGTGGGCACCGAACCCGTGAAGCTCATCCGTGCGATGCCGGGATGGGCGGCCAGTGCCGCCCCGGCTTCGCGACCGACACCCTGAACGACGTTGAAGACACCGGCCGGCAAATTGGCTTCAGCGGTAATGTCGGCCAGCATCGAGGCGGTGAGCGGCGCCCATTCGGGCGGCTTGTAGACCACGGTGCAGCCAGCGGCCAGCGCCGGGGCGATGCGCCAGGTACCCAGCATCAGCGGCGCATTCCAGGGTGTGATGATGGCGGCCACACCGCTGGGATCGTAGCTCACATGGTTGCGATGGCCGCGCACGTCGAAATCCGGATGGTCGAGCTGCAGCAGCCAGTCGGCGAAGAAGCGAAAGTTCATGGCGACGCGCGGCATCACCCCGCGGCGATGCGAGCGCAGGAGCGAGCCATTGTCGCGGGTTTCCACCACGGACAGCTGCTCGACGCGGCTCTCGATGATGTCGGCGATGCGGTGGAGATAGCGGGCGCGTTCCTCGGGACTGGTGCGGCGCCAGGCCTTGAAGGCTTCGCGGGCCGCCGCAACGGCTTGGTCGATCTCGGCGGAACTGCCCGCGGAAATCTCGGCGATGGTCGCTTCGTCGATCGGCGAGATGCTGGCAAAGCGACGCGCGCCGGCCACGCGCTCACCGGCGATCCAGTGCCGCGTATCGACTTCGACCCCCTCTACCAGCGCCCGCATGCCTCGATCCCTGAACCGGCTCGACTAAAATCGTTCGATGTCGAATAATTCGCTCAATCGATGATCTGAGTCAAGCGGCGGTCGACAACACCCAATCCTCGGTAACTATTCCTCGGTCGTCAGGCCGTCGAGTTCGTTGATGGTGGCGAGGATGATGCGGATGGCGTCGGTCGCCGCCTGCATCTGTCGCGGACTGAGGCGCGCGACGATGCGCGTTTCCTCGGCATTGAACTTCGGGAACAGGCGCGAGATCAGCTCCGACCCCTGCCCGGTCAGATTGACGATGACCAAGCGCCGCTCCAACTCGTTGGTGCGGCGCCGCACCAGCCTGCGCCCCTCCAGCATGTTGAGAATGCTGGAAAGCGTGCTCTTGGCGATGCCGGCCTCGACCGCCAGGCGCCTGGTCTCCAACTCGCCATAGATCCACAGGCACCACAACGTCACAAAGGCAGACCAGTGCAGCTCTGCTTCCTCAAGAACGGTGCGCTCGAAATGATCACGGATGAACATCGAGGCGCGATGGATGTTGGAGACCAGCGCCATCGATTCGAGATTGATGCGCAGGCCTGCGACGCGGCGTTCACCGAGGATCTCCTGCAGCGGCTTGCTGCCATGCTTGCCGGTCGCGACTGTCGCCAATGTCTTGGCCGGTTTTGGCTTTTTTGCGCGGACTGATCCGTCGCGACCACCGGGCACGGTTCCCCCGGCAATCCTTCTTCGTTCAACCTTGGTCAAGACAACAACTCCGTGATTGGCTTCGCGGGCATCTTATAGCATCGCCTTGCACTGCGGCATATGTCGCTGATTGCCCCACCGGGGCGGAATTGTGCGGCGTCGAACAAGGAGACTTGTCGGCTCGCTTGATCTGCGTTATCGTTCGACATCGAATGATTAACAACAACCGCACCGCATTGTCTGATGCAATGCGCAAGCGGTGTGGCTCGGCCTGCGTTCTCGCGGACCGGGCAATGGGGTGGCTTGCCGCGTCCGGCCCTCGTCGGACGCCATCGTCTTCGAGGAGGGGGATATGAGTTCTGAAACATCGTCTGGTGCTGCGACCGATCGGTTGCGGCCGAACGTGCTTGGCGTCGCCGCGATCACGTTCTTCGTGGTGTCGGCCGCGGCACCCTTGACCGCGGTCGCCGGCGGTTATCCCATCGCCATGCTGCTGGGCAACGGCGTCGGTGTACCGCTTTCCGTGCTGGCAGTGACAGCAATCCTGCTGATCTTCTCGGTCGGCTACACGACCATGGCGCGTCATATCTCGAACGCCGGTTCATTCTATGCCTTCACCGGGCGCGGCCTCGGCAGTGCTGCTGGCGGTGCCGCCGCCTACATTGCCGTCCTCGCCTATAACGCCATGCAGACCGGTCTCTATGGCCTGTTCGGCGCGGTAGCGGCGGGTGTCATGGGCGAGTTCGGCATCAATCTGCCGTGGTGGCTCTGGGCCGTCGGCTGCTGGCTGCTCGTTGGCATCTTCGGCTATCTGAAGATCGATCTTTCCGCCAAGGTGTTGGCTGTCCTGGTCGCCGCCGAATACATCATCGTCGTCATCCTGGATTTTGCGATCCTGGGCCAGGGTGGAGCCAGCGGCATCAACACGGTAAGCTTCACCAGCGGTGCGTTCCTTTCGGGCGAGCCGATCATCGGCATGCTGCTCTGCTTCGCGGCCTTCATGGGCTTCGAAGCAACCACGATCTACAGCGAGGAGGCTCGCGATCCGATGAAGACCGTGCCGCGCGCCACCTATCTCGCCGTGCTGGTCATCGGTATCTTCTATGCCTTCACCACCTGGTGCATGGTGCTCGGTGCCGGCGCCGACCAACTGATGGATACCCTGGGCGGCCTCGCCGATCCAACCGCGTTCCTCTTCATCCTGTCCGGCCAGTTTTTGCCGTTCGCGGGCGGAATTTTCGGCACAGTGATGAGCCTGCTGCTGATCTCCAGCGTATTTGCGGCACTGCTCGCCTTCCACAACGCCGCGTCACGCTATTTCTATGTACTCGGTCGCGAAGGCCTGCTGCCGGCCGGACTGGGCCGGACTCACGCCGAGCACCAGAGCCCGCATGTCGGCTCGCTGCTGCAGAGCGTGTTCGGCATCGTGATCCTCGTGATCTTCGCGGGTACCGGCCAGGATCCGATCCTGGCACTGTTCGTCTGGCTCACCAACCTGGCCACCCTGAGCGTCATTGTGCTGATGGGCCTGGTCTCCTTCGCCGTCATCGCTTTCTTCGGGCGGCGCCCTGAGCTGGGGGTCTCGGCCTTCAAGGGCGTGCTGGCGCCGCTGGTGGCGGGCGTGCTGCTCATCACCATCGCCTATCTGGTGCTGACGCATTTCGAGGTACTGACCGGTGCCAGCCCGGCACTCTCCATCGGCATCCCGATCCTGGTGCCGGTCTTCGGTCTGGTCGGCGCCGTCGTCGCCTATCAGCTGAAGCAATCGGGCAATTCTCGCTTTTCCCAGTTCGGCGCCAACAAGGGCTGATGCGGCATTGAGCCGAACCGAATGGGGCGGAGCTTCGTTGTTCCGCCCCATTTCTGTTCCAGTCGCAGGAGGTGCCACATGGCCTTCGCCGATCACATCACCGTCGCGGAACTGGAGCGCGATCCCTACCCGATCTATGCGCGCTTGCGGCGTGAGGCGCCGGTTGCCTTCGTCCCCGCCGTCAATATCTGGCTGGTGACCCGCTGGAACGACGTCGAACTGGTCGCGAAATCGCCCGACCTGTTCACCGCGGAAGTGAAGACCTCGCCGATCGAGCGCACCTTTGGCAAGCCCACCATCCTGACCACCGACGGCCCGGTGCACCGGGAATTGCGGGCCGGGATTGATCCCAAATACAAACCCAAGCCCGTCGCCGGTTATATCGAGCAACTGGTGCGGCCGATCGCCGAGGAATACCTCGCGCCCTTGCTGGCGAAGGGCGGTGGCGATCTGATGGCGGAATATTTCGAGCCCATCTCGACGCTGAGCCTCGCCGGGTCCTTCGGCTTTCACGACATCGACATGCCTACCCTGCGGCGCTGGTTCTACGGCCTCGCCCAGGGCGCCATCAATTTCGAGAACGATCCGGAGCGGCAACGGATCGGCGATGCGGTCAGCGCCGAAATCTCCGGCGTCGCCGAGCGGATCTTCGAGCGGCTGGAGCGACAGCCGGACGATACGGCGCTTTCGCACATGCTGCATGACGGCATGCCGGCGGGAAAGACGCGACCACGGGAACTGCTGCTCCCCACGGTCAAGGTGACCCTGCTGGGCGGCATGCAGGAACCGGGGCATGGCGCGGGCTCCGTGCTGGTGGGGTTGCTGCAGAATCCCGACCAGTTGGTGGTTCTGCGCAACGACCTCGACGAACTGCTGCCACGTGCCGTCGATGAAGGGTTGCGCTGGGTGGCACCCATCGGTACCCAGACCCGCGAGGCGACGCGGGATATCGAACTGGGCGGCGCTACCATTCCAGCCGGTGCCGCAGTGGGCGCCCTGGTCTCTTCCGCCAGCCGCGACGAGACCCGCTTCACCGACCCCGACAGCTACAACCTCCATCGCAACGAGGGGCCGCATGCCGCTTTTGGCTTCGGCCAGCATTTCTGCTCGGGCCGCTGGTTCGCCCGCGCCCAGGTGATCGTGGCGCTGCGCGTGCTGTTGGAAGGTTGCGCGGAGATCGTGCTCGATCCGGCGCGGCTGCCGCAGTTCCACGGCTGGGAGTTCCGCGCCCCAACGGCCCTGCACGTTTCTCTAAGGGCCTGACAGTCGGATAGTGGTTTGAACGGCGTCAAACCGGCAAACGCCCGGGCCATTTCTGGCGCCGGGCGTTTTGGTGGCTTCGCTTGTGACGTATCGGTTGGTTGCGGGAGCCCGCTACCAGCGTTATTTGCGCCTCAGTTGGGTAGCGATTTGAGTCCTTCATTGCCGCTTGCTCAATTTCCCCCGATCGAACTGGTATCCGGCTCAGCGTCACACGGCCCGAGCTGAGCCAAGAGGGGCACCTGGCGACCAGATCCGTGTTCCAGAGTTGGGGGCAGGCTCAAGAGCCATTTAAGCTTACAGAGACCTGACACTCGAACATCCCTATTCGAGGTGATTGCCAGTTTCAAAGCCATAGAGTGAACCAGTCACCTGCGCCGAGCTAGAAACTGGGGAAGCGCTAGGTCGTGAGAGCAATTGCCGTCAACTCTAACCTGAGCCGCCAGGTTCCTAGCTCACTTTGATCTGGAATTTTCCAACTATCCATGACCTAGAAAACGGAGACTAGGTCAACGGCAGGCGACTTAAATTAAGCTCTTTATGGTTGATAACAAAAGACAGATTTTCTGCTATTGTATAGAGGTCCCTATTTCACTCGGAGTTCAGTGACGCCCGACCATGACACTGGCGGTACTGCACAATAACCATGGGCACGCGAAGCCATCACTTCAGCTACCGAATCCCCGCCACTCGCTGCGGCTTCAAATGCAACGTGAGCCGCAAAGAAGTCGCCTGCGCGCCATGCACTCAGCCCATCGGCATACAACAAGTCATGTTCGCTTTTGGAAGCTACGGGCTGCCAGATCGTGATCGGAAGTTCCCTGCCGGCAAGGCGCACAGTATCAATTTCGCGGAACAAGAAATTGCTCCCGACTGCCCTACGAACATCGTCACCGACCACAATATCCAATGAATAGAGCTTGCCCACGCTCTCAAGTCTCGAAGCCACATTTACTACATCACCAATCATCGTGAAATTGAATCTTCGACTTGATCCAATATTCCCTACTAGCACCTGGCCACTGTTAA
>JAEUKV010000020.1 GCA_016794165.1 Rhodospirillaceae bacterium
GAGACGGGGAATATGAGCAGCGTGGGTAAGGTGAAGCTCGCCTGCCATGGCGTGTGGAAAGTGTTCGGCCGGGGCGCGGACAGCTTCATGGCGACAAAGCCGGCGCCCGAGGCCTTGACGCCCGAGGCATTGGCGGAAGCCGGGTTGATGGCCGGTGTGCGCGACGTCTCGGTGGAGATCGGCGAGGGCGAGATCTTCATCGTCATGGGCCTTTCCGGTTCCGGGAAATCCACCCTGCTGCGCTGCATGTCCCGGCTGATCGAGCCCAGCGCCGGCGAGGTGCTGTTCGAGGGGCGGGACCTCTTGAAAGCCAGCGAAGCGGAACTGATCGACATCCGCCGGCACAAGATGGGCATGGTGTTTCAGCATTTCGCCTTGCTGCCGCACTTGACCGTCCTCGACAACGTGGCCTTTCCGCTGGCGATCCAGAAGATCTCCAAGGCCGAGCGCGAACAACGCGCGCGCGAGGTGATCGATCTGGTGGGCCTTGGTGGCCGCGAGAACGCCTATCCGCGGCAATTGTCCGGCGGCCAGCAGCAGCGCGTGGGCATCGCCCGATCGCTTGCGGTGAAGCCGGAACTCTGGTTTCTCGACGAGCCCTTCTCGGCACTCGATCCGCTGATCCGCGGCGAAATGCAGGATGAACTCGTCCGCCTGCAGAAGGTGCTGAAGAAGACCATGATCTTCGTCACCCATGACTTCGACGAGGCGATCAAACTCGCCGATCGCATTGCCATCATGAAGGACGGCCTCGTCATCCAGATCGGGACGCCGGAGGAACTGGTGATGAACCCGGCCACCGAATATGTGGCCGCCTTCACCCGCAACGTCCAGCGCGCCAAGGTTCTGACCGCGCGCAGCGTCATGGGGCCGGTCAATGGCATTGTCGCCGAGGGCGTCATCCGCGCCGCGGACAAGATCGCCGATGTGGCACCGATCGTTATCGGTGCCGGCAAGGCGCTGGCCGTCACGGACGAAGCCGGAAATGTTATCGGCACGCTGGCACCGCAGGCGGTGATCGATACCCTAATTGGCAAAGATACCCGCACATGACGACACTTGCGCTCAGGCTGGGGGCAGTACCGCGCGGCTATTACTGGCTGATCTGGGCGGCGCTCGGTGTTGCCACCGTTGTTCTGTGGACACACCCCGAAATTGCCAAATGGCTGGTGAAGTATCCGCGCAGCATGTTCGTGCCATTGATCGCATGGATCAATGACTTCAAGGCGGCAACCATTGACTATGTGACGCCTTTGACTCGCGCTATTGCCGCGGTAATCGAACTGCCCTTCGATCTGTTGCAGGCACTGCTGGCCAAGGGGTTCACCAATGTCAGCCAGGAGGTCGTCTTTCCGCGTCTTTCCTGGCTCGGCATCATCGGCGCCATGACGATTGCGGGCTATGCCCTGGGGGGCCTCCGCGTCGCCCTGATCAGCTTCCTCTGCTTTGCCTATCTCGCCATCATCGGCAAATGGGACAGCGCCATGCTGACACTGGCCTCGGTGGCGCTTTGTGTTCCCATCGGCATTGTCTGTGGCCTCGTCTTTGGCATTCTTTGCTTCCGCTTCAACTGGCTCTATGACTGGGTCATCCGGCCGTCACTTGATGTTGCCCAGACCATGCCCGCGTTCGCCTATCTGGTACCGGTCCTGCTGCTGTTTGGCAACGGTCCGGTCCCGGCCATGGTGGCCACTGTCATCTTCGCTACGCCGCCCATGGTGCGTGCCACCAAGCTGGCGCTGGAACAGGTGCCGGAAGAGATCACCAGCATGGCCGACATGTTCGGCTGTACAAGCCGTCAGCGTCTCTGGCGTGTGATGGTGCCAACCGCGAAGCCTCTGCTGCTGGTCGGCATCAATCAGGTCATCATGATGTCGCTCAACATGGTGATTATCGCCTCCATGATCGGCGCCGGAGGCCTCGGTTACGACGTGCTCGTAGCGCTCCGCCGCCTCGATATCGGTCCGGCGATGGAAGTCGGCTTCGCCATCGTCGTCATCGCGATCGCCCTGGACCGCATGAGCCTCGCCGCCGCGCACCAGGCGGGCCGCTGGCAGGTGCCACAGCAGTCGGGCTTCATGCAACGCCACCCTTTCGTGGTGCTGGCTTCGGTCGTCCTGCTCGTCACCACCTTCGGCGGCATGGTCTTCGACAGTCTGGCTACCGTGCCTGACGCAATCATCTTCTCGACCGAGAAGATGCTGGACGATGCGGTCGCCTGGATCAACGTGACATTCTACGACCAGATCGAAGCGGTGAAGGTCTGGCTGATACTCAACCTGCTGAACCCCTTCAAGGCTCTCCTCGTTGGGCTTCCCTGGGTGTCGGTGGTGGCCGCTACCGGCCTGCTGGGCTATCAACTGGGCGGCTGGCGTCTGGCTGTTTTGGTCACCCCGCTCATCCTCTTCCCGGTCCTTGTGGGGCTCTGGGAAAAGACCATGATTGCGGTCTATCTCTGCTCCATTTCCGTCTTCTTCGCGGCTCTCATCGGCATCCCGGTGGGCGCCTGGGCATCGACCAGCGATTGGCGCAATCGGGTGGCGACAATCGTCATTGACACGCTGCAGACAATCCCGATCTTCGTCTTCATCATCCCGGCGGTGATGTTGTTCGGAATTGGCGACGTCAGCGCCATGATCGCCATCGTTCTCTTCGCGGTGACGACGGCGATCCGCTACACGAACCACGGCCTTCGCCAGGTTCCCCCGCATCTCGTCGAAGCGGCGCGGGCCGTCGGCTGTACCCAGCGTCAGATATTCTGGCGCGTCAAGCTGCCGCTGGCCATGCCGGAGATCATGCTGGGGATCAACCAGACCCTGCTCATGGGCCTCGCCATGCTGATCATCACCGCCATGATCGGCACCCGCGACCTTGGCCAGGAGGTCTTCATCGGCCTCGCCAAGGCCGACATCGGACGCGGCATGGTGGCTGGCTTTTGCGTGGCCTTTCTCGGGATTGTGGCCGACCGGCTGATCGTGGCCGGGGCGAAGCGCCTGAAGCAGCGCCTGGGGCTGCCGGACGAATGAATTGGGCAAGGTGCGGCTGTTTTGTGCCGGCGCGCCCGATCTGCTAAGAGTTGTACATGAGCAAGGAACTGGACGCCCTGACCGATCTGCGGCTGAACGCGCGCCAGGCGCGCATTCTCGACGTGCTGCGGCGCGACCAGGTGCTGGCGGTGACGCAGCTGGCGGAGGCCCTGGACGTCTCCGGCGAAACCATCCGGCGCGATTTGCGGTTGCTATCGGCCAAGGGGTTGGTCGAGAAAAGTCACGGCAATGTGCGCTGGCGCGACCGCAGCGAGGATCAGCCGCTGCAGCGGCGCATGCTTGCCAACATGGCGGCGAAACAGGTCATCGCCGCGGCCATTGCCGACGAGATCAGCGACGGGGAATCGATCTTTCTCGATACCGGCTCGACCAACAATTACGTGGCCCAGGCTTTGCGCGGTCGCCGCAGTCTCACCGTGGTGACAAATTCCGCGCCGATCGCCCAACACCTCAGCACGGGGGAAGGGAACCGGGTCTATCTCGCCGGTGGCGAGTTGCGTGCCGACGACAGCGCCGCCTTCGGGCCCGCGGCGATCGCCTTCCTGCAGCAGTTCATGGTCAAGACCGCGATCATCAGCGCCTCGGGCCTCGATCCCAAGCTGGGAGTCATGGACAATCATCTCTGCGAGGCGGAAGTGTCGCGTTCCGTGATCGGCCATTGCGAACGCGTGATCGTCGGCGCCGATCATTCCAAGTTCGGCCGTCGTTGCCTGGTGGCGGCGGTGGACTTCGCGGATGTCGACCTCTTGGTCACCGATCAGGCGCCGGTCGAGGATCTCGCTGCCGAACTCGATGCCCATGATGTGGAAGTCCTGGTCACGGAAACGCGATAATCGGCCGTTATATCAAC
>JAEUKV010000030.1 GCA_016794165.1 Rhodospirillaceae bacterium
CCGCAGCCGCGCGGGAACACGATCACCGGCACGTCGGGATGCGTCATCCGCACCCGGTCGACAATGGCCTTCATGGGTGCATAGGACCATTGCAGGAGCCCGGCGTGATCGAGGGCGCTGGCCCAGCTGTCGAACAGCTGCAGCACCTCGGCCCCCGCCTCGATCTGGGCAATGAGATATTGCGCGGTCGCTTCCACCAGCAGATTGACCAGGCGCTGGAAGCTTTCCGGCCGTTGATAGGCCCAAGCCTTGGTGCGCGCGAAATCCTTGGAGGAGCCACCCTCGATCATATAGCTCGCCACCGTCCAGGGCGCCCCGGCAAAGCCGATGAGCGCCGTCTCCGGCGGCAGGGCTTCCCGGATCCCGGCAACGGTCGCATAGACCGGCCGCAGCTTGGTGTGGAACTGGTCCATCGCCAGCCGCTCCAGCGCCGCATCGTTCTCCAGCGCTTCCAGCAGCGGCCCGCGCCCCTCCTCGAAGCGCACGTCCTGGCCGAGCGCATTGGGCACCACCAGGATGTCCGAGAACAGGATGGCGGCATCGAAACCGAAACGGCGGATCGGCTGCAGCGTCACCTCGACCGCAAATTCCGGGTTGTAGCAGAGATCGAGGAACGAACCCGCCTTGGCCCGCACCGCCCGGTATTCCGGCAGGTAGCGGCCGGCCTGGCGCATCAGCCAGATGGGCGGCCGGGGCAGGGTTTCGCCCCGGAGGGCCCGCACCAGGAGTTTCTCGCCTGTTTCAATCCCGGCCGTGTCTACCTTAGGCGTGTTCATCGCGGATCCGTCCCCTGGCACGCATTCTCTTCCTACATCTCTAAGATATAAGACTCTTGTTGTAGAAGATGTAGAGCGGTGAATCACTTGAATCCCCACGTTCAGTCAATCATCCCACAAGGACGGGGGATAACCGAGGCGACTTCCGGCCAAAAGGGGTAAGGCGCGGGCGGGGGATGACTGCCGGGAGGAAGTGCGCCCGCACATGATACAGGCCACGATCTTGTCACCGGGATATACGTGGATAGCGGGGACAGTTGTGCGGCACTTTCCCGGCGGATCTATCCCCGTGATTCAGAGGCGGAGGACCCAGGCTTGTCAGGCGGGACAAGCAGTGCCATGACTCCACGGCAAAGGTGTACAGATTGGCACGGCACCCCTTATCCACAGCCGGAGGCCCGGTTATCCCGGGTCCGATTGTGGATGACTTGACGCTGGAACGGACGGAAACCATGCAGGCGGATCATCGGACGATGACAGGACTCACTATGCAGCACGCGGCAGTTCAAGACGCGGCGGTGCGCTCGTGACAGACCAGCTGCATCTCCATCTCGTTTCCGACGCCACCGGCGAAACGCTCAACAGCGTCACCCGCGCCTGCCTGGTGCAGTTCGAGCGCGTGCATCCCATTGAACATCACTGGACCCTCATCCGCACCATCGGCCAGATGGACAAGGTGCTGACCGGAATCGAGGCGCATCCGGGCTTGGTGCTCTTTACCGTGGTCAATGATCGGCTGCGCCAGCATCTGCTGGATGGCTGCCGGCGTCTCGGCGTCAAGTTCGTCTCGGTCCTCGATCCGATCATGGGGGCCCTCACCGATCATTTCGGCCAGGCCTCGCGCGGCCAGTCGGGGCGCCAGCATGCCCTCGATGCGGAGTATTTCGACCGCATCGCCGCCATGGAATTCGCCCTCACCCACGACGACGGCCAGTCGGCGCGCTCCTACGAGGACGCCGACGTCATCCTGCTGGGCGTCAGCCGCTCCTCGAAGACGCCGACCTGCATCTATCTCGCCAATCGCGGCATCAAGGCCGCCAACGTGCCCCTGGTGCCCGGCTGTCCGCTGCCGCCGGAACTGTTCCAGGTGAGGAAGCCGCTGGTGATCGGCCTCACCAAGGATGTCAACCAGCTGGTGCAGATCCGCCGCAACCGCTTGGCCATGATCGCCAAGGACGAGGCAACCGATTACATCGATCCGCAATCGGTGCGCGAGGAGATCGCCCAGGCGCGGCGCCTCTGTACCGAGCATGGCTGGCCGCTCATCGACGTCACCCGCCGCTCGATCGAGGAAACCGCCGCCACCATCGTGCAGATGCTCTCCGAGCACCGCGACCGGATGGTGGGTGCCGCCGCGCCCACGGCCTCGCCCCCCACGGCCTCGCCCCCCACGGCCTCGCCGCTGGCCGCCGCCGGCGACTGACCGGGACGCGGCGACATGGCGCCCCTGATCCTTGCCTCCGGCAGCGGCACGCGCGCGCGGCTCCTGCGCGAGGCGGGGGTCGCGATCGAGATCGTCCCGCCCGCTGTCGACGAGGAAGAGGTGAAGGCGAGCTACCGCGCCGACGGTGCCGCGGTCGAGGATGTGGCGCTGGCGCTTGCCGAGTTGAAGGCCGCCGCCGTCGCCCGCCGCCGCGTGGCAGAGAGCGGCACCTATGTGCTGGGCTCCGACCAGATGCTGGACTGCGACGGCGACTGGTTCGACAAGCCGGCGGACCGCGCGGCCGCGCGCGCGCAGCTCCTGGCCCTTCGTGGGCGAACCCACCGCCTCGTCAGCGCCGCCGTGCTGCTGAAGGACGGCCAGCGCATCTGGCATCATGTGGACGAGGCCCGGCTCACCCTGCGCGACTTCTCCGATGCCTTCCTCGAAGGTTATCTCGAGCGCGCCGGCGCGGACGTGCTGGGCAGTGTGGGTGCCTACCAGCTGGAAGGATTGGGGGCGCAGCTCTTTGCCCGGGTGCGCGGCGATTTTTTCACCATCCTCGGCCTCCCGCTCCTCCCCGTGCTTGCGATCCTGCGGGAACATGGCATGGTGCCGGCATGAGCGACGCCATTCTTACACAAACCGGAAAGACCCTGGTGGCCGGCGTGTTCGGCTGGCCGGTCGCCCATTCGCGCAGCCCCCGACTCCACGGCTACTGGCTCAGGAAATACGGCATCGACGGTGCCTATCTTCCATTCGCCACGGCGCCCGAGGATATCTTCGCGGCGATCCGCGCGCTCCCCAAGCTGGGCTTTCGCGGCGCCAACGTCACCCTGCCGTACAAGGAAGCGGCGCTGGACGCGGTCGACGATTTGACGCCGGTGGCGCGCCGCATCGGTGCCGTCAACACGCTGATCGTGGGCGAGGACGGCGCCATCCGCGGCGACAACAGCGATGGCTTCGGCTTTCTCGCGCATCTTCGGGCGAGCGCCCCGCTATGGCGCGCCGATGCCGGCAAGGCCATCGTCATCGGCGCCGGCGGCGCCGCGCGCGGCATCGTCGTCGCCTTGCTGGATGCGGGTCTGCGCGACATCGTCGTCATCAACCGCACCGCATCCCGCGCGGAAAGCCTGGCCGCCGATCTCGGCCCCGGCATCGCGGTTATGGACTGGGACGACCGCGCGGCGGCGCTGAAGGAGGCTTCCCTCCTCGTCAACACCACCCAGCTCGGCATGAAAGGCCAGCCGCCCCTCGATCTCGACCTCGAACACCTGCCGCCCGCGGCCGTGGTCGACGACATCGTCTATACGCCGCTGGAAACCCCCCTCCTCGCGCAAGCCCGCGCGCGCGGCCATGTGGCGGTCGACGGCATCGGCATGCTGCTCCACCAGGCCAGGCCGGGTTTCAAAGCCTGGTTCGGAAGAGAGCCGGAGGTGGATGCGGGCTTGCGGGATTTCGTGCTGAGGGAATGAGGGACGTTTTCGGCCATTTCGATAGGCCGATGACCCTCGGCAAAGCCTTGAGGGGCCTCGCGGCGCTCATTGCCATCGGCGCGACCATTGCTTCCGGCTGGCATTTTCATGAACGCCAAGCCTACGCCAATCTCAAGGCCCTTGGCATTCGCAGCATCGATGACGCTGATATGGACGTGGCGGCCGCGGAAGGTGAGGGCGCCAAAATCAGGGTCGGGGAGATCTTGGCGGTGGCCGGCAAGCTGACCAAGGCCTCTCCATCTGATCTGGCGTGGGGTTCTCGGTTCACGGACGCGCACATCATCAAGACAAGCGACTGTTATGGCGGTGGCCGCTATTTCGGCATGCACTGCCATGTTTGGGTCGCAGAAAGCGCGCGGATAGGTTCCTGGAGTATTGCGGGCGAGACGCTGGGCTACGCAGTTGGTGGCGCGGAAACCATCGCGGATGACACCTTTGGGGAGCTTCAGGTCTGGCAAGGTGATCGCAACTACACAATCATCGGCATGGTTGCCCCGTCGCCAGAAGATATTGGCTTCATCCTCGCGCCGGTTCCGGATGGAAGACATGCCGGTGCGATGATCGCTGTTGCTGAACCGGGCATCTGGCCGGCTGCGGACTTGGTCGCAGGCCTTGCATCGGCACAACTGAGAACAGCGATGGGCTGGCTTACTCTTGCCTTCGTTGCGGGCCTGTTGGCGCTGATTCCCACCAGGAACCCGCGCGAAGTCCGGTTCTCGACGGTGTTTCTTTCCAAGGCCGTGATCCCCAACCTGATGCTCGTCTCTCCGGCAATGGCTGTCACGCTTCTGCCCGCAGCGATTGGAAAGAGCTTTCTCATCATTGCCCTGGTCGCAACGGGGATCGTGGCCTGGCTCTATCACTTCTTCCCGGTAATCCTGGATCGCGACGCCGACGGTAAGCCACGCCCGGCTAGATAGCCAGCGCAGGAATTTCGTGCTGGCGGGGTGAGTCGGCGGCACGGCCCCTCACCCCCACCCTCTCCCCCCTATTGCGGGGCGAGGGAGCGACCGAGAACATTTAAAGGCCCTCGCCTCACGAAATGGGGAGAGGGTTTGGGGTGATCGGGCGCTACATTGAACCGGCGCACTCGGTATTGCACCGTGTGGCTTGGCTGGATGACATTAATAGATTGATTATATTACCTTTTTCGCAGGTTGATTATACCCGGTGCCGCCCCTATCTTGCGCCGCGACCGAACCCCCCTCACATCGTGGCCTCATGACCGACCTTGCCCATATCCGCAACTTCTCCATCGTGGCCCATATCGACCACGGGAAATCGACCCTGGCCGACCGCCTGATTCAGGCCTGCGGGGGCCTCTCCGAGCGCGAGATGACCGAGCAGGTCCTCGACAGCATGGACATCGAGAAGGAGCGCGGCATCACCATCAAGGCGCAGACCGTGCGCCTCTCCTACAAGGCCGACAATGGCGAGACCTATCAGCTCAATCTCATGGACACGCCGGGCCATGTGGATTTCGCCTATGAGGTCTCGCGCTGCCTCGCCGCCTGCGAGGGCTCGCTGCTGGTGGTCGATGCCAGCCAGGGCGTCGAGGCGCAGACGCTGGCCAATGTCTATCAGGCGATCGACCACGGCCATGAGATCGTGCCGGTCTTGAACAAGATCGATCTCCCGGCGGCCGAGCCCGACCGCATCCGCCAGCAGATCGAGGACGTGATCGGCATCGACGCCTCCGAGGCGGTGGAGATCTCCGCCAAGACCGGGCTCAACATCAAGGGTGTGCTGGAGGCCATCGTCACCCGCCTGCCGCCGCCCAAGGGCGACCGCGACAAGCCCCTGAAGGCCATGCTGATCGACAGCTGGTACGACCCCTATCTCGGCGTCGTCATCCTGCTCCGCGTCATCGACGGTGTGGTGAAGGTGAAGACCCAGGCGCGCATGATGGCGGCGAACGCGGTCTACGAGATCGACCGCGTCGGCTGCTTCACGCCCAAGCAGACCATGACCGGCGAATTGGGCCCGGGCGAAGTGGGCTTCATCACCGCCGGCATCAAGGCGGTGGCCGATTGCCGCATTGGCGATACCATCACCGACGACAAGAAGCCCTGCGCCGAAGCACTCACCGGTTTCAAGCCCTCGGTGCCCGTCGTGTTCTGCGGCCTCTTTCCCATCGACGCCGCCGATTTCGAGACCCTGCGCGACAGCATGGGGCGCCTCAGGCTCAACGACGCCAGCTTTCAATATGAGATGGAGACTTCCGCCGCGCTTGGCTTCGGCTTCCGCTGCGGCTTCCTGGGATTGCTGCATCTCGAGATCATCCAGGAACGCCTCGAGCGCGAGTTCAATCTCGACCTCATCACCACGGCGCCCTCGGTGGTCTACAAGATCCACATGCAGAACGGCGATCTCATCGAGCTTCACAACCCGGCGGATTTCCCCGACGTGGTGAAGATCGAGAAGATCGAGGAGCCGTGGATCAAGGCCACCATCATGGTGCCCGACGAGTATCTCGGCGCCATCCTCAAGCTCTGCCAGGAACGTCGCGGCCTGCAGATCGACCTCACCTATGCGGGCTCCCGCGCCATGGTGGTCTACCGCCTGCCGCTCAACGAAGTGGTGTTCGATTTCTACGACCGCCTGAAATCGATCAGCCGCGGCTATGCGAGCTTCGACTACCAGCTCGACGGCTATGAGGAGAGCGACCTCGTCAAGCTCAACATCCTCGTCAACAACGATCCGGTCGATGCGCTCTCCTGCATCGTGCACAAGAGCCAGGCCGAGAGCCGCGGCCGCGTGCTGTGCGAGAAGCTGAAGGACCTCATCCCGCGCCAGCTGTTCAAGATCGCGATCCAGGCCGCGATCGGTGCCAAGGTCATCGCCCGCGAAACCGTTTCGGCGCTCAGGAAGGACGTCACTGCCAAATGCTACGGCGGCGACATCAGCCGCAAGAGGAAGCTCCTCGACAAGCAGAAGGAGGGCAAGAAGAAGATGCGCCAATACGGCAATGTGGAGATCCCGCAATCGGC
>JAEUKV010000032.1 GCA_016794165.1 Rhodospirillaceae bacterium
GGGTGACCACCAGCTCCATACCGGGAAGTGCTGCCATGCGGGCAATGAGCGCCGCCTGGTCGACATCGTCAGGCAGGTAGATGGTGGCAAAGGAGCCAAGTGCGCCGTGATGGACGACATACGGATCGGTGATGGGCAGGATGACCCGCGCCCTGGCCTGCCCGATCCACTCGTCGAGCAGGTCCTGGAGATAGATCACCTGGGGCTGGCCGTCGGCGCCGTGCTTGTCGTTCATGCCGTGATCGGCGGTAAAGACGATGGTGCAGCCCATGGCCTCGAGCTCGCCGAGATAGCCGTCCATCATGCGATAGAAATCGTTGGCGACTGGGGTGCCCGGCGCATGCTTGTGCTGGATGTAATCAGTGGTCGAGAGATACATGATGTCGGGATGTTCGGTCGCCATCAGCTTGACACCGGCGGCGAAGACGAATTCCGAGAGATCCGCGCTGTAGACTGAAGGCAGCGGCCGCCCGACGAAGGCCAGCGCGTTGTCGATGCCGTGTTCGGCCTTGGTGGTCTGGTCGGCCTTCTCGGCCGAGAAACAGATGCCCTTGAGACCCTTGCCCAGCAGCAGGCGCAGCTTGTCCTTGGCGGTCACCACGGCGACCTTGGCACCTTCCCTGGCGAAAGCCGCCAGGATGGTCTCGGCGCGCAGGAATTTCGGGTCGTTCATCATCACCTCCCGGCCGCTTTCGCGGTCATAGAGGTAGTTGCCGCAGATCCCGTGGACCGAGGGGGGTGCGCCGGTGACGATGGAAAGATTGTTGGGGTTGGTGAAGCTCGGCACCACGCAATCGCCGATGAGATTGGCACCCTGGGCGATGGCACCCTGCAGCCAGGGCATCGCCCCGGCCTTGAGGGCCTCCTCGAGATAAGCTGGCTCGCACCCGTCGACACAGACCACGACGATGGGCTCCTGCGGCGCGGCATAGGTCCTGCCGTTGACCGAAACGGATTTCATCAATTCTCTCCTTACTCGGCCGCTTTGCGCGCAGGCGCACCGCTGGCCACATTCATTTCCTTGAGAACAGCCGCCACCGCGTCGAGGAAGGCCGTCATCTCGGTTTCGCCCAGGCGCCCGATGCAGCCGATACGGAAGCTGTCGGCAACCGTCAGCTTGCCCGGATAGATGACGAAATTGCGTTCGCGCAGCTTGTCATAGAATAGCTGGAACTGGAAATTCGGATCCGCCGGCATGTGGAAGGTGACGATGATCGGCGCCTGCAGCTTTTCCGGCAGCAGGGTCTCGAAACCGAGGCGCCGCATGCCCTCGACCAGGATGCGGCAGTTGTTGCGATAGCGACCGCCGCGGCCGGCGACACCACCCTCCGCCGCGTGCTCGGCCAGGGCCTGGTCGAAAGCGACGATGCAATGAATGGGCGGGGTGAAACGGTATTGCCGGGTCTTCTCGATCACCTGCCACTGGTCAAAAAGATCGAGCACCAGCGCATGGGCGTTGCCCTGGGTCTTCTGCAGCGCCTCGATGCGGCAGAGCACGAAGCCGAGGCCCGGAACGCCCTCGATGCATTTGTTGGAGGAGGCCGCGACCGCGTCGCAAGGGATCTTGCGGCTGTCGAGTTCGATGGCGCCGAAGGCGCTCATGGCATCGATCAGCAGCCGCTTGCCGGCGGCGGCCACCACCTCGGCCACCTCGGCGATCGGGTTGAGGATGCCGGAGGTGGTTTCGCAATGCACGATGGCGACATGGGTGATGGCGGGATCCCGCTGCAGGGCGACCTTGACCAAGGCCGGGTCGACCGGCATGTCCTCGGCCCATTCCAGCGTCGTGCAGGCGCGCCGGGCAACGGCGCAGATTTTCTCCATGCGCTTGCCATAGGCGCCGTTGATCAGGATGAGGAGCTTCTCGTTGGCACCGATGAAGGTGCCGATCATGGCCTCCACGGCGAAGGTGCCGCTGCCCTGCATCGGTACGGAGGTGAATACCCCCTCGCCGCCGATGAGTCCCACCAGCTGCGCGCGCATGCGGTCGTTGATGGCGATGAAGCCGGCATCGCGCGAGCCCCAGTCGTGGAGCATCGCCTGCTTGACGGTGAGCGAGGTGGTGAGCGGGCCGGGGGTGAGCAGCCAGGGATCCTGGGCCATGAGATTTCCTTTGCGGTCGAATGCCTTGTCGAGCCAGTTCGGATGCTAGCCCGATTTCTATTGCAGGATGATGCCAGCCCGGCGTAGCATAAGTCCAATCGCTATATTTGATGCGAAATATAGATGGCCTCGATAAGTCACTCCGCCCTCCGCGCCTTCCACGCCGTGGCCACCGAAGGCAGCTTCACCAAGGCCGCCCGGGCCCT
>JAEUKV010000050.1 GCA_016794165.1 Rhodospirillaceae bacterium
GAGGATCTCGCCACCGATGGCGGCTCCAAGGTCAATTTCATCAATGCCATCCGCCAGGCGGAATGCGCGGTCGCGCACGCCCTGGTCGTGTTTCACTACGGCATCTTTCCGCAGTCCCTGACCATCCTGGGCGATCTCGGCATCAAGCTGCACGGGCTTGCCACCTGGTGGGATGTGCTGGAAGCCGCGCGCGACACCGGCCGTCTCGACGCCGGCGAGACCGCCAAGATCCGGGCCTTCCTCGACGATCCCGAGGGCTGGTCGACGGCGCGGGGCGGATCCCTGAAAGCGGAGAAGGCGGAGTAGCTTTCGCTCTCCGCTCCTCACCTTACGTCGGTCGCCCGCGCCCGGCGCAGCCGCTTACGCCGCGGCTGCGACGCTTGCCACCCCATCCGTCTCCAGCGTCACCGCGACCGCGTGCATGACGGCGGCGATGCGCACCGAGGCCTGGATGGCATCGACCGACACGCCGCCCTGGCGCAGGATGTGTTCATGCGATTCCATGCACATGCCGCAACCGTTGATCGCCGAGACCGCAAGCGACCAGAGCTCGAAATCGACCTTGTCGACACCGGGCTTGGCCAGCGCGTTCATGCGCAGGCGTGCCGGCATGGTCTTGTAGTCGCCGCCCACCAGATGGACGAAGCGATAGTAGATGTTGTTCATCGCCATGATCGCCGCCGCGGTCCGGGCGGCGGTCAGGGCTTCCGGCGAGAGATGCTGGAGCGCTTCGGCCTCCACCGACCTGATCACGTCGAGGTTGCGCGAGGCGATCGCCGTGGCGACGAGGGTGCCCCAGCGTTGCTGGTCGGTGAGCGCCGTCTCGTTGACCGCGGAAGAAAGGTTCAGTTTGAGATCGCGCGCATAGTCCGGCAGCGATTCCTTCAAGCTTTCGATACTCATCCTATTGGTCCTTCAATACTGTGGGCCGTTCGGCAAGTGGAGAGGCCCGCCCCCTGCCCGGCCGCACTGGCTGGCACAACGGGAGCTGACTGGGTCTTCGCCGCGCGGGATGATGCGGGCCCCTTCCATTCGGTGACGCTCAGATGCCGGTTCAGGCCGCTTTGAGCGTGTCCTGGCCGGGCTTCCAGTTGCACGGGCAGAGTTCGTCGGTCTGCAGCGCGTCGAGAATGCGCAGCACCTCTTGCGGGTTGCGCCCGACATTCATCGCGGTCACTTCGGCGAACTGCACGATGCCGTTGGGATCGACGATGAAGGTCGCACGCTGGGCGACACCGGCCGGATCGAGCACGCCGCACGCCGTGGTCAATTCCTTCTTGATGTCCGCAAGCCAGGGATAGTTCACCTTGGCGAGGTCCTCGCGGCTCTGGCGCCAGGCGAGATGAACGAACTCTGAATCGGTGGAAACACCGAGAAGCTGGGCGTCGCGATCCTTGAACTCGCGGGCAAGGTCGCCGAAGCCGATGATCTCGGTTGGGCAGACGAAGGTGAAGTCCTTCGGCCAGAACACGAAAATGCGCCACTGGCCCTTGTGGCTGTCGCCGGTCAGAACCGGGAAATTGCCGCTGGTATCGGCCACCGATTCGAGGCTGTAGGCGGGAAACACATTACCGATCGTCAACATTTGGCTCTCCGTTGGTTGGTCTTGACGGACGCAACCTAATGAGGCTTTATAAATCGATCAAATTTGTTATTGTGGACTCTGTAATCGACAGGATCGATCAGTTGCGCACACTGCCTACCCTTCGCCAGCTCCGGTATCTCGTCGCCATCGCCGAGTACAAGCATTTCGGCCGCGCCGCCGAGGCCTGCTTCGCCACCCAATCGACCCTGTCGGCGGGATTGCAGGAATTGGAAAACCTGCTCGATGTCAAACTGGTCGAGCGCTCGAAACGGCGGGTCATGCTGACGCCACTGGGGGAAGAGATGGTCGCCCGCGCCCGCGTGGTGCTGCGCGGAGCGGAGGACATCGCCGAGCTGGCGCATGCCTCGAAGGAACCCCTCTCGGGCTCGCTGCGCCTCGGCGTCATCCCGACCATCGGCCCCTACCTGTTGCCGCGCGTCCTGCCGCCCCTGCGGAAGCGATATCCCGACCTCAGACTCTATCTGCGGGAAGATCTGACCGCGCGACTGCTCGATGCGCTTGGCGATGGCGAGATCGACGTGGCGCTGATCGCCCTCCCCTTTCCGACCGACGAACTGGAAGTTCGCGAATTGGGGGATGATCCCTTCCTGCTCGTTTGCAGCAGCGACGATCCGCTGGCCACGGCCAAGGCGATGGAACTCGAGCATCTGCCTGACGAGCGGCTGCTGCTGCTGGATGAAGGCCACTGCCTGCGGGAACACGCCATGACTGCGTGCCGGCTTGAGCCATCCCGGCATCGCGACGACTTTCGCGCCACCAGCCTGCCCACCCTCGTGCAGATGGTCGCCAATCGGCTGGGCATCACCCTGTTGCCCAGAATGGCCGTCGACGCCGGCCTCCTGGCCGGAACCGACCTCATTGCGAGGCCCCTCGCCAAGACGACGCCGGCGCGCAGGATCGCCCTGGTGTGGCGCAAGACCACGCCCCGTTCGGTGGAATTCAACCTGCTGGCGGACCTGCTGGACCGCCTGGCCAGAACCGCCAAGGCGGGGTCGGACCAGCGCCCCTGATCGCCGGCTACGGCTACAAGCCGAAGGGCGGCGCCTCGAACAGGTCGCGCACGGTCGAGAAGACCATGATGATGTTGACGGTTTCGCCATCGTCGGAGAGCGGCAGAAAAAGATCTTCCTCGCCGACATAGCGATCCACCGTCTGGAACGGGTCGGCGACGTAGTGCGGTGCGCGCGATTGCCGCGTGGCATCGTAATGAGCCAGCGCGTCGTCACTCGACACGGCGAAGTATGCCGTCAGCACGGATTGACCCGTGGGGTCGTTGCCGCGCAACTCGACTTCCTTCGTGCCAACCAGCCGATAGACATAGCGACGTTCGTCATCGACCACGTCGACCAGGGTAACGTGGGGGAGGAACCGCTTGATTTCCCCAGGATCGATATCCCTGCGGGACGGCATCGTACGCTGTCCCTTCTTGCCAAGCCAGTAGTGATACATCGCTCGGATGTCCGGGTGGCAATGCTCGGTCCAGGATGGGTTGGGTTCGGCGGCGCTCATGCCGGAGAGCATGTTCAGATGAAGCCCGACCCGTCAATCGCCAACCGTTCGCGATCGGACAAGGGAGGCGTCAGACCTTGTCAGCCGCCACCCCTGTCCCCGACCGGCTGTCGGTAGAGGTCCCTATTGATTGAAAAAACGAGGATCATGTTGACCGACTCGCCATCGCCGGACAGGGGCAGAAAGATGTTTTCTTCGTTGACGTACCGATCGACCGCCTGAAAGGCATCCGTTTCGTGATAGGGCGCCCGCTCGCGGCAGACCCGTTCGTAATTGGCAAGGGCCGCGGCGGCGCTGGAGGCAAAATAGGCCTCCTTGACCGTCCGGCCGGTGGGGTCGGCACCGCGCGCCGCAACTTCCCGCGTCCCGACAAGACGATAGATAAAGCGTCGCTCGTCCGCGACTACGTCCACGAGCGAGATATAGGGGAGATAGGCCCGGATTTCCTCCGGTTCGATATCGGCGCGGGCTGGCATCCGCCGGCCGCGGCGCTTGCCCTCCCAGTAGGTCAGCATCAACCGGATGTCCGGGTGACAGGTTTCACGCCAGTCCGTCATTTTCCCCACCGTCCCCTGCGACAGAGCATCTTGCGAATCCCCGTCCCGGTCAACGGGCGGCCGGCACGGCGCCGATTCGATCCGCTCCCCGGATCTCCTGCGACATCCGGCGCATCTGGTATCCACACCCCCCATCCACTACTATTCCAGCACCCACGCGTTTGGCCCCGTTCGGTTTCAGCGTGGTTTGCGAGACAATTCGGGATGTTTCCATGCTGACCCTCCTCGACACCCTTTTCGCGTCGAAGAAAAAACCCAAGAAATCCGCAAGCGAAACGCGTGCGCCGGGGGCCGCCAAGGACGGTGCCAGCATCAGGATCGCCAGCGACTGGAACACCGCCCGCCGGCGCCTCGCCGAACTGGGCGCGACGCGCGTGCTGCTGCAGGGCGACAAGGCCGCCCTTGAGACCGCCAGGGAACAGCTGCCGGGTCTTGATCTGGTCTGGGCCAGCCACGCCCTTGCCGACATCAAGGCGGGTGCGGCCCTTGCCGAAGACCTCGACTTGTCCGGTCTGGACGCCGCCCTGTGCGCGGGCCCCGATCTCGCTTCCCGCTATCGCCAGGCGCTGCGCCTGATGGCCGCGGGCGACCGCAGCCGGCCGGTGCTATGGGTCGGGGAAGGTTTCGAATTCTGCGGCGGTACGCTGAGCGCGCCCCGGGAGGCGAGCGAGGTCGAGGGGTTGCTGTTCAACCACTTTCAGGAATTCTTCGGCGTCAAGGACCCGCTGCAGTTCCGCATCGAGATCTTCCACGGCCCGGAGGTCAAACGCCTCTACCGCATCCTGGAGCCCAACCAGTCGATGGTCATCCGGCTGAGCGATCATGTCCCGGAACGGCGCTATCCCACCTCCCTCGCCGCCTTCGTCGAACATCCGATCCTGACCCGCGAGCGTCACTACCGCCTGCGGCTCTGCGCCGATGTCTTCTGGCGCGATTCCTTCACCACCTTGCACAGCGCTCATGAATTCGGCCGCGCCCCGGACCACAAGGTTGAATTCCGCGCCCCCGCCTGGATGGTGCGCAGTGGCGAGATGGCGCTGACGATCCCCAATTTCGAGCGCAATGCCATACCGACCCATGAGATCGAGCTCCTGACCGACGGTGTATCCAGCAAGGTGCAGAGGGATACCGGCGCCTTTCTGGAACAATCGACGGTGCCGCGCGACGGGATCGACGACGATGCCTTCCTCGGCTGGCGCTATCGCGGTTATGGCGGTTCGAACTGGTTCGTAATGGAATCGGAAGGCGCCCTGGACGCCGGCCATCGCGGCAACATCGCCGGCAACCATCACGTCAGCTGTCCGGTCATCGACCGGACCGACCTCGCCGCCGGCGCCGAGGAGGTGGAACGCTATCGCCGGGTGCTGGCGGACGGCTACATGCTCGAGCCGCATCCGGTTCCGATCACGGCGCCGGGAAGCGAACTGGTCTTCGGCTACGAGGCCGATGCCGCCAATCCCCACCAGTCGCATCTGCGCATCGACTATTTCGACGACGCCGGCAGCCATCTTGGCGCAACCGCCTTCACCAAGACACAGCCGGGACCGCTCTTTGCCGAGGACATCGTGGCGGCCTGGAGCGACCCGGCCCGCGAGCGCGCCCATCTCGCCCTCATCGCCAATGATTGGGTCAAGGCCGGCCTGCGCTTCAAGGGCTTCAAGCCGATGACGAATCTGGTGGTGCGCAACCGGCGTACGCTGGACCAGGATTTCACCGAATTCCAGTCCTGCTGGCGCAATCTCGGCGCAGTGGTGCCCGGCTTCCCGCATTGGCTCACCGACCAGCTCGCGGTCATCGGCCGGACCAATGTGTTCGGCCGCGCCCGTTGCGACCGGGGCCTGCGCACCGGCGTGCTGGTCGTCAACGGTTCCGGCCGCCTTTCCTATCGCGGGCAGGCGCGGAGCGAACTCATCGTCATCAACAATGAAGGCAAGCGTCTCTCGGCCGAGCTCACCGTGCCGGCCTTCACCTGGCGCATGGTCTGGCTGGACGAGGTCATGCCGGGTCTTGCCGCGCATCTCGCCCCCAGTGGCAACGGTGCCCTGCTGGTGCAGTCCGGCGATGCCGACCTCAACTGCCAGATCGTCACCACCAATCCGGCGGGCGCGGTGGCTCTACAGCATCTCTGGGGCTATTGACGCAGAGGTTTTTGACGCGGGGTTGCGCTCAGAAATCCCAGGAACGATCCAGCCAGTAGTCGATCTTGCGGCCATGGCCGATACCGGTCTTGCGGCTGATCTTGCGGGCGATCTTTCCGATCCAGTCGGCCCGCTGCAGCAGGCCGGGTGTCGGCGCCACTGCCTTGACCTGGGCGATGAGGTCGCCGGCCGCAGCGGCGTCGAGATGACTCGCGGCGTGCGCCGCCTCGACCAGCCACAG
>JAEUKV010000074.1 GCA_016794165.1 Rhodospirillaceae bacterium
GCCGACGCGGCCGCCGCCGAGATCGTGGCCAAGGGCGGCAGGGCGATCGGGATCGCTATGGACGTGACCGACGAGGCGGCGGTCGATGAGGGCACCGACCGCGCCGTGACGGCGCTGGGTGGGCTCGACATCCTCATTTCCAATGCCGGCATCCAGATCGTGAAACCGGTGGTCGACTTTCCCTATGCCGACTGGAAGAAGATGCTGGCCATTCATCTTGATGGGGCCTTCCTCACCACCCGGGCGGCGCTCAGGCACATGTACAAGGACAAGCGCGGCGGCACGATCCTCTATATGGGCTCAGTGCATTCGCATCTCGCCTCGAAGCTGAAGGCGCCCTATGTGACCGCGAAGCACGGCCTGCTCGGCCTCGCCCGCGTCGTTGCCAAGGAAGGGGCCGAATTCAATGTGCGAAGCAACGTGATCTGCCCCGGCTTCGTGCGCACCCCGCTGGTGGAAAAGCAGATTCCGGAGCAGGCGCAGGAATTCGGCATCTCGGAAGAGCAGGTGATCAAGACCATCATGCTCAAGGACACGGTCGACGGCATCTTCACCACCGTGGAAGACGTGGCGCAAACTGCCCTCTTTCTTGCCGCTTTCCCGAGTGCGGCGCTGACCGGCCAGTCGATCACGGTCAGCCATGGCTGGCACATGCAGTGACCAAGCGCCGCAAGATCGATCTTCCCGCCTACGAGACCGTGGCCCTGGTGCTGCAGGGCGGCGGCGCGCTGGGCAGCTACCAGGCCGGCGTCTATCAGGGCCTGCATGAGGCGGGAATCGAGCCCAACTGGTTCGCGGGCATCTCCATCGGCGGGCTCAACGCCGCGATCCTTGCCGGCAACCCGCCCGAGACCCGGCTCCCGCGATTGCAGGAATTCTGGGAAACGATCTGCCAGTCGGCGCTCTTGCCGACGATTCCCTTCGACGTGGATATGAGCGCGCTGCTAGGCGACGGCGATGTCCGCGGCTGGGCGGGCGCCCTCGCCTCGATGCGGGCGCTGGTGGAAGGCCAGCGGGGCTTCTTCACGCCGCGCTTTCCGCCGCCCTACCTGTCACCGACACCGGACGGCGCTACCAGTTATTACGACACGACACCGCTGAAGGCGACGTTGGAGCGCCTCGTTGATTTCGACCGCATCAATGCGCGCGGGGTCCGCGTCTCGGTCGGTGCCGTCAATGTGGCCACCGGGAATTTCGCCTATTTCGACAATGCCAAACAGGCACTGGCACCGGAGCATTTCATGGCATCGGGTGCGCTGCCGCCGGGATTCCCGGCGGTGGAGATCGACGGCGACTTCTACTGGGACGGCGGCATGATCTCCAACACGCCGCTGATGGAGGTCCTGGCGCATCCGCCCCGGCGCGATACCCTGGCCTTCCAGGTCGATCTGTGGAGCGCCAGGGGGCCGCTGCCGCGCAACCTGCTCGACGTCGCCGAGCGACAGAAGGACATCCAGTATTCCAGCCGCACCCGCCTCGTCACCAATGTCGCCAACGAGATGCAGAAGCTGCGTCATGCCCTCCGGCAGGCCCTCTCCCTGCTGCCGCCGGAAAAGGCGGGCAACCCGGCGGTCGCGGCGCTGCGCGAGCTTTCCTGCAGCAAGGTCTACAACACCATCCAGCTGATCTACCGCGACAAGCAGTTCGAGACCCACAGCAAGGATTACGAATTTTCCCTGGTCACCATGCGCGAACACTGGCAGGCAGGATTGCACGACATCCGCGAGACGCTGAAGCACCCGGAATGGCTGGCCCGGCCCAGCGGCGGCAGCGCCGTGGTGACCCATGACGTGCACAGGTACTGGGACGGGATGAAGAGGGCGTGAGCGCCCCTAGGAAATCGCCTTCAGCGCCTGCCCGGCGAGGCGGATCCAGCGGCGGTCGTCATCGTCGATACGGAACAGCTTTTCGTGGCGAAGGATCTCGGTGAGTTCCGAAGCCGCCCTGTCGGTTTCGCCCTGCTGCCAGAGAATCTCGGCATGACGGTACTGCGCCTCCAGCCGCCGGCCCTCGAGATTGTCGTTTTGCGCCAGGATGGCGTCCAGCAGGCTGAGCGCTGCCACGGCCTCGCCCTGCCTGGCCAGGACGCGGGCCCTGAGGATGGCGACGGCATGTGGCTGGTAGGCCGGGCGGCCGGTCGTCAATTCGTCAAGCAGGCCGCGCGCGGCACCGAGATCGCCGCGACCGAAATGCGCGCGGGCTAGGCCGAGGATGATGTCGGGTGAATCAGCAAAGAAACCCTGCCTGGCCGCGGTAAACAGGTCGACCGCTTCGTCATAGCGATGACTGGCGAGGCATGCCTCGGCGTTCTTCAGTTTTTCGTGGACGGAGCCTTCGCGCAGTGGATCCTTCGGCACGTCGGCGAACCTTTTCGGCTGCTGCTGCAGCCGCCGACGCTCCGCCGGCTTGCGGTCGATCTCCTCGTCGAGGATCTGCTCGAAGCGCGGATCGGCGGTGGAGACGATCTCGTTCCCCCGCCAGAGCTGCGGCAACATCTCGACCAGTACATAGATAACGCTGCCCAGGACCGGCAGCATCCAGATCACCGGCAGCCACATCTTCGAGCGACCCGTCTGGCAGACATGGACCGACAGGACGAGGACCAAGGCGAGAACGGCAAGGGCGAGGAACGGCACGAGAGTCAAATCCCTTTCACCAGCAACAACCGTAACGGTAGAATAGAACAAAAATAATACAACCCGTCAAGCACTCTCGCGACAAAGAAAAACCCCGCGGCATTGCTGCCGCGGGGTCCGTCCTTTGGAATGGCGGGTGGGCCGGACTTAGAAGTCCATGCCGCCCCCGGACTTCTTTTAGAAGTCCATACCACCCATGCCGCCCATGCCGCCCATGTCCGGGGCGCCGCCACCGGCGGCCTTCTTCTCCGGACGGTCGGCGATCATGGCTTCCGTCGTGATCAGCAGGCCGGCGACCGAGGCCGCGTCCTGCAGGGCGCAGCGCACGACCTTCGCCGGGTCGATGACGCCGTCCTTCACCAGATCGGTGAACTCACCGGTCTGGGCGTTGTAGCCCCAATTGCCGCCCTTGCCTTCCATCAGCTTGCCCGCGATGACGGCGCCGTCGACGCCGGCATTCTCGGCGATCTGACGGACCGGCGCCTGCAGCGCGCGACGGATGATCTCGACGCCGACCTTCTGGTCTTCGTTGTCGACCTTCAGCTTCTCGAGCGCCTTCAGGGAATAGAGGAGGGCGACGCCGCCGCCGGCGACGATACCTTCCTCGACCGCCGCGCGGGTGGCGTGCATGGCATCGTCAACGCGGTCCTTGCGCTCCTTCACCTCGACCTCGGTCGCACCGCCGACGCGGATGACGGCAACGCCGCCCGCGAGCTTGGCGAGACGCTCGGCCAGCTTTTCCTTGTCGTATTCCGACGAGGTTTCCTCGATCTGGGCGCGGATCTGGGCGCAGCGGCCTTCGATCTCTTTCTTCTTGCCGGCGCCGTCGACGATGGTGGTGTTTTCCTTCTCGATCACGACCTTCTTGGCCTTGCCGAGCATGTCGAGGGTCACGGTCTCAAGCTTGATGCCGAGGTCTTCGCTGATGACCTGGCCACCGGTGAGGATGGCGATGTCTTCCAGCATGGCCTTGCGGCGATCGCCGAAGCCCGGGGCCTTCACGGCCGCGACCTTGAGGCCGCCGCGCAGCTTGTTGACCACCAGGGTGGCGAGAGCCTCGCCTTCGACGTCTTCCGAGATGATCAGCAGCGGACGGCCCGACTGCACCACCGCCTCGAGAATCGGCAGCATCGCCTGCAGGTTCGAGAGCTTCTTCTCGTGCAGGAGGATGTAGGGGTTGTCGAGATCGGTGATCATCTTCTCGGCATTGGTGATGAAGTAGGGCGAGAGATAGCCACGGTCGAACTGCATGCCTTCGACCACTTCGAGCTCGGTGTCGAGGCCCTTGGCTTCTTCCACCGTGATGACGCCCTCGTTGCCGACCTTCTGCATCGCCTTGGCGATCATGGCGCCGATTTCCTTTTCGCCATTGGCGGAAATCGTGCCGACCTGGGCGATCTCTTCCGAGGTCGAGACCTTCTTGGCGCGCTTCTTGATGTCTTCGACGACGGCTTCGACGGCGAAGTCGATGCCGCGCTTCAGATCCATCGGGTTCATGCCGGCCGCGACGGCCTTGGAGCCTTCACGGACGATGCACTGCGCCAGCACGGTGGCGGTGGTGGTGCCGTCGCCGGCCATGTCGTTGGTCTTCGAGGCCACTTCGCGCACCATCTGGGCGCCCATGTTCTCGAACTTGTCGGCGAGCTCGATCTCCTTGGCGACAGTGACGCCGTCCTTGGTGATGCGCGGGGCGCCGAAGGCCTTGTCGATGACCACGTTGCGGCCCTTGGGACCGAGGGTCACGCGAACGGCGTTGGCGAGGATGTCGACGCCGCGCAGCATGCGCTCGCGGGCGTCGGCGGAGAAACGTACGTCTTTAGCAGCCATGTGGAATAACTCCTGGTTGGGTTTTCGAGGTAAGTGGCGCCGGCCCTATCGGCTCAGGCGACCTTCTTCTTCGAACCGGACGCGGTGCCCTCGATGATGCCGAGGATGTCGCTTTCCTTCATGATGAGGAGATCCTCACCGTCGACCTTCACTTCCGTGCCCGACCACTTGCCGAACAGGATGCGGTCGCCCGCCTTGACGTCGAGCGGGGTAACCTTGCCGTCCTCGGCCTTGGCACCAGCGCCGGCGGCGATGACTTCGCCCTCTTGCGGCTTTTCCTTGGCCGTGTCGGGGATGATGATCCCGCCAGCGGTCTTCTCGATGCCCTCAATACGACGCACGAGAACGCGGTCGTGGAGCGGACGGAATTTCATGGTGACCCTCCGTAAATGTCTGAAAAGTGGAAAATTTCCCTAAGCGCGTCCGACCGGCACCGGCGTCTTCGGGGACGCCTGTTAGCACTCTGATCAAACGAGTGCCAGCGATGTAGGGCACATGCCCATCCCCGTCAAGAGGTTGCGGAATCGAATCTTTTTGCTGCAGCGCGGGATGGCGGTGCGCGTTCCGCGCAGGAATCAGCAGCAATCTTCGGGAATGAGTGCTAACTATATGTAATCACAAACAATTTTGTTTATTGTTAACTATTGTTGCGGCATGATGTCGTTAACGAATCGGTTCGCCTCATTTCCTGAAAGGTTCACCCGCCCGATCGCCCGACGACTACCACCCTGCGGAGGTCCCATGGAGCAGCCAGCGCTTTCCCTGCAACTCAACGATTACCGCCTGGTCACGGCCGAGATTCTCTACCACCTGCCGGACCACCCGGGTCTCCTGCAAAGTTATGTCTGGCAGGATTACGACCTCGCCCCGCGCCTCCCCGTGCTCCACAAATTTCTCGATTTCTGGTCCCGCAACCTTGAGGGCAAACTGCACTCGATCAAGGTCGCGAGAGCCGAGCTTATCACGCCGCCACGCTGGCACCGTGCGGAAGCGCTGCTCAGCATTCACTGAGCGGAACAAGACCGCCAGTTGACCGGCCCGGAATCAGCGGCCGGATTTACCTGTATGGATTCATGGCCTATGGCGCCCCGGCCCTGTACCGCATAGTCTTGCGCCCAGGACTGCGCGACGTCAGGGGACGCCATGCTGCCGGATATCCAGTTCTCGCCGGTCGCCGTTTCCGGCTGCGCCATCAATCTGATCATTGCGGCGATCTGTTTCTACGTGCGCCGCTTTCGAGACGGCCGGCACAGTTTATCCTTTTTCGGCAGCGCCCATCTGGTCAACGGCTTCGTCTATCTGCTGATCATTCCCCTGCCGCCCGGTCCAGCGCTCAGCGCGGCCTTCGACTCGCCTTACGCCTATCTGCTCGCGCTGGGGGTTGTCACGTCCTCGGCCTGTGTGCTGGCCGGCGCCTGGGCAATCAGCCACCCGGTGCGCTTCACGCGCAAATTCGCCCTGGCGGTCGGGATTGCCTATCTGATGCTGGTAGGACTAGGCCTCGTGGCGGGCACCACCGACGCGTTCCGGGCGGCGATGATCCTCAATGTCCTCTCCGCGCTCGTCTCGGGCGCCGTGTTCCTGCAAGGCCGCACCGCCTTCTACAAGTTGACCGGCGCGACTTGGCTGGTGCGGACAATCATGACGCTGGCGCTGACGCTGTTGCCAACAACCGCGGCAGGTCAGCAGGTCTTCGTCACCATTGGAACCCTCAACGTCATCTTTATCGCGGCCACCGGCTTCGGCATCATCCTGATTGAACTGGATGACGCGCGCCGGGCAGCAGCCGATGCCAGCGCCGCCAAGTCGCAGTTCATCGCCAACATGAGCCATGAACTGCGCACGCCACTCAATGCCATCATTGGCTTTGCGGAACTGGTGGAGGGGCGCGCCTTTGTGCCAAGTCAGGTGCAGTCGCAACAGTACGGCAGCCTGATCCTGCAGGCCGGACACCATCTGCTGAGCCTCGTCAACACCCTGCTGGACATGGCATCGATCGAAGCCGGGCGCGAGAATCTGATGCCAGAACCAGTATCGGCCGACGAGATTGCCGGCGAATGCGTGAAGATGCTGGAAGGCGATGCACGTCTCGCCCGCGTCATCCTCGAACTGGTGGCGGTACCGGCCACGGTCACTGCTGACCCGCGCGCCCTGCGACAGATCCTGCTGATCCTGATTGGCAATGCGATCAAGTTCTCGCCGGCGGAGACCAGGATTCGGATCGAAGTGGCGGCACCGGAATCGAGAACCGCGGCAATCCGGATTATCGACCAGGGACCCGGCATGCGGGCCGAGGACATCGGACGGATTTTCGAGCCCTTCTACCAGAGCGGCGACACCTATAGTCGCGCCAGGGGCGGGCTCGGGCTTGGCCTTTCCATTGCGCAGCGCCTCGCCGCAGCCCTGCGTGGCAGCATAACGGTCGAGAGCCGCATGGGGGCCGGCAGCACCTTCACGGTACTGCTGCCGCGGGATACCAGCGCGATTGTGCCGAGCAACGCGACCTGATAGGAGGAACGGGCGCTCCGGTCCGGCCATTTCCCAGCCACTGCATCGAGTGATTTATTTGCTGCGTCGTCTCTACGATTGGATCATGGCTCTGGCCGAGAGCCCCAAGGCGCTCTGGGCGCTGGCCGGCGTGTCATTTGCGGAAAGCTCGTTCTTTCCGATCCCGCCCGACCCGATGCTGGTGCCGATGGTGTTGGCCAACCGCAAGCGAGCCTTCGTCTTTGCCGGCGTCTGCACCCTCGCGTCGGTGCTGGGCGGTATTGCCGGCTATTATATCGGCTACGCGCTGGAGGGTCTCGGCAAGGCGATCCTCGCCTTCTACGGCTATCGCGGTGCCATGGACGCCTTCCAGGCGATGTTCGCGGAATGGGGCCTGTGGATCATCCTGGTCAAGGGCATGACGCCGATCCCCTACAAGGTGATCACCATCGCCTCCGGCATGGCGGGTTTCGACCTGAAGGTGTTCATCGCCGCCTCGATCGCCACGCGCGGCGCGCGCTTTTTCCTGGTGGCGGGACTGCTCTATTATTTCGGCGCGCCGGTGCGGGCCTTCATCGAAAGGCGCCTGACGCTGGTCACCACACTGTTCGTGGTGGCCTTAATCGGTGGTTTCGTGGCCCTGCGCTATCTTTTTTAGCTGCGACCCAACGATCCGGTACCCCTTTTTGATGGAGATCGATTCCTTGGCGATACATCGACGCGGCAGTTTCATCGAAGCCGGCCACGTGCCCTGGCTGATCGCCGGATTGAGCCTTTGCGCGCTGTGCCTTGCCTGGCTGGCGCAATACGGCTTCGGCCTTGCGCCTTGTGAACTCTGCCTCTACCAGCGCGATGCCTATTGGGCGGCGATCGTCCTCTCCGTGGTGGCGATCCTTGTCGCGGGAAAGCCGCGCTGGCGCCGTTTGCTGCTGGCCGGAACCACCCTCGCGCTGCTGGCGGGTGCCGCTACCGCGCTCTATCATGTCGGTGTCGAGCAGCAGTGGTGGCAGGGTTCGGGAGGCTGCGTGGGCGGCGGATTTGCCGGCCTCAGCGGTGCCGACCTTGAAGCCGCCATCCTGAACGCGCCGGTCACGCGCTGCGACGAGGTGGCCTTCGCCCTGTTTGGCGTCTCCATGGCCGGCTATAATGGCCTCTTCGCCCTGGCGCTGGCGCTGTTCGCGTTCTGGGGGTGGGGGCGCCTTGGCCGGAGCAATGGGTGACGATGACAACTGAGTATCGCAACAAACCCCGCCTGCCGGGGGACCTCTTGCCGGAGCAGCTGCTGGACCGCGTGATCCGCGTCGATCACGCCGGCGAGTACGGCGCCAAGCGCATCTATGAAGGCCAGCTGGCTATCCTCGGCCGCAAGCCGGAAGGGGCCGTCATCCGGCACATGCTGGAGCAGGAGTTGGTACATCTCAGGGCGTTCGAGAAGCTGATGGCGGAACGCCGCGCCCGGCCCTCGGTCCTGTTTCCGGTCTGGCACGTGGCGGGCTTTGCGCTCGGTGCCGCCACGGCGCTGATGGGGCCGAAGGCCGCCATGGCCTGTACCGTCGCGGTCGAGGAAGTGATCGACGAGCACTACCGCCAGCAGCAGAACGCCCTGGCCGCGGACGAGCCGGAAATCACCGCCAAGATCGAACAGTTCCGCGCCGAGGAGGTCGAACACCGCGATACCGGCCTCGCCCACGGTGCCGCCGAGGCGCCGGGCTACCAATTGCTGAGCGGCGCCATCAAGGCCGGCTCGCGCCTGGCCATCTGGCTTGCCGAACGCGTCTAAGAGGGAATTCCGATCCATGTTGCCAACAGAATCCGAAACGCATCTCCGCGCCGCGGCGGGGGCCATGCGCGAGGGCGATCCGAAACGCGCGACCAAGCATGTCGACGCGGTTCTTGCCGCCATCCCCGATCATCCCGGCGCCAACCGACTGCGCGGTGCCATTCACCTGCATCTGGGTGAGTCGGCGCTGGCCGTGCCCTATCTGCGCGCCGCCGTGGCGGCCGGTCTCGATGCGCCGGGCGTCGGTGTCGTGACGCTGGCGGAACTGGGCGTGGCACTGGCGCAAAGCGGCGATGCGGCCGGCGGAATCGATGCCCTGCGTGACGCGCTGAAGTTCAGTCCGGGCAACACGCAGATCGCTCTCGCCTTGGGTCAGGCGCTGCTCGACAACGGCGAGGCGGCGGAGGCCGAACCACTGCTCCGCCGCGCCGTCGCCGCCAAGCCCATCGTGGAGCGCGCCTGGCTGGTTCTCGGGCGATTGCTGTTCGAGGCCCATCGCGACGAGGAAGCGCGCGAGACATTCACGGCGATCACGCAGCGCGATCCCAACCACATCCCGGCCATCTACAATCTGGCCCTGCTGGATCAGCGTGCGGGTCGCTATGCCGAGGCGGCGGCACGCTTCGCACGGTGTCGCGGCACGCTCGGTCCGGCGCGCGCGCTGATGCTGGGCTGGGCCCAATGCCTGCTGGAACTGGGCCAGATCGATGCGGCGCTCGGGTTGTTTCGCGAACTGCTGAAAGTGGACCGCGATGCCTACGCGGCGGCCCTGCGCACCCTCACCACCGCGTCCAAGGGGTGCTTTCACAATCGCGGCGGAGAGCTGCGGGCCATGCTTGGCCTCTCTGATGAGTCCGGCCCGGACAGCACGGCCACCAGCCACTGAGGATCAATCCTTGTGGCGGTGATGGCGGCGATAAGCGCCGCTTTCTTCCCGCAAGGTGCTCTTGGTCTCGCGCAGCCTTGAGGCGTCATCCGGATCGAGCGTTCCCACGTCCAGTTCCGGATTGGCCAGCGGAACCGGATAGCATTGTGCGACCGGTGTGCCGCGCGGCAGCACGCCACTGAATCCGGGATCGCTCCACAGCGCCGGAAAATGGACGAAGTTCGGATAATTGTCGGTATGAACCAGACCGGTCACGGTGCGGAACGGCAGGTCGCTGCGGTGTGCCGGATGGGTACACAGCAGCCCCCAGCCGGGCGGCGTTTCCATGACCCAGAAATTGATGAACTTGACCGCGTAGCTGTCGCCATCGAAGAACGGTGTGCCGCGCAGCTGATCGGCGACGTGAAAGGCGATCGGCGCACGGGTATAGGCGCCCAGCGTCGAGGGCGGCGGGTCCCAATCCCAGCTGAAGCGGCCGTTCTCGACCCTGACATCGGCAACCAGGGGCATCAGGAAGCCAGCGGTCATGGCGTCGATGAAAGGCGGGCATTGCTTGACGGTCTCGACCTCGTAGCCGAAATCGGCACTCGGCGTCATGGTCGGCATGCTTCGCAGCCAGTCGGGCAGGCCGAGGCGGCCCGGTTTGGGTACCGGAAGGAGCCCATCGAGTTCCGGCGGGCAGCGAAAGCTGATCTTCATATCACTCCCCCGGCTCACTCCCCCGGCTCACTCCCCCGGCCTTCGCTCTCGCTGCCGGCAAGCGCCGCCAGCACCTTCTCTTCCATCCGGGCGCCCAGCTTCTGGCCAAGTTCGCCGCCATCGCCGCGGATCTCCTTGGCGAGCACCAGGCGCATGGCATCGAGATGGGCGGCGACAAGGTCGAGATCGGAATCGGTGAAGGCGGTCTTGCGCCGCGTCAGCTCGCAAAGGGACTGGCCGAGCCGGGTCATCAGCGGATAGCCGAAGGATGACCCCTGGCCCTTGATGTTGTGGGCAACGCCGTAGATGTCGCGGGCGCGGGCGACGCGCGCGGCGTGGCTGGCGATGGCCCGCGCCGCCGCCAGGAACGTGGCGCATTGCTCGATATCGGCCAGCGCCCAGGCGCCGTAGCCCTTGGCGAGGTCGGCCACCGCCGCTTCCGCCCGGGCCAGCATGCCGGCCATCGCGTCGGCGCGATCGCTGCCACGGGAATTCTTGTCATCAGCCATGCCGCAGTCTCACTTCCCGGCGATGCTCATCCGTCGAATCAAGGGGTTAGTGTAACGGTTTCACCGGAATCGGCATAGCGCCCAAAGACGCCCTAGAGGCGCCGCGGCAGATGGCGGGCGGCCACGCCCACCACCAGCATCAACAGGCCGTAGCAGATATAGACCGCACGCTGATCGAAAAAGTGGAGCAGTGCGGTAAAGACGGCGAAGGGCAACAGGCTGCCGAGATCGATATAGGTTCGGTAGACAGAGGTCATCTGCGGGCGCTCCAGCGGACGCACCGCGCGCAGAAAGGGAATGTTGCCGAGCGCGTCCAGCATCACCACGAAGAACGCGGCAATAAGCAGCAGCACGGCCACCATCAGCGGGCTTTCGAACGCCAGCGGCACCGCCAGGGTGATCAGCCCCGCGCAGAAGAAGGCCAGCATGATCGGGCGGCGGATCCCGTAGCGCCGCCCGGCCCAGCCGATCGCCGGCGAGAGGACCAGCAGCAGATTGGCACCGCCCGAGAGCGCCCCGGTCCAGGATGGATCGACACCCTGGGCATCGAAATAGAGCGCCGGATAGACGAAGAACAGCGACCACCACCCGGATCTGCCAAAGGCGATCAGCCAGGCCAGGCGGAGGCGCGGCTGGGCAAAAAAACGGCCGATGCTCTGGAGCGGATTGGGGGGCGGCCGGGTGGCGGCGGCCACGGCCGGGTTTTCCGTCAGCCGCAGATAGGCGAACAGCGCGAGGGCGAGCAGCGCCGCCCCCATGCCCAGGGCTGCCACCGCGAAGGGCCCGTGGGATTGGTAAAGCAGAATGCCCACCCAGGGTCCGAGTCCCCAGGGCAGGCAGCCCAGCAGCAGCTTCAGCGGCTCGTAGCGCACCAGATCGACGCGCGGGATGAAATCCAGCACATAGAGAGTGAGTGCGATGACGCAGGCGGTGCCGGAAAGCGTCCGCAGCACCTGGCCGCTCAGCTGTCCGAGCGGTGTTTCGAAGGCCAGCGCCACCAGGGCAAGACCGCCCAGGGCAAGACCCATGGCATAGACCCAGCGGCGGCGATAGCGATGGATCAGCATGGGGATGCCGAACCCGGCAATGAGCCCGAACACGGTGACGCCGAAATAGACCGCCGAGACCTTGGCATCGTCGCCGAAGATCATCCGTGCCTGCAGCGGCATGACCGTGAGGGCAAGCGCCCGGGTGGTCGATTCCAGCATGTAGAGAACGGCGAACACGGCGGCGCCCGGCTTGCGCTTCGTGACCGGCAGGGGTGGGTAATCGACGGCCATGGGGGGATTGGGGGATTTCGGGCGGGAAAGGAGTTGCGGCGGCGGGCAGACATGCGTATCACGGCGCCGCTTCCACCGCCCGAGCGGAAGCGGCATGGCTTGATCGGCAATTCGGCATGGCTGGCCGGCACCCTGCTGGTCAAATTGGCCGGTGCCGAGCGGACATCTTGCCTTCCGCCCGCAAACGCGCGACAAGAAATAAACTTACCGGCAAATCGACGGATATCATGGCGAAACGCAGCCTGGACGACACCGACCGCAAGCTGATCTCACTCCTGCGCTGCAATGCGCGAACGCCGACGGCGGCACTGGGTCGGCAACTGGCCCTGTCCCGGAGCGCGGTGCAGGAGCGCCTGAAACGGCTGGAACGCGACGGCGTCATCGCCGGCTACACCCTGGTCGTCGGCCAGGACGGGGCCGCGCCCGGCGTGGGCGCCCATGTCCTCCTGTCGGTGGATCCCAAGAGCCACGACCAGGCCGTGGCGGCCCTCAAGAAACTGCCTGAAGTGCAGCGCGCCTATACCCTCTCCGGCTCCTTCGACGCCGTCGCCATCGTCGCCGCCAGCAATGCCGTGCATCTCGACGAGATCTTGACCCGGATCGGCCATCTGCCCGGCGTGCAACGAACCACCTCGTCGGTCCTGCTTTCCACCCTGGTCGAACGGCACTGATGACGGCAGGAATCGGGGTCGCGGAAATCGAGGCGGCGGCACGACTGCTGCACGGGCATGTGCGCCGCACGCCCATCCTGCCGCTCGAAATGGGCGCCCTCGGCTGTCATGCGCAACTGACGCTCAAACTGGAATCGCTGCAGCACAGCGGGTCGTTCAAGGCGCGCGGCGCCTTTCACTCGCTGCTCTCCCTGCCGGTGCCCAGGGCCGGCGTGATCGCAGCCTCGGGCGGCAATCACGGCGCGGCGGTTGCCTTCGCCGCCCAGGCCCTCGGCCACAGCGCCGAAATTTTCGTGCCCGCCCTCGCCAGCGCCGCCAAGATCCGCCGCATCGAGCAGTTCGGTGCCAAGGTGCATGTCGTTCCCGGTGCCTATGCCGATGCACTCGGTGCCGCGGTGGCCCATGAGGCCCGCACCGGGGCGCTCGCCATCCATGCCTATGACGCGCCGGCAACGGTGGCGGGGCAGGGCACGCTGGCGCGTGAGCTCGACGCGCAGATGACCCTGCTGGACACGGTCCTGGTCGCGGTGGGCGGCGGCGGACTGATCGGCGGCGTCGCCGCCTGGTTCCAGGGCCGGGTGCGCGTCATCGGGGTGGAGCCCAGTGCCTGCCCCACGCTGCAGCGCGCCTTCGCCGCCAGGGAACCGGTCGATGTCGAGGTCGGCGGCCTCGCCGCGGATTCGCTCGGCGCCCGGCGCGTGGGCACGATTCCCTTCGCCATCGCCCGGGACTTCGTGGAAGGCGTGGTGCTGGTGGAGGACGATGCCATCCGTGCCGCGCAACAGGTGTTGTGGCGCGACCTGCGCCTGGTGGCCGAGCCCGGCGGCGCCACCGCCCTCGCCGCCCTGCTCTCGGGCGCCTACAAGCCGGCGCTGGGGGAAAAGGTCGCCGTCATCCTGTGCGGTGGCAATGTCGACCCGGCAAGCCTCGCCGAACCCGCCAACTGAGCCTTCAGTCCATCGCCAGGCCGGCGAGGTATTTCTCGAGCTTGGCGCCATCGGCCATCTGCGGGCCGAGCTGACCGCCCAAGGCGATCTTGCCGATGGTGGTCGACTGGCCGGCGCTGAGCAGCAGCGCCTTGTCCTCGCCGGCGCTGGGCAGGCTGCGGAAGCCGAGGGCCGATTCCATGACGTCGACCTTGCCCTCCTGCACCACTACCGTGGTCTCGGCCTTTTTCGCCTCGACGATCCAGTCCGTCGAGCGGGTGGCCGCCACCGCGTTGCCAGTGCGCACGACGAAGCTCGAGCCGCTGCCGGCCTTGGCGGTGATCGCCTGCAGCAGGCCGGAATCAAGATCGAGCAGCGCCTCGCGCGTCAGGGTTTCGCGGGCGAAGGCGAATTCGGCGATGGTGAGGCGGGTGAGCTCGCCAAGATTGATCACCGAGCCGTCCGCGAGCGCGATGCGCAGGCGACTTTCGGCAAGGGTGGTGACGACATCGCCCACTTCCACGGCATCGCCTTCGCTCACGGTCGATTGCTGCCCACCACGCCGCAGCGAGACGGTTCCCTTGACCCTGGCCACTGTCCCCGCCGACCCCGCAGCCAAGGCCGTGCGCGGCAGGGTCGACCCGAGCATCAGACCGGCCGCCAGCAGCTGCAGGAAGCGCTGACGTGAGAACGCGTGATGCAGCATGACATCCCTCCCAAGCGGACCATCATCCGTCCGTGACGGCGTGGTTGCCATCATAATGATCACGCGGGGCCGGCGCGACCATGATGCGCATCACATCGAGGGCATTGCCCCGGCGCGATCCCCACACGCGGATGCGTCGTTTGCTCGACGGCGATCGGCGGCACCAAGGCTCAGGCGATATTCTCGATATCGGCGTCGGAAAGGTTGCCGGGCACGATCGTAATCGGAATCCTGAGCTTGCCGACCTGCTTGCCGGTGAGCGACGAGATGAGCGGGCCGGGGCCCTTGGGACCGGTGGCGGCACCCAGCACCAGGATCGAGATCGCCGGTTCCTCGTCGATCAGCTTCAGGACCTCGTCCTGGCGGTCGCCTTCGCGGAAATGCAGGATGGGAAAGGAACCGGCCAGTTTCTGCACCTCGCCCGCGGTGCGCTGCATGATCGCCTCGGCCTGCTGGCGCGCCTCGTCGCGCATCAGATTGGAGACGCCGACCCATTCCTGGTAATCGGCCGGTTCCATCACATAGACCATGGCGACGCGCCCGCCGGTCCTGGCGGCGCGGCGGCAGGCATAGCGCAGCGCCACCTTCATTTCCGGCGATTCGTCGATCACCACCAGGAAGACGCGGCCCATCGCGGGCTTGGTGTCGGCTTCGTTGTTGCTGTCGCTCATGCGGTTCACCCCAATCCTGCGTCCCGACAATCCTGTGCCACCGCCCGGGCCCTAGCGACGGCGGAAGGCGAGATGCGCCAACCAGCCGGCGAACAGGGCCACCAGCACGGCGATGACACCATAAGCAGCACCGTGACGATGCGCAAAGTCATAGATATCGGCGCCAAACCCGATCTTGCTGATCACCAGCGGCGTGGTCTGGGCGCCCACGATCTTTCCGTCGCGCACCAGGTAAACCTCGGCCAGGTAGGTACCGGTGGGGACGGTCGAGGGCACCCGCAGATTGACCCGGAACAATCGCTCGCCGATGAAGAGGATGCGCGCGGGCTGCGCCGAAAAGAGGCCACTCGCCTGTTTGGTGCGGATGAGGGCCGCGCTGAAGGCACCCAGCTCCGGGTCCTCCGGCGCCACCGGGACCATGCGCACATTCTCCAGACCCAACTGGTAGAGTGCCCGCTCCGGCTCGGGCAGCAGGTCGCGGATCGGCTTCGAGCTTGCCGTCATGTAGATCGCCGGCACGTTCTGGAAGGTCAGGCTCTTGCGATTGATCCAGATGCCGGCGACGCGTTCCTTGCGCACGACGTCGACCGAATCCACCGGCCCCTTGACCACCACCACGACATCGCCCGGCCCGTCGGTGGTGCCGAACAGCAGCACGTCGGCACCGGCGAACCCGGTGGTGATGGCAATGAGGTGGTTGTCGAGATCGGCGGTCAGGGCCGCCTGGGCCACGGCCGAGCGCGGGCCGGCCGGAATCGTCAGCGCCAGCGCCAGGAACAGGGCCAGGATCGGGCCGCGCGCCATCACTGGCCGCCCCGGGCGATCACCACCGAAAACAGCTCGGCCGGCTGCGCCACCAGTTCATAGAGCATGCCGCCGGCGGTCACCAGAATGACAATGGCCATCAGGAAGCGCAGCTGTTCGCCCGGCAGTTTCGCGCCGAGGCGACCGCCGATCTGCGCCCCCACCACGCCGCCGATGGTCAGGATGAGGGCGAGCAGGATGTCCACGGTCTGGTTGGTGTTGGCCTGCCAGAAGGTGACCCAGGCCTGCACGAAGATGATCTGGAACAGCGAGGTTCCGACCACCACGCCGGTCGCCATGCCAAGGAGATAGATCATCGCCGGCACCAGCAGGAAGGCGCCGCCGACACCCATGACCGCCGACATGATGCCGACGATGAAGCCGATGCCGGCCGGCAGCAGGGCGCTGATATAGAGGCGCGACTTCCGGAAGCGCATCTTGAACGGCAACCCTTGCGCCCAGTTGTGCTGGTGAAGCTTGGTGGGCAGGCTGGAGCGGCGCACCTTGATCCAGGTATTGGCGGATTCGATTGCCATCATCACGCCGATGCTGGAGAGCGTGATGACATAGGCGATGGCGATGACCAGATCGATCTGGCCCAGATTCTTGAGCAGGGTGAAGAAGAGGACGCCGATGCTGGAGCCGACGATACCGCCGGCCAGCATCACGCTGCCCATCTTGAAATCGACATTGTCGCGCGCCCAATGCGCCAGCACGCCGGAGACCGACGACGCCACCACCTGGTTGGATTGCGAGGCCACGGCGACCGCCGGCGGCACGCCGACAAAGATGAGGAGCGGCGTCAGCAGGAAGCCGCCGCCGACACCAAACAGGCCGGACAGGATGCCGACCCCGGCCCCCAGGCCCAGCAGCAGGAACACGTTGAGCGCAACTTCGGCGATCGGCAGATAGATCTGCAGCCCCAGGAACCAGTCGAGGATGGCAGTCGCCCAGGTCACACGCGCCCCCCAGAAGACGGGAGCGCGACCGAAACCATGATCTATCTACGCCGCCGTCGCCAAATCGGCCGAAACGAGAGGCCGCGACTCGGATGCTGCGGGCCAATCGCCGCCACTGTAAATCACAGCGATTCCAAGGGGAAGGCGTCGCAGTGGCAAATCCATCCAATTGGCGCCGAATTCGCCTGCTGGCCCCATGAATTTCCTATTTCTGCAGGATGTCGGCGAGTTCGCCCAGCTGGGCACGGGCACGCAGCAGATAGAAGCCCTGCTCGGCGAGGTGATTGGGCTGGACGATCGAGCCGGGCGTGCCGTTGATCACGATGAGCGGATCGAGGATGGCACCTTCCAGCATCGAATCCACCATGCGCTGCCAGATGTTGATGGCACCCTTTTCGCTGAGGATGGCGCGGAAATCCTGGCCGAATGCCTTCAGGAGATGGCCATAGGCATAGAGCTGGCCCTTGTTGAAATAGAACACGTCGTCGGCACCGAGATTGATCCAGGCGCCGGCCTCGGCGTCGATGGCCTGGTCGATCTTGTTGGAGGCGGCGCCGAGATCCTGGGAGATGCGCTCCAGCGTGCTGATGAGATTGTCGGCGCGCCGTTCGAACACCGCCTCGCCCCGCGTCAGGCGGGTATTGAAATCGATCAGGGAACGCATGGCGTCGCGGTAATAACTGTCGGAGGGTGTGCGCGGCGCCCATGACTTGCTGAGGTCGAAATACCACATGTCGGGCCGGTTGTTGAGCGCGCTGGCAGCGTTCTGCAGCGCGGTGTCGACACTGCTGGTACCGCGCGAGCGACCGATCTGGTCCCTGAGTTCCGTCACCACGCGCTGCAGCGCCTGGATCTCGCCGGACTGGAAGTTCGGCATGTTGTCGAGTACGGCGCCGGGGAAGAACCAGGGGTCGTTGGCCGGCCAGGCGGTGCCGTTGACCTCGCGGTCGATCAGCGCCGCCGCCATGGCCACGCCGGCGCTGGCCTCGGCCGGAACCGCCGGCGGGGTGAAGCCGACATCGTCATTGATCCTGTGCACGAAGGCGGCGCCGAGCGGGTAATAGAGAATGACGATGGCTGCCAGCAGCACGCCGCCCCAGCGCAGGCCCGTCATCAGCCGACTGCGCTCAACGGGTGCGAGCGGCGCCTCATCCCCGGCCAGCGCAGGCCGGTTGAGGCGCGGCAGGAATCGCCGCCACCCGGTGCGCGGCTGGGGGTCGGAATCAAACGCGTCGGTCATGAATTCGGACTCTCGCTCGGGCTGTTTCACCTGGATGATGATCGGGGAATGGAAGGCTTGGCCGCCCCGACACGGCCTGTCACATGGGAAGTGCCGACCCGGAAAACAATGCATCCACCCGGACGATGGGCGGGGACATCGAGGTGCCTTGCCGCGAAATCAGGACGGCAGGAAGCCGACAGCCTCCTCGATCTCCTTGAGGATCGGTTCCGAGAGCGCCCGCGCCCGCGCAGCACCATTGGCCAGAACCTTGTCGATTTCACCCGGATGGTCGAGCAGCCGCTTCATCTCGGCCCCGATCGGGCCCAGGACAGCGACCGCAAGATCGGTCAGCTCGCGCTTGAAGCCGGCAAAATCCTTGCCGGCGAAATCGGAGATCACCGCCGCGACCGGCTGGTCGGAAAGCGCGGCGTAGATGGCGAGGAGATTGAACGCTTCCGGCCGCGCCGCCTCGGCCTCGGCCTTCACCAGACCTTTCTCGTCAAGGACATCGGTCCCCGGCAGGGTCTCCGGATCGGTCTTCGCCTTCCTCAGCTTGAGGGCAATGGTGTCGGCATCGTCGGTCATGTTGATGCGGCTGTAATCGGAGGGGTCCGACTTCGACATCTTCTTGGTGCCGTCGCGCAAGCTCATGACCCGGGCGGCCGGACCGCCGATCACCGGTTCCGGCGAGACCAGGCAGTCGAGGCCGAAATCCGTATTGAATTTCTGCACGATGTCGCGGGCGAGCTCGAGATGCTGCTTCTGGTCCTCGCCCACGGGCACATGGGTCGCCCGGTAGGCAAGAATGTCGGCCGCCATCAGCACCGGATAGGTGTAGAGGCCAACCGAGGCCGCCTCGCGGTCCTTGCCGGCCTTTTCCTTGAACTGGGTCATGCGGTTGAGCCAGCCCACCCGGGCGACACAGTTGAGGATCCAGGCCAGCTGCGCATGCACGCGGTTCTGGCTCTGGGCGAAGATGACGGAATGGGCAACATCGATCCCCGACGCCATGAAGGCCGCCGTCACTTCGCGGGTGTTGTGGCGCAGCTCGGCCGGGTCCTGGAACACCGTGATCGCGTGCATGTCGACCACGCAGAAGATGCACTCATATTCCTTCTGCATGCGCACCCAGTTCCGGACGGCGCCCAGATAATTGCCCAGATGCAGGGTGTGGGTCGGCTGCACGCCGGAGAAAATGCGGCCCTTCATGATCCTGAAATCCCCTTGTTGCGGGCCGGTTTATGGCGCCTAACCGCCCGCTCTGCAATCGTTTTCCGCAGCGCGGGGCGAGCGACGATCAGCTGCCTTGCCTATTGATTTTCCACCTTTCCGCCCTAAATTCCTTGCCAGCCGCGATCGTACGCGGCGCGGATTAGAACGGGGAGTGAACAAAATGGTCAGCAGACCGAACCATGAATTCGCCAATCGGACCGGCTACGCCCGGGCCCAATCGGCCGAGATCGACGCGGGCCTGCGCGCGCATATGCAGAA
>JAEUKV010000011.1 GCA_016794165.1 Rhodospirillaceae bacterium
GATCTGGGCCGGACCCAGCGCCTCGCCGGGGTTCTGCAATTCGTCGCCGGTGGAAAGGATGGCAATGCGGGGTCGCCTGGTCACCGTGAGGAACGGCCAGTTCATGGCGGCGGCAAGCGCCACGTCGCGGGCACTCAGCTGACGCCCCGGCGCGATCCCGGTCTCGCCTGCGCGGAAATCGTTGCCCATGCGGCGCACATGCTGGCCGGGGCTGTTACTGCCCTCGCGCACGGTGACGGTGTCGCCGCTGCGCTCGCAGTTCTCCTGGATCACCACGGTGTCGGCGCCGACGGGCAGGAAGGCGCCGGTGAAGATGCGCATGGCCTCGCCGGCTTTCAGGGTGCTATCCGGCGCGGCGCCGGCGGCGATGCTGCCGGTGATCCTGAGTTGCGTGGGGAGGGTGGCGATGTCGGCGCCGCGCACGGCATAGCCGTCCATCGCCGACACATCGGCCGGCGGCTGGCTGAGCCGCGCCGTCACCGGTTCGGCGAGAACGCGGCCGAGGGCCCGGTCGAGGCCGACCACCTCGCGCGCCAGCGGCGCGAAGGCGGCGAGGATCTGACGGGTGGCGTCGGCGACGCTCAGCATCACAGCGCCTCGAAGGTGCCGGACTTGCCGCCGCTTTTGTAGGTGAGGCGGATGTCGCCGATGCGCAGGGTCCGGTCGGCGGCCTTGACCATGTCATAGACGGTGAGGGCGGCGACGCTGACGGCGGTCAATGCCTCCATCTCGACCCCGGTCCGCCCGATGAGCTTGCAGGTGGCGACGATGTCGACGGCGTTGCGCCGGGCGTCGAGCGCAAGCTCCACCTTGACCGAACTGAGGGCGAGGGGATGGCAGAGCGGGATGAGGTCCGGCGTGCGCTTGGCGCCCATGATGCCGGCGAGTTGCGCCACGGTGAGCACGTCGCCCTTCTTGACGCCGCGCGATGCGATGAGGGCCAGTGTTTCCGGCGCCATGTAGACCGAGCCCTTGGCGGTGGCGATGCGTTCGGTCGCGTCCTTGTCCGAGACGTCGACCATGCGGGCGTTGCCGGCTTCGTCGAAATGGGTGAGCTCGGCCATGGCTCAGGCCGCCGTCACGAGGGGCGCCCGGGCGCCGAGCAGGGCCCGGGTGGCGGCGGTCACATCCGCCTGGCGCATCAGGCTCTCGCCCACCAGGAAGATCGAGGCGCCGACCCGGTGCATGCGCTCGAGATCGGCGGTCGCGTAAAGCCCGCTCTCGGCCACCAGCATTTTCTCCCGCGGCACCATGGGCGCCAGCTGTTCGGTGGTGGCGAGATCGATCGCCAGGGTCTTCAGGTTGCGGTTGTTGACGCCAAGCAGGCGCGACCGCAGTTTCAGCGCCCGCTCCATCTCGGCCGCGTCGTGCACCTCGACCAGCACGTCCATGCCTAGCTCAAAGGCGATCGCCTCCAGTTCCGCCGCCTGGGCATCCTCCAGGCAGGCCATGATGAGCAGGATGCAGTCGGCGCCGATCGCCCGGGATTCGAAGATCTGGTACGGGGTGAGCATGAAATCCTTGCGCAGGGCCGGCAGCGCCACCGCGCGCCTTGCCTCGCCGAGGAAATCGTCATGGCCCTGGAAATAGGGGGCGTCCGTGAGCACGGAAAGACAGGTGGCACCACCTTCGCGATAGGCCCTGGCCAGTGCGGCCGGGGCGAAATCGGCGCGGATCAGGCCCTTCGAGGGCGAAGCCTTCTTGATCTCGGCGATGAGGCCGAAATGCCCCGCCCTTGTCACCGCCTCCAGGCGCTGGGCGAAGCCGCGCGGCGGATCGGCGGCAAGGCTCGCCTCGGCGCGACGGCGCATCTCGGCCGGCGCCACTTTGGCTTCCATCGCGGCGATGTGCCGGCGCTTGTCGGCGCAGATGCGGGCGAGCACGTCGCTCATTCGATGATGTCCCGCTGGTCGACCCGGTTGGTGACGCGGATGAGGGCGTCCAGCTTCTCGCGGGCGCGGGCGAAATCGAGCGCATCCTCGGCCAGCTTGATGCCGGCCGCGATGTCGGGAACCTTGTCGGCCACCACCAGCGCCGCCGCGGCATTCAGCAGCACGATGTCGCGATAGGGTCCGAGCGCGCCGTCGAACAGGGCGCGCAGGGCCTCTGCATTGGCGGCGGGATCGCCGCCCTTGATGTCTGCGAGCTTGGCGCGCTTCAGGCCGAACTGTTCCGGCGCGATCTCGAACTCGCGGATCTGCCCGCCGCGCAGCTCCACCACATGAGTGGGGCCGGTGATGGTGATCTCGTCGAGGCCGTCGCTGCCATGCACCAGCCAGGCATGCTCGGTGCCCAGCGATCTCAGCGCATTGGCCATGGGCAGCAGCCACTGCTTC
>JAEUKV010000133.1 GCA_016794165.1 Rhodospirillaceae bacterium
TCGGAACCAGACCCTGATGCGCTGGCTGAAGCATCGCGGCGGCGCGCAGCATCATGCGCGCTGGGGCGCGGCGAAGCGCGAGCCCTTCCCCGCCGCCGTCGTGATCGGCGCCGATCCGGGCACCATCCTCGCCGCGGTGACGCCGGTGCCGGATACGATGTCGGAATATCATTTCGCCGGCATGCTGCGGGGGAAGAAGGTCGAGCTGGTCGATTGCAAGACCGTGCCGCTGCAGGTCCCGGCCCAGGCCGAGATCGTTCTTGAGGGCCATGTCTCGCTGGAGGATTACCGCGACGAAGGCCCCTATGGCGACCATACCGGCTATTACAATTCGGTCGAGCCCTTCCCGGTCTTCACGGTGAGCGCCATCACCATGCGCAAGGACCCGATCTATCTCTCGACCTTCACCGGGCGGCCGCCTGACGAACCCTCGGTTCTGGGCGAGGCGCTCAATGAGGTCTTCATCCCACTCCTCACCCAGCAATTCCCGGAGATCGTCGATTTCTGGCTGCCGCCGGAAGGGTGCTCATATCGGATCGCGGTGGTTTCGATAAGGAAGGCTTATGCCGGCCATGCCAAGCGGGTGATGTTCGGCGTATGGTCGTTTTTGCGACAGTTCATGTACACGAAATTTGTCATCGTCGTCGATGACGACATCAATGCCCGCGACTGGAAGGATGTGATGTGGGCGATCTCGACACGCATGGACCCGGTGCGCGACCTCACGCTGGTCGAGCGCACGCCGATCGACTATCTCGATTTCGCCTCGCCGGAGAGTGGGTTGGGTGGCAAGATCGGTTTCGATGCAACCAACAAGGTGCCGCCCGAGACGCATCGCGAATGGGGCCAGAAAATCGCCATGCAGGACGATGTGATCGCGCGCGTGAACGATCGCTGGACCGAACTGGGACTGCCGGGTTCTGGCACACCCATCTGGCGGAAGTGACGCATCGGTGCCCTGCGGAATTCGCACGGCAGGCAGGGGCGGCCGGCGCTAGGCTGATGCTTCGGACAAGACATGGGGAATGTCGATGCAGCCGCAGCTCACCACAAAACTGACCGAACGCCTTGGCTGTCCGCACCCGGTCATTTCGGCCGGTATGGGTGGCCCCGCGCGCTCCGCCCTCGCCGCCGCGATCTCCGCTGCCGGCGGCTTCGGCCTCCTTGGCATGGTGCGCGAACCGCCTGCCCTGATCGAACGCGAGATCGCCGCCGTTCGCGCCGCGACCGACCGGCCCTTTGGCGTCAACCTGATCCCCTTCGCGACCCCGCCGCAAATGCTGGAAGACGAACTAGCCGTCTGCTTCAACGCGCGCGTTCCCGCGATGTGTTACTTCTGGGAGGTCTATCCCGGTCTCATTGAACGCACGCGAAAGGCCGGCGCCAAAGTACTCTATCAGGTGGCCTCCGTCCCGGATGCCGAACTGGCGGCAAGGGCCGGCGCCGATGTCGTCATCGTCCAGGGCATTGAGGCCGGCGGGCATGTCAAGGCAACGCAACCCCTTGCCAGCCTCCTGCCGCGCGTTGCCGATGCCATCGACATTCCGGTCGCGGCCTCCGGCGGCATCGCCAGCGGCGCCGGCCTGGCGGCGGCGCTGGCGATGGGTGCCGATGGCGTTCACTGCGGCACCGTCTTCCTCAGTGCCACGGAATCCTTCGCGCATGACTATCACAAGCAGCGCCTGGTGGCGGCCGGTCCCGACGAGACCGTACTGACCGACCTCTTCTGCATCAACTGGCCGCCCCACGCGCCGGTGCGGGTCCTGCGCAACAGCCTGGTCGCGGCAGCCGGCGAGAAGTTGTGGGGGCATCATCCCGACAATTTGCCACGCGTCGCCATCGGCGACGAGGAAGGCCGCCCGATCATGAAATTCGGCACCGATTCGCCCCTGCAATCCATGACCGGCGATTTCGAGCAGATGGCGCTCTATGCCGGCCAGGGGGTGGGCTCAGAACGGTCGGTCCGACCGGCGGCGGACATCCTCGCCGACATGGTTCGCGCCGCTGCCGCATCGCTGAGGCGCACACAGCAGTTGGTGCAACCGGCATGACGTCCTGGGATCAGATCAAATCCTGGCGCAAACAGGCGCGCAAGATGATCCTGGCGGCGCGCGTCGCCCTGCCGCCCACGCTGCGCCAGGGCATGACCGCGGCCCTGATGGAACGCCTGCACCCGCTGCTCAAGGAGGCGGAGCCGCCGATCAGTTTCTACTGGCCGTTCCGGGGCGAGCCGGATTTGCGACCGCTGATGCGGGTTCTAGCCGCCGAGGGGATCGAGCTTGCCCTGCCGGTTGGTCGCAAGCTCGGCGAACCGCTCTCCTTTCGCCCGTGGGAACCTGGCTGCGCCATGACGCGCGGTATCTGGGACATTCCGATCCCGGCCACCGATATCGAGATCCTGCCGCGCACGATCCTCGCACCTCTGGTGGGGTTCGACGGCGAACTCTACCGCCTCGGCTATGGCGGCGGATTTTTCGACCGCACGCTCGCCGCCATCAGGGAGCCGGCGGAGGTCATCGGCGTCGGCTATGCCATGTTCCAGCTGCCCAGCATCATGCCGCAGCCACACGATGTCGCCATGCTGCGCATTGTCACCGAACGCTCGGCCGCGCTGTCATTCGGCCATGATGGCGCTTCGCCGGTCTGTTACGCGAGTGAGATGGACCCCGCCTATGCCGGCGAGCTTGGCAGCGACGAACTGGCCTTCGCCCTGGCGCCGCTGGAAGCGGGCCTGCCGCCGGAACGCAAGCCGCTGCTGGACTTCGTCGGCTGGCGCCTCGGCCAGCCGCTGCCCGAGACGCCGGCGGCGGCGCCAAAGGACATCGACGCCTATCTCGGCGCCATCATTCCGCGCGTGCGCGATGACGGCCTGCATTGCGCGCTCAAAGCGCTGCGCGCCAGCCTGGTGCCGTAGATTACTGCTCTTTCGCGCGCAGCATCTCGCGCGAGATAATGTGGCGCTGGATTTCCGAGGTGCCTTCCCAGATGCGCTCGACGCGGGCGTCGCGCCACATCATCTCGAGGGGCAGTTCCTCCATCAGGCCCATGCCGCCGAAGATCTGGATCGCCTGGTCGGTGACGCGGCCCAGCATCTCGGTGGCGAACAGCTTTGCCATGCCGGCATCGCCATTGGTCATGGTGCCGTTCTGCAGCTTCCAGCAAACATAGGCCGTGAGCGCGTCGGCGGCGGCCAGTTCCGTCCTCATGTCGGCGAGCTTGAACGAGACACCCTGGAACTTGCCGATGGTCTGGCCGAACTGCTTGCGCGTGGCCGCCCAGTCGAGGGCGAGGTCGAGGGCGCGCTCGGCCTTGCCGCAGCTATTGGCGGCGATGAAGACGCGCCCGCCCAGCAGCCATTCATTGGCAACCTCGAAGCCCTTGCCTTCCTCGCCCAGGATCTGGCGCTTGTTGAGGCGCACATTGTCGAAGAACAGCTCGTAATTGTCATAGGCGCGGTAGGAGACGCAGCGCGGGCCCCGCCGGATGGTGAAGCCCGGCGTGTCGCGGTCGATCAGGAAGGCGGTGATGCGCTTCCTTGGTCCCCGCTTGGTCTCGTCTATGCCGGTCACTGTGAAGACGATGGCGAAGTCCGGCAGGCCGACACCGGTGATGAAATGCTTGCCGCCGTTGAGGATGTAGTCGTCTCCGTCCGCCTCGGCGCGGGTCGAGATCGACATGGCGTCCGACCCGGCGCCGGGCTCAGTGAGGCCGAACACCTCCGACTTGTCGCCGCGCACGGTGGGGAGTAGGTATTTCTCGATCTGCTCGTCCTTGCAGGCCATCAGGATATAGGATGGCCGGCCGACGAATTTCTGCAGCGCCCAGTTGACCTTGCCGAGCTCGCGCTCGAACAGCATCTGCGACATGACATCGAGGCCGCCGCCACCGACTTCCTCCGGCATGTTGGCGGCATAGAGACCGAGTGCCTTGGCCTTGGCCTTGATCTCCTGCCCGACCTCCGGCGGCACATGGCCCAGCCGGTCGATCTCGCGCTCCTTCGGATAGAGTTCCTTCTCGATGAAGGCGCGGGTCGTTTCGACCAGCAGGTTCTGTTCTTCACTCGGCTGGAAATCGAAGGGCATGACATTCCTCGTGGCGCGGGCGGCAAAGAGGCCGGCACGGCGGCCGGCTGTGCCGTCAGCTATAGCGCCAGTTGCGGCGGGAGGAAAGAGTTATTTTACAATCGTAAAACAATTCAACTCACGCCAGTCCGAGCACCGGCTTCAGCGCGTCGTTATAGGCGCAGTATGCCTCAAAAGTGAGGTCCGGATCGTCGTTGAAGACAACATAGACCCCGTCTATCAGCGGCTCCACCCGCGGCACCTTGCCGTCGAGACGACGGATCACCTCGTCGCGCCCGTAGCCGAGGGCGCGTCGGCAGAGTTCCGCATCCCAGAAACATGCAGCTTCGAGAGTGAGGATGCTGTTTCTACCGTCGAAGTTGCTGGCAGGATTTCCCCGAAGGCTCTGCGGCGTCTCCTTCTTCCTCTCTTCGTATAAAACGCCATAGAAGAAGAAACCGACGTCGGCCCTGTAAGCTCCGAATGCTTCGATGATTTGCGGGGCATTGACGTGAAGTATGAATCCATAGTCAATCTCGGGATCTCGAATATCGAACCTGAAGAACAAGTGGTCGTCGTGCGCGGACTGATCCACGCTCAGATACTCGGCATCACGATACGCATACCCGCCATTGCACTTTATGCGCTTGTCCTGATACTTGACGCCGTAGCCGGCGTAGATTTCTTTGCCAAACTCGGGGGCCGGAGGGACCACGGCATTTGCCCAACCGAGAGGAGGTTCTACCTGCTCCATGCGCCTCAACACCTCCGAATGTCGATCAGCGACGCTTTCTTCTGCAACAGCACGATGGTAGCAGTTTACTTCTCGTGCATACTTCAGCTTGGCAATCTTATTGCTCATTGTTCCTTACCCTCGCATAGATGCGATTTGATGCGCTAAGGATCTGTCTAAGAGCCTTCCGAGCCAGAAACATTTCTACACTGTTTGGGAACTCGATCATGATTCCCAAGTCAGGATTCTGCTGGAGAGCTTCTGTCCATCTGAGAATTGTACTTGTTGTATCTCTTTCAGCGCCAGCATTGAAGAAAAACGGGAAGCGCCTCTTCGCGTCAATTACAAACAGCAATTCACCATCGTCAGCCAGCTCATACCCGTCAAACTTGACCACATGCAGGCCGTTCTTGTTGGAGTTTCGATAGAGGATGCCTGGCGAGAGTGTCTTGTGCGTTTCAATGTCTTTGTACCGACCGCGCACGGCTTCCTCCCATGCGATTGAATCCGGTTTGCCGCGTGGCGTTTCCAAGACAAACGCAAACCCCCGATCGTCGCCCGTCAGGGCGTATACGTCCTTTTCAGTCAACCTCCGCGTATTCGCATTGGGCAACAGATTGTGAGGGTCGTACCCGCGCGCAGAACCGGCCCGTCCGCTCAAACGTCGGTTGTTTACCACCTTTGCGGCCCGTGACGCAGCCGTGCCAATAGTATCCGCTGCGGCAGCCCGCATCGTATGCAGCGGGGTCTTCGGCGTGAATCCAATCCAGCTCTCCGGCGAGGCCATGGAACCGGCGATCGAGCCGGCGATGTCGGTTGCGAACTCGGCGACAGTCTCGGGTGGTGGCAGCGCCGTTTCCCGCTCGAACTTCTCGCGCCACGGGCGATAGTCCTTCTGCTTCTCCTCCCACATGGCACGGTAGACTGCCTGCTGACTGGCCGGCAGGGCTTCCCACGCGGTCTCCCAGTGTTTACGCTCTTTGGGGCTGAGGAAGTCGATCCGGCGCTTGCCGCCCGCGATGCCGAGCGGCTCGAACATCCGATGCCATTCGAGCATCCCCTTCGATCCCAATTGTTGGAACCTGTCCGACGGTCTCGTCGCCAGGACATCGGGCGACACGGCATGGCCGGAGGCGAACTGTTGCAATGCGTTGCCAAAGACCGTGTCGTCGACCACCGCCCGGCGGGCGGACGCCGCAAACCGGGTGCCCAGATCGGGCCGATCACCGCCCTCGCCCTCGGAAGGTGATTCCTCCTTCTGGCCGGCCGAGCCCCGCGACAACGCATTGTCATTTGCCGCCCGGTTGGCCCGCCATTGTGCGATCCATTCTTGCTCGCCCGGCATTTTGCCAGCCGTCGCGATCTGGTCGATGGTCTTGCCGGTCAGGTGCCTGTTGCGATGATCGCGCACAAGTGCCGCTTCGATGGTGCGCGGATTGATCGTCCGATATTTCCCGTCCGGGCCCAGATAGACGGCCGGCATCGGGCCACCGAGACCTGCCAAGGCGAGTTCGGCCGACCGGTCGTCGATCTCGTCGCCCAGATGCCACGTATCGGCGTTGATGCCCGCCTGGTAGGCGTCGCGGATCCACTGTTCCTCGGCCTCCGGGGAAGCAAAGCGGAAGGCATGGCCTTGCAACCGGCCACGCAGCCCCCGGCCAAAATTGGCCCGGTCGCGCGTTTCCCGACGATTGTCGTTGGCCGGCCCTGCCGACGGCAGCGCCGATTGGGGGCGTTCGGCAAATGGTCTGGGCCGTGGGGGAAGAGCCATTTTCGATTCCTCACAGTGTATGTTTAATACGTAACACAAAATACGCACATTGTAAAGAACAAAACGGGTATATTCGCCTGTTCATTGCCTGAAACATCCTCCGTCGGGATCTAAAATGTCTGAACCCTGATTCAGTATACGCAACTCAATTCACTGTATTCATTGACATATAGTCGCAACTGCGGTAGGTTTATTCTCGTTGGAGAAACACCCATGACCTATCCGCGGCAAGACAAGAATTTACGCATGACCGGGCTCTGGCTCGGCTGGCATGCGCGCGTCCTGCTGCCAGATCTCCCACCCAGCGGACCGCTCGAACGCGGCGACATCGAACGCTAGAGCTCATTCTCTCCCGCGCCTGAGCTTTATCGCGTTCCGAAACGGGCGGCCGATTCCGGCCCGGCCCGCTTCCTCCCCCTAGCACTGCCAATGGCCAGTGCCGGTGATCCGGTGCTGGTGCGTACCCGGAGTATCCCGTCATGCGTAGCTCGCTCCTCCTCTTCCTGCCGGCCCTCATCGCCGTGGCCGGCTTCGAGACCGCCCTCGCCTTGGCCTCGCCCCTCATTTCGCTGCGCCTTGAGGAGAACGGCACCGCCACTTCGCTGATCGGCCTGGTGGCGGCGGCCTATTCCGTCGGCTATCTGGGCGGCACCCAGGTCTGCCGCTACCTGATCGCGCGGTTCGGTGCGCGCCCCACCGTGGCGGCGCTGGCGCTGCTCGGCGCGCTCAGCCTGCTTGCCCACGCGGTCCTGTTCGACGTGCTGTTCTGGCTGGTGCTGTCGACCATCTGCGGCTTTGCCATGGCGGGCATCTACATCATCGCCGAGAGCCTGCTCAACCGGCTGGCCAGCCGCGGCAATCGCGGGCGGCTCTACGGCATTTACATGACCGTCTCCTGGCTCACCGCCGGCGCCTCGCCGGTCGCGGTGCTGGCCGAAGGCACTGGCGGTGTCATCAGTTTCATCGTCGCTTCGGGCCTGATGGGCCTCGCCATCCTGCCGGTGCTGATCTCGCGCAAGACCCCACTGCCGGTGCCGGCGAGCGGCGGTTTCTCCATGACGCATTTCCGCGCCGTGCCGCCGGTCGCGCTCGCCATCTGCCTCGGCTCCGGCATCGTCAATGGCGGCCTCCATGGCCTGCTGCCGAGCTATGCGGTGGCGACCGGCCTCGACATGAACGAGCTTTCCCTGATGCTGACCGTGGCAGCGGTGGCCGGCATCGCCGGGCAGTTCCCGATCGGCCATCTCTCCGACCGCGCGGTGGAACGCATCGCCGTGGCCAAGGCGGTGGTGGCGCTGGGACTGGTCCTGGGTCTCGCCCTCTACGCCATGTCCGGCACCGGTTTCATGATGATGCTGGGACTCTTCGGCCTGCTGACCGCCATCCTGGCGCCGATCTACGGTCTCGGCGCGGCGCTTGCCAACGATCGCGACCTCGGCGGCTGTACCATGGCGACGACCGGCGCCCTGCTGTTCGTCAACGGGATCGGCAATATCATCGGCCCGGTCGGTGCCGGCATCGCCATGCAGATCTTCGGCCCGTCCGGCCTGTTCCTGTTCCTGAGTGCGGCCGCCGCACTGATCGGCGTGGTGATCGCCAATCAGAACCGGCTCGAGCGGGCCTGGCTGGTGGTACCCAGCCTGCGCTGAAACGAAAACGGGGCGTCGCTGCCGACGCCCCGTTTTCCCGTCCGTCTCTGGTCGCTTACCCGACGTCGAACTTGACGCCCTGGGCCAGCGGCAGGTGGTTCGAATAGTTGATGGTATTGGTGGCGCGGCGCATATAGGCCTTCCAGGCGTCGGAGCCGCTCTCGCGCCCGCCGCCGGTTTCCTTTTCGCCACCAAAGGCACCGCCGATCTCGGCGCCCGAGGGACCGATATTGACATTGGCGATGCCGCAATCGGAACCGACATCGGAGGTGAACAGTTCCGCCTCGCGCACGTCGCGGGTGAAGATGCAGGAGGAGAGCCCCTGCGGTACATCGTTCTGCAGGCGGATCGCCTCGGCGAAGTCGCGGTACTTCACGACATAGAGAATCGGCGCAAAGGTTTCATGGGTCATGACGGCGCTCTGCTTCGGCAGTTCGACCAGCGCCGGCGTCACGTAATAGCCGCCGGCGCAGCCGCGTACGCTGACACGCTCGCCACCGGTCACCTTGCCGCCCTCGGCCTTGGCCTGCTTCAGCGCCGCCTGCATGTTCTGATAGGAGGCGGCGTCGATCAGCGGTCCCACCAGGGTCTTGGCATCGAGCGGATTGCCGATCGTCACCATGCCGTAGAGCTTCTTGAGGCGCGGCAGCAGCTTGCCGTAAACGTCGGCATGGACAAAGAGGCGCCGCAGGGTGGTGCAACGCTGGCCGGCGGTGCCCACGGCACTGAACAGCACCGCGCGTTCCGCGAGCTTGAGATCGGCTGACGGGCAGACGATCATGGCATTGTTGCCGCCGAGTTCCAGCAGCGATCGGCCAAAGCGGGCTGCCACACGGGGCGCCACCTCGCGGCCCATGCGGGTGGAGCCGGTGGCGGAAACCAGCGCCACGCGCGGATCATCGACCATCACCTCGCCCACCTCGCGGCCGCCGATCAGCACCTCGAGCAAGCCGTCCGGCACCCTGGTGCCGGTTTCCTTGGTGAAGCGCGCTGCGGCCTTCCTGAGGATCTGCGCGCAGGCGAGCGCGGTGAGCGGCGTCTTTTCGCTGGGCTTCCAGACCACGGCATTGCCGCAGACAAGGGCGAGGGCCGAGTTCCAGGACCAGACCGCGACCGGAAAGTTGAATGCCGTGATCACACCCACGACACCCAGCGGATGCCAGGTCTCGGCCATGCGGTGGCCGGGTCGTTCGGAGGCAATCGAGAGACCGTAGAGCTGGCGCGACAGGCCGACCGCGAAGTCGCAGATGTCGATCATCTCCTGTACTTCGCCGAGGCCCTCGGTGGTGATCTTGCCGGCCTCGACCGATACCAGGGCGCCGAGATCCGCCTTGTGGGCACGCAATTCTTCGCCCAGCAGGCGCACCAGTTCACCGCGCCGCGGCGCCGGCACCTCGCGCCAGGCGAGATAGGCTGCCTGGGCGCGGGCCACTTTCTTGGCGGCCCCCTTGGCATCGTCGCACAGCAGGCGGGCGATCTCGCCCCCGGTGATCGGCGAGCGGACGATGAGGTCGCCCTTCTTCATCGTCTTGGCGTCGAGTCCCAGGGGTTTCAGGATCTTGTCGATTTTCATCGTGGTCTTACTCCGGATGTGAGCTTGTCAGGCGTCGAATGGGCCCATGCATGCGCCAGGGCTCGCGATTTTGTCAACAGCCCGGCCTTGCTCCGTTTCGCCGCAGCGGCAAGAATGACCGCCGGAATCGCCAGTAGGAGACGACCTGATGTTGCGACTGTGTGCGGGAGCCGTCATCGCCAGCCTCCTTGCCATTGCGGCGCCAAGCGCCCGGGCCGAGCAGTTGCTCGATATCGCACCGGTTCCGGAAACCGCGCCGGGCCAGGCTTGGGCTGCCGTGGCCGAAATGATCATGGTCTACTATGACGTGCCCAATACCGGCCCCGACGACATGCAATGCAGCATCGCCTTTTTCCTGACCGGGAACGAATCCTGCAACCTGCCGGAATCCGAGAGCGAGTTCAGCGCGGTGAGCCGGGTGGTGAAGGGCTATTCGCAATTCGCCCGGGAGAGCTTCGGCGAACTGCCGGTCGCCATGCGCTGGGAACAGGCCAAGGTTCTGCCGGCGGCGGAGATCGTGCACGAGATCAAGTTCGAGCGGCCCATCTTGGTGGAGATTGTCCCACCCCGGAACGAAGGCGAGGTGGAATCGGCGCGTCGGGCAGTCCTGATCGTCGGCGTGGACGGCTCCGAGGACAACCTGCAGCTCATCGTCAACGACCCCAAGGTGTTCCCGCCGACCGGGAATCCCTATCTCGAGTTCGGCGGCCATGTGCGCGACTTCAGTGGCCAATACCAGATCGGCTATGCTGATTTCGTAGCCTTCCTGAAATGGTCGGCAACGCTCTACAAGATCAAGCCGGATTGAGCGGCGGGCGAGGCATCTTAGGGTTAAACGTCAAACGACTTGACATATCTCGGCCCAAGCCTCATATAACCCCTGCATTTCTCGCGACTGCGCGCTTACGCCAAGAGATAAGCCATTCGTTAACGGCTGTTAACCGGCGTCCGTCCTGAGATACATAACCCCCCGTCATAGATTCCTGAGCGGCGCGCCTCGGGCTCGCCCGCCGGATTCCGTCCGCAGCCTTTGGCATGCGGCGCAACCTCGCGGCATGACATCACACGCCGTAAGGAAGCTATTTTGAATACCCAAACACCGACCACCCAGATCACCCCGCTTGCCAAGTTCGCCGACCTCAACCTGGTCGAGCCGTTGATGCAGGCGGTCACCGAATCCGGTTACACAACGCCAACGCCGATCCAGGCCCAGGCGATTCCCTATCTGCTTGAAGGCCACGATCTTCTGGGTCTCGCCCAGACCGGCACCGGCAAGACCGCGGCCTTCGTCCTCCCCATGCTTCAGCGCATGATGGCGCAGAGGAAGCAGCCGCAGCCCAAGTCCATGCGTGCGCTGATCCTGACGCCGACGCGCGAGCTCGCCGTCCAGATCAATGACAGCATCAAGACCTATGGCCGCCATTTGCCGTTGCGCTCGACCGTGATCTTCGGCGGCGTCGGCTCCGTGCCCCAGGTCAACACGATGCGCCGCGGCATCGAATTCGTCGTGGCGACGCCGGGCCGTTTGCTCGACCTCATGAACCAGGGCCACGTCACGCTGACCTCGGTCGAGTATTTCGTGCTCGACGAAGCCGATCGCATGCTCGACATGGGCTTCATCCGCGACATCCGCAAGATCACCGCAGCCCTGCCGGCGCGCCGCCAGACCCTCCTGTTCTCGGCCACCATGCCGCAGGACGTCTCGGCGCTCGCCAACTCGCTGCTGACCAAGCCCAAGCGTGTCGAAGTGGTGCCGCAATCGACCACCGCCGAGCGCATCGACCAGCTGGTCTATATGGTGCCGAAAGCGAACAAGCGGCGCCTGCTCGCCGAATTGCTGCGCGCACCCGAGGTCACCCGCACCATCGTCTTCACCCGCACCAAGCGCGGTGCCGACCGGGTCGCCGAAAATCTTGAACGCGACGGGATCAGCAGCGCCGCCATTCACGGCAACAAGGGCCAAAGCGCCCGTCAGCAAGCCCTCGGTGCCTTCCGCAACGGCAGCGTTAAGGTGCTGGTCGCGACCGATATCGCCGCCCGCGGCATCGATGTCGACGGCATCAGCCATGTGGTGAATTTCGAACTGCCGCTGGAACCGGAAAGCTACGTCCATCGCATCGGCCGGACCGCCCGCGCCGGCGCCTCGGGCATCGCCCTCAGCCTGTGCGACGGCGAGGAACGCAGCCTGCTGCGCGACATCGAAAAGATCGTACGCATGAAGCTGCCGGTGGTCGACGACCATCCCTTGGCCGTCGGTCCGGCCGGATCCGACAGTGGTGCTGGCCGCGAACAGATTTCGCTGCACCGCGCCCAAAGCATCCGCCAGGACCAGGAACGCCGCGCCCCGCGCCCGCAGGGCGGCCGCGGCAAGCCGGCCGGCAAGAGCGCTCAGGCGCGCAACGGAAAGCCGCATTCGGACCGCAACCGGGCCCCGCAGCAGGGCGAAGGCCGCGCGCGCGATTTCCGCGATGCGGACTTCCGCGACCAGCCCGCGCGCCAGACACGCGATGGCCATCGCGCCCACGCCGCGGCACCCCGCGACGGTGAAAGTCGCTTCGAGGCCGAACGCCGCCGCGCGGCGCCGGCTCAGAAGGCACCACCAGCCCAGAAGACCACGGCCCACAAGACCGCGGCCCACAACGCCCCGGCAAACAAGGCGCCGACGCGGCATGAACCCGTACGGCCCGACGGCCAGCATCGGCGCATCGACTATCGCGCCCGTGCCGAGGACACCAGCCGGCCGAACCGCGAGCCGCGCAAGTCCCATCAGGCCTGAGCGAGCGATCAGCGACTGAACGAAAGCCGCCGTCCGATCACTATCGGGCGGCGGTGTCGTTCTGGGGCCTGTCCGACACCGGCGTGATACTCAGTACCGCCGCGATATCCGGTTCGTCGATCTGTCCCGGTTCAAGGAATTCGTCGGCATAGCGCTTCCAGACTCCCTCGGCCAGAAACATGTCAAGGAGGTCGGGGTCGAGGTGATTGTCCTTCTTCATGAATCCCATGATCCGGATTGCCTCGCTCAGCTTCTTGGCCTTTTTGTAGGGCCGGTCCGCGGCCGTCAACGCCTCGAACACATCGGCGATCGCCATCATGCGCGCAACCGGCGACATCTCGTCCCGCGTCAGGCGCTTCGGGTAGCCGGTGCCGTTCATTTTCTCATGATGCCCACCGGCGATCTCCGGCACATTCCTGAGATGCTTCGGGAAGGGCAAGCTCTCCAGCATGACGATGGTCTGCATGATATGATCGTTGATCATGAACCGCTCTTCCTCGGTCAACGTGCCGCGGCCAATGCCGAGATTGTAAACCTCGCCGCGATTCATCCTGTACTTCGGCACATCGAGCCTGAAACCCCATGGGTTGTCGGGGCCGTACCGGTCCGCGGTATCACCGTGACTGATATGATCCTCGCGGTCTGCCAGCAGCGGCTCGTCGACCGGCAGGCTGGGCTCGGGCGTCCGGTCCTTGCGGCGCTTCTCCTCGTCGGAAATGCCGATCCGATCGCTCAGCGTTCGCCGCCAGTGGCGGGCGGCGATTGCCCGCAGCCGGTCGAGATGGGCCGGATCCATGAACTCACCACCCTCGTTGCACATGGCGACGAATGCAAAGTCGGCATCCAGCCCGGACTTTTCCTGCTCCATCTCGGCACGCAGTTCCGCTTCCGGTTGCCCTTCCGCCAGACCCTGCCAATAGGCCAGTTCGGCATCCCGCTTCAGCAGTTCGAAGCGCATGCGAATCTCGTGGATGCGGTCGTAGATCGTCTCCAGCTTGGTGGCCTTGTCGACCACATATTCCGGAGTCGTCACCTTGCCGCAATCATGCAGCCACGAGCCGATCTCGACCGCCTCCCATTCTTCCGCTGAAAGGGTGAATGCGGCGAAAGGCCCGTCGGTCTGGCGACAGGCCGTCTCCGCCAGCATCCGAGTCAAGGCCGGTACGCGCGCGCAGTGACCGCCGGTATAGGCGGACTTCGCGTCGATGGCGCCCGCTACCAGCTTGATCATGGCGTTCATCAGATCTTTCTGCGCCTGCAGCAGCAGCTTGTTCTCGATCGCGACACCGGCGCTGCCGCTCACCGCGCGGATCAACTCGATCAGGCGATGGCTGACTTTCCAATCCGCCTCATCCCGGTGAATTGCGTTGATCAGCAGCAATGCGCCAAGGACTTCCTGGTTGCGATTGACCAACGGCACCACCACCAGCGCCAGCCGGACGGCCTCCTCCTGCTCGACCAACTGCCGCAACCCCAGGGCATCAAGTTCGCTGTACTCAAAACGCCGTTCGATAACGTCGATGCGATTCTTGCGGAGGATCGCGGCAATCTCGCCTCGAATGCCCTCCCCCTGCAGAGGAATGGCATGCAGATAGACCTGCGACTGATCCAGCCGGTCGCCCCGCCATTGCACGATCTCCGGGACAAGTCGCTGCGTCGCCTCGTCGAGCAGGAAGATGGCGCCGCCATCGCTTTCGACCAGGTCGACGGCCTCCCCAATGACACGAGCCAGCAAGGGCTTGAAATCCCGTTCTGCAGAGAGGGCGTGGCCAATTTCCAGGAACTTGCGAATTGTGCTCTTGGTCGTGTCGAGCGATGCGGCCAGATCGGCAACCTCGGCCACGAATGTCTTGATCTTGATATTCCGGCGGAAGTCGAACGCCGCAATCGCCTTGGTCTCGCGCGCCAAGCGATTGAGCGGCTTGACCAATTGCCGGGTACCCAGCCACCCCAGAGGAATGAAAATCAGGAGGATGAGAACGGCAAAGGCGATCTGGCGCATCACCACGGCACGGGCACCGGCGAACAACTCGTCGCTGGGGATGGCCGAAACCAGGGTCAACACATCCGCGCTGTGTATCGGTATGCGCGAAAAGGTGATTTGCCAGTTGCGTCCCTCAATATCGACCTCATGGCGCGTGGCTGGGTTGCCAAGCAGATCGCCGGCCGCCCGCAGCACCGGAACGTCGAGCTCGCTGATGGAAACCAGGCGCAGGCTGCCGTCCTGCCTCGGCTTAGTCATTTTCGTGCTGTCGTGATAGCCGACGACCTGTTGACCGGGACCCAGCAGTGCCAGTTCGCTCGAGGGTGTCGTGCGCAAACCGGATAGTTCTGCTGCAATCGACGCCAGGGTTAGATCGATGCCGACGATGATCGCGCCATCAGCCGATTGCCTGGCCATGGTGGCGCCGACAGATTTGGTGGTGAAGAAAACATAGGGCTCGGTAAAGACAAACCCCTTCTGCTTGCTCGCCAGCTGATACCAGGGTCGAGTGCGCGGATCGAACCGATAGGCGGGTATGAACCGCGTCTCAAGCAGCTTGCGGTCGGCGTCAAAAAAGCGGAACTCGCCGGACATCGCGCCGACGGCGTCCTGCGATACGGATTGAACCAGCATGGCCGCGCCTGCTGGCGCTGCAAGGTCGGCCCGTATGCTGCTGTTGCGCAGCTTTCGAAAGAGGATGAACTCGCCATTGGGATAGGCGGCGTAGAGCGCATCCGAAATCACATCCTCGCTGAGCGCGTCGAAGACCAGCGGCAGTTCATCCAGGCGACGCGCAAGACTGTCCGCAGTAGAGAGTCTGCTATGGGCAAGCAAGGTCAGGTGATTGCGGGCAGGTGCCAGAACGCGCTGGACCTTCTCGCTGATGGCCTCGCGGATATAGCGACCCGTTTCGGCGGAGGCGCTCAGCAGCATGTCCTGCGACCCGCGATAGCCCTGCCAGGCAAAGACGGCGACCGCCCAGGTCAGCAGCACCGTGATGCCAAGTGCCCCGAGAAGATGCAACGGGACCCTGAAACCGCGGGCCTTGCTGCGTGCGTTACGGCGTGTCATGGACGATCCCGAAGGCCCGCAACAAGTTTGTCATCTGGCCAGCACCATCGGCGCCACGCGCGGCGGCAGGTGCTGTTCAGCCAGCGCAAGCAGAGACCTGTCCAGCAGCATGGCCTCGATGAGACGCATCCAGTTGTCGCTCTGCCAGGCCGAGAATCGCCGGCGCGAGAATGCCAGGCCACTGGTCGGCGGCACTGCTTGGGAGGTATCGACGACATAGAAGTGACTCTTTCGCTCCGCCTCGTTGAGGTAGTGAAAGTAGTGCACCGATGGCGCCAGGATGGCATCGACCTCGCCCCTGCGCAGCAGTTCAAAGAGTTCGTCCGGCGCGGCAGTGGCGACGATCCTGGCATCTCCCAGCAATGAGCGCAGCCTGAAGTCGAAGTAGCTGCCATAGAGGAAACCATCAATGACGCCAATCCTGCCCTTGCGACCCGTAAGGAAGGAATCGATGGAGTCGATGCGCGGATCGGTTCCGATGCGACCGATCATGAGATTCCTGATATTGAGAAACCTGACAAAGCGAGCATGGCGCTCCCGCTCTGCGGTCGAAATGCTGGCGGTGACGATATCGATCTCGCCGCTGGACATGGCGCGCCAGACATCCGCGCGCGGGATCTCGCGCAGGACAAACACGCAACTGCTCCGTCTCGACAGTTCGTTGAGCAGATCGACGGTAAAGCCGGCGCCCTTGCTGTACCAGGCGCCGAATTCATAGACACCGACTGCGACCGGGTCGGTGCAGCCAAAGCTACTCCCAGCATTCTCGTCAGCGGCCGCACCGCCGTGACTCCCGAACCCGATCAAGGTCAGGGCGAGACAGAATATGCGGCACAGGCGGAAACGGCCAATCTTCGACGCCATCTTTCGCAACCGTCATACAGTCGAGGGCGACAAGAGCAAGCTGCCCGGTTGATCCCGTGTAAACTGTATCCGCGGTTGGTTAACGCTCTCTTAACCAAACTAAGCGGATCCGCCGCGGCCTCGGTTGTTGCCATTCCGGTGCCTGGCCGGGCCGGATGTCACGCTTTTTCGGCCTGGCCCGCCGCCGTGTTAGGCGATTGCAGAGATCGGCACGGAATTGTGGGCGGGCGCGGCCGCCCTACTGAACAACGATATTGAGGTGCCGTAGTGCATCGTCGATCGGGACAAAGAAATTGATTCCGATCGAATGGTTGGCACCGCTGACCAGGCCGGACTGCGACAGGCCAATTACCATGCCATCCGCGTCCAGCAGGGGACCGCCGCTGCTGCCGGGCTGGATCGAAACATCCGCCTGGATGCGCCGATAGCCGTAGTCGTCAGCCTTGATCTGACTGACGATTCCCCTGGTCACCGTTCCGGCGAGACTCTCATTGAGGGGCGACCCGACAGCATAGACTTCCTCGGTCAGGCGCGCCGGATCGGGACGCAAGGGGAGAGCAGGAAAAGAACCGCCTTCCACCAGCAGCAACGCCACGTCGCGTCCCGCGTGGCTGCGCAACGTCTCGGCATAGACCTCATCGCCGCCGATCAACAGAATCTTGTGTCGTCCGGCGTTGCCGACGACATGCTGGTTGGTCAGGATCAGCTTTGGCGCGATGAAAAAGCCCGAGCCCTGCCCGGTCCCGCTGCGGATTGTCACGACCGAATCCTGGATCCTCGGCATGTTGGTTCCGATCCCGCCGGCAAAGCCCGGGATCGCCGCGATCGGCAGGGGCAGTTCTGTCCGGTTGCCGGCGCTGGTCGCTACCGCGGACGGCTTCCTTTGGAGGGTCTGGTGAAACTGGCGGTCTGCCGCCAGGTTGGCTGCCGCCGCCGCGAGCCCACGCAGCAGCAGAACCACCTCGCCATCCGGCACGCCGTCCCGCAGCACCGCAGATCCCCGGGACCGGGTCTCCAGAACCACGCGGCGCTCCAGCAGCGAGAACACCTGCCAGGTGACGTCCATCGCAATCTCGCCCGATTGAGTGCCGCTGCGCCGGCCACCCCAGAAATCGATCTCGTCGCAGACATCCATCAGGACCGAATCGACCCTGCCGCCGATCAGGAACTCGGCATCCGATCCGCTGCCCGCGACATCCGCGAAAAGCTGCCCGGCATTGCCGACCACGTTGTAGCCGGCACGGTCCATTTCCTGTGCGAACAGGTCGGTGAGTTCGGCGTCGGCGACGGTGACGCGCCCGGTCCACCATTGGATCGGCGTCGGCATCAGACTGGTGCCGCAGCCGGTATAGTTCTGCCCGCCGCGATAGGTGCCGATCTCCTGCCCACGCTCAAGGTTGAAGACGATACGGTCGAGTTCGATGGGCGCCAAGTGCTCGCCGAGCTGGGCAACGCTGGGGAGCTGGGCCACCGGAGCAACTGTCGTGCCACGACAGGCGCAAAGCGCCAGCAGCGCAGCGGAAAGGGCGACGACACTAGGCATCCGCGTCATGCCACCCATTGCCAGCAGAGTCATGACTTCCCCATTCGAATCATGCCGCGCGCATGGCGCGCCCGAAGTCGATCAGGGCAGCAGAATTACAACTCTTGGAAGAAATGTAAATACAAAATCAATTATGAGGGCTATTCTTTCCTGGCAAAGCCAATCCCGCGTAACGCCCCCTCGATCTCGCTCAGGATGGCGGGATCGTCGATCGTGGCCGGCATGGCGAAATCCTCGCCGTCGGCAATCTTCTGCATCGTGCCGCGCAGGATTTTGCCCGAGCGGGTCTTGGGCAGGCGGTCGACCACGGTGGCGCTCTTGAAGGCGGCGACTGGGCCGATCCGGTCGCGCACCAATTGCACCACTTCAGCCACCACCTTGTCGTGGGTCTTGCCGACGCCGGCCTTCAGCACCAGGAAGCCCAGCGGCACCTGGCCCTTGAGGTCGTCATGGGCGCCGATCACGGCGCATTCGGCGACGTCGGGATGGCTCGCCAACACCTCTTCCATGCCGCCGGTGGAGAGGCGGTGCCCGGCGACGTTGATGATGTCGTCGGTGCGGGCCATGATGTAGACATAGCCGTCGGCGTCGATGAAGCCGGCATCCGAGGTCTGGTAATAGCCGGGAAAGGCGTGGAGATAGCTCTTCACGAACCGCTCCTGTGCGTTCCACAGGGTCGGGAATGCACCGGGTGGCAGTGGCAGCCGGCACACGATGTTGCCGATCTCGCCCGGCTTGGCCGGATGTCCGTCATCGGCCAGCACCTGCACGTCCCAGCCCGGTGCCGGCCGGGTGGGCGAGCCGTGCTTGACCGGCAGCTTTTCGATGCCGATGCAGTTGGCGGCGATGGCCCAGCCGGTTTCCGTTTGCCACCAGTGATCGATCACCGGCACCTTCAACTGCGCCTCGGCCCATTCCAGCGTCGCCGGATCCGACCGCTCGCCGGCCAGGAACAGGGCGCGCAGCGAGCTGATGTCGTATTTGCGAATGAGGTCGCCATTGGGATCGTCGCGCTTGATGGCGCGGAAGGCGGTGGGCGCGGTGAACAGGGTCGCCACCTTGTGCTCCGAGATGACGCGCCAGAAGGCGCCGGCATCGGGCGTTCCCACCGGCTTGCCTTCATAGACGATGGTGGTGCAGCCATGGAGCAGTGGCGCATAGACGATGTAGGAATGCCCCACCACCCAGCCCACATCCGAGGCCGCCCAATAGACCTCGCCGGGCTTCATGTCATAGATATGGCGCATGCTCCAGTTGAGCGCCACGGCGTGGCCGCCATTGTCGCGCACCACGCCCTT
>JAEUKV010000138.1 GCA_016794165.1 Rhodospirillaceae bacterium
GCCCTAGTCTTCCAGCCGGAAGACGAATTCGAGGATGAGGTCGACCGTCTCGCCGTCGCCGGCGAAAGGCAGCTGGATGCCGACGATGCGGCGCATGCGGTTGTCGAGGTGATGCTCCTCGGCATAGATGCGCGGCTGGCGCGACGTGACGATGCCGTCGTAATCGCTTTGCAGGATGGTCTGGTATTCCGGCGTGTCGCTGGGCGCGTCGAGATAGGTGCCGCTGCTGTCGATGCCCACCGCCGCCACCACTTGCGCGCGGTCCTCGCGGACGAAATAGCGCCGGCGCGCGCCCTCGCGGTGAACCTCGATCAGGCTGGCATGGTCGGCCATGCCGGGGAAATGCGCGAGGGTGGCCGCGTCATAGGCGGGCAGCTGGCCGGTCCGCGGGAGACCCTGCCAGATCGTCCGCAGCGCCAGCAGGCGATCGTCCGGTGCGCGCTCGAGATAGGTGATATAGCCGGTCATGGCAGGTTTTCGGTGGCCAGGGTATCGGTCGTCAGGGTCCCGCCGATATGGGGCGACGGCAATGTTTCTCTAGCATAGCGGGATACCCCCGTCACCTGCGCCAAAGGTCTCGCGCGCCGGCCGTGGATCCGGCCGCTTTTGCAAAGCCGCACCTTGGGTTAGTGTGCCCGGCAAGACGGTCCCGGGCGATGCCCCGCGGCGGCAAATGGGGCGGAGGAGCAGGCCATGAAGATCCATCTCGACATCGATTGCACGCCGGAGGAGGCGCGGGCGTTTTTCGGACTGCCCGACGTGGCACCGATGCAGGCGGCGCTGATGCAGGAATTGCAGGACCGCCTCATGGCGAGCGTGAAGGGCACCGACGCCGAGACGCTGCTCAAGACCTGGATGCCGGCGGGGATTGCCGGGCTGGAGCAGATGCAGAAGATGTTCTGGCAGAGCTTCGGGCAAGGCGAATCGAAGAAATAGGCGAGGCGAAGAAGTATCGGAGCATGACCAATAGATTTTGCGAAGGCGATCCCGCGCCTTATTACGAGGCGCATGTGTTCTGCTGCGTCAACGAACGCCCGGCGGACCATCCGCGCGGCTGCTGCAAGTCGCGCGGCGCCGAGAAGCTCAGGAACTACATGAAGGCGCGGGCGAAGGAACTGGGCCTTGATGCGCTGCGCATCAACCAGTCGGGCTGTCTCGACCGCTGCGAGCTTGGCCCCACCCTGGTGATCTATCCGGAAGGGATCTGGTACGCGATGCATTCGATCGAGGATGCCGAGGAGATCATCCAGCGGCACCTCATCAAGGGCGAGCGCGTGGCGCGGCTGATGCTGCAACCCGAAGACAAGCGGCCGGAAGACCGTCGCCTGCTCGCCGGCGAATGACCGCCGCCCATCCCGCCGACACCATCTTCGCCCTGGCGACACCGGCCGGACGTTCCGGCATCGCGGTCTTTCGCCTCTCCGGTCCGCGCTGTGGGGAGGTGCTGGAAAGCCTGACAAAACGGGCCTTTCCAGCACCTCGCATGGCGGCGAGAAGGCGGCTCTACGATGCGGATGGCGTCCCTCTCGACGATGCGCTCGTCGTCTACTTCAAGGGCCCCGCGAGTTTCACCGGCGAGGATGTGGTGGAGCTCCATGTCCATGGGGGACCCGCGATCATCGCGGCGGTGGCGAAAGCGCTGGGCGATCGGGAGCTGCGTCTGGCGGAGGCCGGCGAGTTCACGCGGCGTGCCTTCGATCATGGCAAGCTCGATCTGGTCGAGATAGAAGGTCTCGCCGATCTCATCGCCGCGGAAACCGAAGCGCAGCGACGTCAGGCCCTGCGCCAGGCGGAAGGGGCGCTCTCCACGCTCTATGAAGATTGGCGCGGGGCGCTCATCTCCGCCCTGGCGCGGATCGAGGCGGCCATCGATTTTCCCGACGAGGATCTTCCGGGCGGGCTGATGGAGCTCGTCGACGAGACCATGCGCGCGCTCGCCGAGGGCATCGAGCAACACCTCGCCGATGGGCATCGTGGCGAGATGCTGCGCGAGGGCCTGTCGGTGGCCATCCTCGGCGCCCCCAATGTCGGCAAGTCCTCGCTGCTCAACCGTCTCGCGGGCCGCGAGGCGGCCATCGTTTCGGCCCGCGCCGGCACCACCCGCGATATCATCGAGGTGAAGTTGGATCTCGCCGGCTATCCGGTGCTGGTGGCCGATACCGCCGGCCTGCGCCAGAGCGAAGACGAGATCGAGCAAGAGGGGGTGCGCCGGGCCCTGAAGCGCGCGGAATACGCTGATCTCAGGCTGATCGTGTTCGACGGCGCCACCTGGCCGGATTTCGATCCCGATGTGGCGGCGCAGATTGACGCCGAGGCGATTGTCGTATTGAACAAGGCCGAATTGGCAAAAGGGGCCGATCGGGCGGAAATCGCCGGGCGGTCCCTGCTGCCGGTCTCGGCGCTGACCGGGCTGGGCATCGAGGATCTGGTGGCGGCGCTGACGGCAAAGGCCGCCGCCGCGCTCTCTCCCGGGGCGCAGCCGGCCCTGACGCGGATGCGGCACCGGGCGGCGCTGGAGCGGTGCCTGGGGGCGCTGAACCGGGGCCTCGGCGCGCCGGTGGTGGAGCTGAAGGCAGAGGACCTGCGCCTCGCGGTGCAGGCCCTGGGGCGCATCACCGGTCGAGTGGAAGTCGACGATGTTCTTGATTTGATCTTTCGCGAATTCTGCATCGGCAAGTGATCAACTGGTTGACATATAACAGTAATTTCGAAAAGTTTCACGTGGAACATGAGTGCTGAGCCGACATTCGACGTCCCATCTTTCGACGTCATCGTGGTTGGGGGTGGTCATGCCGGGACGGAGGCCGCCGCGGCCGCCGCGCGCGCTGGCGCCCGGACCTGCCTCCTCACTCACGACCCGGCGAAGATCGGCGAGATGTCCTGCAACCCGGCCATCGGCGGCCTCGCCAAGGGGCATCTGGTGCGGGAGATCGACGCCCTCGACGGGATCATGGCGCGCGCCCTCGACCGGGGCGGCATCCAGTTCCGCATGCTCAACCAGTCGAAGGGCCCGGCCGTCCGGGGCCCCCGCGCCCAGGCCGACCGCCGGCTCTACCGGGAGGCGGTCCAGGCATTGCTCGCCGAACAGGCGAATCTGACCATTCTCGCCGGGGCGGCCGGCGATCTGGAGATCGGCCCGGACGGGCGGGTGGCGGCGGTGATCACCGAGGACGGCAGGCGCCTGGGCTGCGGCG
>JAEUKV010000140.1 GCA_016794165.1 Rhodospirillaceae bacterium
TTTTGGTAGGAAATGCCAAATTCACCACATGATGTGTACATGATCACATGACCTTACCCGTTGCGACGCCCAGTCTCGCCGACATCCGGCAAGCCCGCGAGGTCATCGCCGGCCGGGTCCTGTGCACCCCGCTGATCCCGGCGCCCGCGTTCTCGGGCAGCACCGAGATTCTGCTGAAACTGGAATCCCTGCAGCCGACCGGTGCCTTCAAGCTGCGCGGCGCCACCAACGCCATCCATCACCTGACCGCTGCCGAACGTGCCGGCGGCGTCGGCTGCTGCTCGACCGGAAATCACGGCCGCGCCGTGGCATACGCTGCGGCGCAGGCCGGCCTCCGCGCAATCGTCTGCCTCTCATCCCTGGTGCCTTCAGCCAAGGTCGATGCCATCGCCGCCCTGGGGGCCGACATTCGCCGCGTCGGCGACAGCCAGGATGCAGCGCAGACGGAGATCGATCGTCTGGTCAGGGAAGAGCGTCTCACCGACATTCCCCCCTTCGATCATCCTCGGGTCATCGAAGGCCAGGGGACCATCGCCCTGGAACTGCTCGAGGAGCGGCCGGATCTTGCCACGATCGTGGTGCCGCTTTCCGGCGGCGGCCTCATCAGCGGCATCGCCATCGCGGCAAAGGCCTTGAAGCCGGACATCCGGATCATCGGCGTATCGATGCAGCGGGGCGCTGCCATGCATGAGAGCCTCGCCGCCGGCAGGCCGATCGCGGTGACTGAAGCACCTTCCCTGGCGGACTCTCTGGGCGGCGGCATCGGAATCGGCAATCGCTGGACCTTTGCCATCTGCCGCGCCCTGGTGGACGAGACGATCCTGCTGAGCGAGGCCGAAATCTATCGTGGCATGCGGGCCCTGTTTTGTGAGCAGAGACTGGTAAGCGAGGGCGCCGCCGCGGTCGGTGTCGCGGCCCTTCTGGCCGGCAAGCTCGCGCTCAATGGACCCACGGCGCTGATCGTCAGCGGTCACAACGTCGATCCGGCCCAGTTCCTCGCCGTAGCCGGCGGCGAGTCGGTCCGGATCGGCGATCAGATCGTGAAAGGATAGCCTGGATGCGCGATATCTTCGTTCTCACCGAAAGCGATCTCCGCCGCTGTCTCGCCCTTGATCTGGCCGCGATCGACACGGTCGAGCAGGCCTTCCGGGCCCTGGCCGTCGGCAAGGTCATCATGCCCCCCATCCTCTCCATGCAGATTCCGGAAGCGCATGGCGAAGTCGACGTGAAGACCGCCTATATCCCGGGATTCGATGGATTCGCCATCAAGGTCAGTCCCGGCTTTTTCGACAATCCCAAGCTGGGCCTGCCCAGCCTCAACGGCCTGATGATCCTGTTCTCCGCCCGCACCGGCCTGGTCGACGCCCTGCTGCTCGACAACGGGTATCTGACCGATATCCGCACCGCCGCCGCGGGTGCCGTCGTCGCGCGGCATCTGGCGCCCCGCGACGTCACTGTTGCCGGCGTCCTCGGCACCGGCGTGCAGGCGCGGCTGCAGGTCGCGGCGGCACATCTGGTGCGCCCCTTCACACGCGTGCTGGTCTGGGGTCGGGATGCCGGGAAGGCAGCTGCCTGCGCCAGTGACATCGCCGCCATGACCGGTATCGCGGCCGAAGCGACCGCCGATCCCGCGGATTTGGTGCGCCGGTCGCAACTGGTGATCACCACCACGCCAGCGCGCCAGCCAATCCTGCAGGCAGACTGGCTGCACCCCGGCCTGCACATCACGGCCATGGGCTCGGACCAGGAAGGCAAGAACGAGATCGCGGCCGACGCCCTCGCCGCTGCCGACCTCTTCGTCTGCGACCGGGTCTCTCAGGCGGAGAAGCTGGGCGAATTGCGCGCCGCCCGTGCCGCCGGCTTTCTAGCCGATGCACCGCCCGAACTGGGCGCCATCGTTGCCGGCATGACCCTAGGGCGGCGCAGCGAGCTGGACATCACCATCTGCGACCTGACCGGCACCGGTGCACAAGACACCGCCATCGCCACCTACGCTCTCGCCGCCGCCCGCAAGGCCGGCATCGGCACCGTCATCAGCGCCTGAGGAAGGAAACACCCGATGACCATCTATGAGAAACCCTTCGACCAGGCCGAATACAAGCGACGGGTCGCGGATACCAGGCGGCGAATGCGCGACGCGGGACTCGATCTCATCATTTGCCAGGACCCGGCCAATATGTGCTGGCTCACCGGCTTCAACGGCTGGTCGTTCTATGTGCCGCAATGCGTCGTGGTGCATGTGGACGAGGACTGGCCGGTCTGGTTCGGCCGCGCCCAGGACGCCAAATGCGCCCATGTCACCACCGACCTGCCGGATCGCCAGATCGTGTCCTTTTCCGAGCGGCTGGTGCAGCACAAGACCGAGCATCCCTATGACGAACTGGCGGAGCTGATCCGCAGTCGCGGCTGGGGCAAGGCGCGCATCGGGGTCGAGATGGATGCCCACTACTACACGGCGCGCTGCCACGCCCACCTTGTGATGGGCCTGCCGGAAGCGAGCTTCAGCAACAACGGCGATCTGGTCAACTGGGCGCGCCTGGTGAAATCGGAAGCGGAACTGGCGCTGATGCGCGAGGCCGGGCGCATCTGCACCAGCGCCATGAATCGCGCCATCGCCACGATGAAACCGGGCGTGCCGCAGAACCAGGTGATCGCCGAGATCTACCACGCCCAAACCATCGGCGTGCCGGGGATTGGCGGCGATTATGCCGCCATCTGCCCATTGATGCCGGTAGGCGAAGGTACCAGCACGCCACACCTCACCTGGTCGGATGCGCCGCTGCCCACCAACGCCCTCACCATGATCGAGATCGCCGGATCCCGCCGCGGCTACCACGCGCCGCTTACGCGCACGGTCCACCTTGGCAAACCGCCAGCTGGAATCGGGGATGTCGCCAAGGCAGTGGTCGAGGGGGTCGATGCCGGGCTTGCCACGGCGCGCCCGGGCAACACGGCCGAAGCGGTGGAGGCTGCCTGGCAGGCCGTGCTGCGTCGCCACGGGCTCAAGAAGGAGAGCCGCGTCGGGTATTCGATCGGCCTCTCCTATCCGCCCGATTGGGGCGAGCGCACGGTCAGTCTGCGGCCCGGTGACGGCACCGAGTTGCAGGCCGGCATGTGCTTTCATATCCAGGCCGGGCTGTGGCTGCAGGATTGGGGGGTTGCCATATCCGAATCCTTTGCCGTGACGCCGTCGGGTGGCGAACGGCTGTGCGATGTTGCCCGCGAGTTGATCGTCATAGACTAGGCCGCCAACACGCCAATTCGGGCGACCGGCCCCAATGGCGAACTGCCACAGGAGATCTTGATGCTGCACAACGACCAGCTCGACCAATGGGATCGCGCACATTTCTTTCATCCCTCGACCCATCTCGGGCAGTTCGCGCGCGGCGAAATCCCAAATCGCGTCATCACCGGGGGCGAAGGCGCCTATATCGTCGATCGCGACGGCAAGAGATTTCTCGATGCGTTCGCGGGTCTCTATTGCGTGAATGTCGGCTATGGCCGAACCGAGATCGCCGAGGCGATTTCCCGCCAGGCACACGAACTGGCCTATTACCATTCCTATGTCGGCCACGGCACCGAGGCGTCGATCACGCTGGCGCACATGATCATGGAACGCGCGCCCAAGCACATGTCCAAGGTCTATTTCGGCCTCTCGGGTTCGGACGCCAATGAAACCAACGTCAAACTGGTGTGGTACTACAACAACATCCTGGGACGCCCAAACAAGAAGACCATCATCTCGCGCTGGCGCGGCTATCATGGCTCCGGGCTGATGACCGGGTCGCTGACCGGGCTCGAGCTGTTCCACAAGAAGTTCGATCTGCCCCTGTCGCAGGTGATCCATACCGAGGCGCCCTACTATTTCCGCCGAGCCGACGCGACCCTGTCGGAAGAGGATTTCTCCGCCGATTGCGCGGCGCGACTGGAACAGCTGATCCTGGAACGCGGCGCCGATACCATCGCCGCCTTCATCGGCGAGCCCGTGCTCGGCACGGGCGGGATCGTGCCGCCGCCCAGAGGCTATTGGCCCGCCATCCAGGCGGTTCTGCGCAAGTACGACGTTCTGCTGATCGCCGACGAGGTGGTGACCGGTTTCGGTCGTCTGGGCTCGATGTTCGGCTCCGGGCATTACGGCATCGAACCCGACATCATCACCATCGCCAAGGGACTTACCTCGGCCTATGCACCGCTTTCGGGTTCGATCATCTCGGACCGGGTCTGGCAGGTGCTGGAGCGCGGCACCGACGAGAACGGGCCGATCGGCCATGGCTGGACCTATTCCGCCCACCCGATCGGCGCCGCGGCGGGCGTTGCCAACTTGCAGTTGATCGACGATCTCGGTCTGGTCGCCAATGCGCGCAAGACCGGCGCCCATTTCGTCGACGGCATGCGCGCGGCGGTGGGCGATCTGGCGATCGTCGGTGATGTGCGTGGCGAAGGATTGCTCTGTGCCGTCGAGCTTGTGGCGGACAAGGACGCCCGCCGCCTGTTCGACCCCGCGCAAAAAATCGGGCCGCAGACAGCGGCGGCGTTGCTGAAGCGCGGCGTGATCGCGCGGGCTATGCCGCAGGGGGACATCCTGGGGTTCGCGCCACCCCTCTGCCTGACGCCGGCAGAAGCCGATCTTGTCGTCGCCGCCACCGCCGAGGCGATCAAGGAAGTTGCCGCGGCCCTACCCGGCTAGACCTTGATGCGGGCCGACTTGGGATCGTAGAAGGGCTGTAGCGAGGCAATCGCCGGGTGGCGCTCCGCCGCGATCTCGATTTCGTAGCTGCCGCCGGTGACGAAGTCGGGCGTGACACCGTCGGCGCATTCGACATAACCCATGCCGACGGCACTGCCGATGGCATAGCCGTAACTGCCAGAGGTAAGGCGCCCGACGATCCGGCCGTCGCGGTAGATCGGTTCGTCGTGGAACAGGATCGGCCCCGGCTCCTGCATGCGGAAATGCACCAGACGACGGGTGAGCGGTTTTGCCTTCAGCGCCTCAAGCGCAGCCCGGCCGATGAAATCGCCCTTGGCTTTGAGCGCCACGGCGAAGCCGAGCCCGGACTCCCAGGGTGAATCGGCCGGCGAGATGTCGTGACCCCAATGGCGGTAGCCCTTTTCCGAACGAAGGGAATCGAGCGCGTGATAGCCGGCAAGGCGCAGGCCGAGGTCACGCCCTTCCGCCTCGATCAGATCGAACACCGGCCCCACGAATTCGCTGGGGAGATAGAGCTCCCAGCCAAGCTCGCCGACATAGGTGACGCGAAATGCCTGCGCCAGGGCAAAGCCGATCTCCACCTGCTGCAAGGTCCCGAACGGAAAGGCTTCGTTGCTGAAATCGTTGGGCGACAGGCGCGCCAGCAGATCGCGCGACCGCGGCCCCATCAGTGAGAGCACGCCATAGCCGGAGGTCACATCGGTAACGGTGAGGCGCGCATCGCGCGCGATGTTGCGCCGGATCCAGGTCAGGTCGCGGACCTGGTTGGCGGCGGCCGTCACCACCCAGAAGCGATCCTCGGCGAGACGTGACACCGTCACATCCGCCTGGATCCCGCCCCTGGTGTTGAACATCTGGGTATAGACGATGCGGCCGACCGGCACGGCAATGTTGTTGCCGCACAGGCGCTGCAATTCCCGCTCGGCGTCCGGCCCCGCCACTTCGAACTTGGCAAAGGAAGAGAGGTCGAAGAGGCCCACCCGCTCGCGCACGGCCATGTGTTCCTCGCCCACCGCCGCGAACCAGTTCTGGCGCCCGTAAGCGTATTCATAGGCGGGCGTGGTTCCGGCAGATGCGTACCAATTGGCTCGCTCCCAGCCGGCGGTCTCGCCGAAGCAGGCATTGCGGGTCTTCAGGCGCTCATGGAGCGGCGTCTGTCGCGCCGGACGCGCCGATTCCACCTGGCGGTGCGGCCAGTGCATCGCATAGAGAAGACCGAGGCTTTCCGCCGTGCGCTCCCTGAGATAGCGGCGGTTGACCTGGAAGCGCGCAAAGCGCGCGATGTCGACCTCGGAGAGGTCCATCTGCTGCTCGCCGCTGCTGATCCAGTCGGCCATGGCGCGGCCGACGCCGGCGGCACTGAGGATCCCTTGCGAATTGAAGCCGGCGGCGACGAAGAAGTTCCGCACCTCCGGCGCCTCGCCGAGGATGAACTTGTTGTCGGGCGTAAAGCTCTCCGGCCCGTTGAGGAAATGCCGGATCTGCGCCTTTTCCAGGACCGGCACCAGTTCCATCGCCTTCGACATGGGCAGGGCAAAATGATCCCAATCCTCCGGCAGTTCGCCGAACTCGAACTGTGCCGGCAGGCTTTCCACCGCCAGCGGCTTGCAGACCGGCTCGAAGGCGCCGACCAGCAACTTGCCGGCATCCTCCTTGATATAGACATAACCGTCGGTGTCGCGGATCACCGGCAGATTCGGCTGGACCCCGTCGATCGGCGCGGTCGTCACATACATGTGCTCGGAAGCATAGAGCGGGACATGGACGCCGATGGTGGCGGCGAGGTCGCGCGACCAGAGTCCACCGCACAGCACGGCCTTGTCGCAGGAAATGTCGCCCTGGACGGTACGCACCTTCTTGATGGCACCGTCGGCGGTCTCAAACCCAGTGACGGCGGTGCGCTCGAAGATGCGGGCGCCGTTCATGCGCGCACCCTTGGCGAGCGCCATGGTGGTGTCGATCGGGTTGGTCTGGCCGTCACCGGGGATGAACAGACCGCCCACGATGCGACCGACATCCATCAGCGGATAGTGCCGCGCCACCTCGGCCGGGGTGAGGATGTCGACCGGCACATCGAAATACCGACCGAGGGAAGCGAGCCGCTTCAACTCGGTGAAGCGCGCTTCCGTGCGTGCGACCGGCAGGCTGCCGCTGCGCCGGAATCCGGTTGCCTGCCCGGTCTCGGCCTCCAGCGTCTCGTAGAGATCCGCGCTGTAGCGGCAGAGTTCCGTCATGGTGTGGGTGGCGCGCAGCTGCATGACCAGGCCCGCCGCGTGCCAGCTGGTGCCGCAGGTCAGCGTGCCTCGCTCCAGCAGGATCACGTCGCGGTGGCCGAGCTTGGCCAGGTGATAGGCAATCGAGCAACCGATGGCGCCGCCGCCGACAATGACGATTTCAGCTTGGCTCGGCAGAGTTTGCGACATGGGAACGATCTCTCGGTTGCTGGTGGAGGAAAGCTGGGGGTGTCAACGGATCGAGCCGGTCACCGGAAATTCCGGTGGCCGGCTCGCTGGGTTGCTGGGGCGAACGCCCGGATCAGCGGATGAACTGTTTCACAAAATCGGCGCCGAGGCCTACCTTTTCATAGTGCTTCGCTGCTGTTTCGATCAGGTGGAAATTGTCCTCGATCAGAACGACGCGATCGGCCTCGTCAAGATAGAGGGTAGGCCCCTGGATAATGAACACCGTCTGCATCTCGTCGTCATTGTCGACGGTCAGGGTGTGGATTTCACCCGGCGGCTCCATCACATATCCACCGGCGCGCGCCACCCAGCTGTGCTCGAGATAGCGCCATTCGCCCTTGATCACGAATCCATGCACCGGGGTGGAGTGCTTGTGGCGCGAAAGGATACCCCCGCGCTTCACCCGCAGCACCTCGCCGTGCGAACCGTTGTTCATGTCGAAGAACAACGGCCGGAACCAGACATTGGGTTCAAGCTCAACCCAGATGCGCTCATCCTCGACCGGATTGACCACCAGTTCGGGGCGCATGCCGAGATGGGCGAACTGGGGCGGATCAAACTGAACATGTCCCGTGATGCCGGGTGCGGTTGGGGTGGCGGTGTCCATATCAGCTTCCTCCCGTGCATTGACGTTGGGCAGGGGCATCGCGGCCGCTGCCATCCATGAAACTTCCCCGGAAATACAGCAGGGGATCTCCCACTTCCACAAAACGCTGTCGCATCACTTCGCCGATCACGATGACATGGTCGCCGCCATCGTAATTGGCCCAGAGCCTGCATTCAAATGTGGCGAGCGCCCCCTCGACCACGGGACAGTCCGACCAGCCCGCTTCCCAGGCGACGCCGGCGAAGCGGTCCGGGCGGTGCTCGGCGAACTGGCGCGCCATCCAGGCCTGGTCGCGGCGCAGGATGTTGACGCAGAAGGCCGGGCGCTCAGCCAGAAAGGCAAGGCTGGCCGCGCCCTTTTGTGCATTGTAGAGAACCAGCGGCGGATCGAGGCTGAGCGACTGGAAGGAGCTGGCGGTAAGGCCGAACGGTTCCCCGTCCGGTCGCCGGCCGGTGACGACCGCGATGCCGGTGGCGAAACTGCCCAGGGCCCGCCGCAGGGTGATGGGGTCAGGTGACTCAACCGTCGCCATTACTGCGCCGCCTTCGGTGATTTCAGTTCCTCCTGCAACTTGGCAATGATGCGCTGCTTGCCGTCGGCATCAAGTTTGCCAAGCTCGTTCATCAGCACCGGCTCGTCGACCTTCTGGTTCCACCAGTCGACCGCCTCGGGCCCGAACAGGGCCCATTTGCCAATCAACTGGCTGGTGATCTCATTCGACGGACCCATCACCCAGCCGGCCTTGGAATCGCGCACCAGGCGCTCGAGTTCCAGATCGCGCATATAGCCGCGCCCGCCGCAGGCCTGCAGCATCATGTCGGACACGACGGAGGAGAGGCGCGTCGAGAGGAACTTTGCCTCGAAGGCCCAGGAGGAGAATTTGGCGCGCGGCATCGCCAGGGGGGTTTTCTCGTAGATCTCCCAACTCCCATTCTCGGTGGCGTCGTCCAGTGCCTTGGCAAGCGAGAAGGCGAACAGGCGCGAGGCCTGAGTATCCATCACGGCGCGGCCGAAACTGTCCTGGATGGTCGGATAGTCGGCAACGCGGCGGCCATACTGTGCATGCGCCTTGCGCGTCACATGGCGCTTGGCCACGTCGATGCAGGCCAGGGCCACGCCGTTGTAGGAGCCGGCATACATCAGCATCGCCAGGGGGTCGATCGCCTCGTCATTGGAACGGGCACCGTCGCCCGGCCCACCGACGATGCGGTCGGCCGGGATCACGACGTCGATCTCGACCGGGCCCGACTGGTTGCCGTGCATGCCCATGGCATCCCACTTGCCGGCGGCACCCTTGACCTCATCCTTGTAGAACAGGAAAACCGAAAGGTCGCTGTAATCGCCCTTGAAATCGGGACTCGTCGTCTGCGAAATGTACCAGTCCGCATAGCCGCTCGATGTGGTCCAGGCGGCCTTCTTCTGCACATGCCAGCCTTCGGGGACACGCTTGGCGCCGGACATCTTCGGGTACCAGAAATGGCCGCCGGTCTCGGGATCGGTATAGGAGGCCGTGCCGATCAGGCGATCCTTGTCCATGCGCGAGAGCAGCTTCTGGATCTCGGCATTGCCATGAGCGCGGAACACCAGCCCGGCGACACCGACCATATGCATCATGAAGATAAGCGCAGTGGAGGGACAGCCGTAGCGCGCGATGGTCTCCGCAACCATCAGCGTGCCGACATGGTTCTCGCCGCGGCAACCGTACTTCTTGGGTGCGATCATGGCCAGCAGGCCGAGATCGGCGAGCGCGTCGATGCTCTTCCTGGGATAGGTGTTGTTGCGGTCCGCCTCGATCGCGTTGGGCCGCAGCACGGTCCGGCAGACCTCGATCAGCTCCCGCTGCAAGTCCTTCTGCGCCTCGGTCAGGAACCATTGCGGATCGAATTCATCGTCGAGGCCGTAATAGGGCTCGTCGCCCCACATCTTGGTCATGCCGCTATCTCCCGGTTGGCGTTGCAGCCGGAAAGGCTAGGCCGCCCGCAACATCGCGTCTCTCGCGATCCTGCGGATCTTGTCGGATTCTTGCGGATCTCGTCAGCATCGGGCCAGATTCCGCCATTGCCGCGGCGAATGCCCGGACCATCTGCGAAACACCTGGCCGAAGTGACTCTGGCTCTGGAAGCCGGTCTCGGCCGCCACCTCGATGATCGGCAGGGCGGTGGCGCGCAGCAATTCCTGGGCACGGGCCATGCGCCGGGCAGTGAGCCAGCGATGGGGCGACTGGCCCGTGGTCATCTTGAAAGCGCGGGCGAAATGGAACTGGCTCATATGCACAACGGCGGCCAGATCGGCGAGGGCGATGTCGCTCTGCAAATGCGCATCCGCAAACCCTTCGATACGGCTGATCTGGTGGCCGTTGAGGGTTCCGGGCCGGGACAGGTCGCCACGACGGGTACAATGGCGCCGGAGAAGATGAAGCGCGAGATATTGCACCGCGCTCTGCGCCATCATGGCCGGTGACGGCCCGGGCGCACGCAGCTCATCGACCAGCGCCAGGACAATCTGTCTTATCGACGGATCCTCGACCGCGATCTGGCTGCGCAGCGCTACCTGCCCATACCCGCTGTCGTTGGCCGCCTGCTCAATGACGCTCGGATCGACAAAGAGCTGGGCCTCCTCGGTCGGGCCGTCCCAACGCCATTCATTGCTCTGCCCGGCCGCCATGAACATGAGTTGGCCCGGCGCAACGCGTGCCTGATGACGGCGATCATCGAGAATGCCCTCGACCTCGACCGGCTCTCCCAGGGTGAGCGAGATATAGTGCCGGCCGATCCGTGGTGCCGCCACACGCTCGCTGAGATCGCCGAAGCGGAAGCAGCCCACCGACACGCCGGACCATTCGGTGTAGCTGCAAGGCAGCGCGCCGTGTCCGCCCAGCGTCCGGACCCAATTCCGGGGCGAGTTTTCACCGCCAGCCCAGCAAGTCGACTCTGGTGTGGTCAACCTGTCGTCTCCCTGGTTTCATTGGTGCAATACCGACCGAGAATAAATCACGATCGTGAAATTTTGTCTTGTAAATTTCACGACCGTGAGAAAATAATGACCCCATGAGACAGTTTGTCGAGGCCATCGCCAGCAAGCCGGGCCAGGACGGACGGGTCGCCACCCGGCAGGCGCCGCTGGCCCCCGAACAGGTGGGATCGGAGATTCGCGACCTGCGCAAGGCCCGGCGGATCACCCTCAAGGTCCTCTCCGGCGCCACCGGACTCTCGCTCGGCCATCTCAGCGAGATCGAGCGCGGTCTTGCCTATCCCAGCGTGAAGGCCCTCCACGACATCGCCGCGGCCCTCGGGGTGAACATCAGCTGGTTCTTCCAGAACGCCGAGAGCATTGATCCTGTGGAACGCGACGTCGTGGTACGCGCGAGCAGCCGGCGGACGCTCAACTTCGCCTCCGGCATTACCGATGAGTTGCTCTCGGCCAATCTGCGCGGCAGCCTTGAACTGCTGCTTTCCACCTTCAAGCCGGGGTCGAGCAGCGGCAGCGGGACCTATACGCATCAGGGCGAGGAGGCGGGCATCGTCATGCAGGGCACGCTCGAACTGTGGGTCGGTGAGCGAAAATTCGTGCTGACCGCAGGGGACAGCTTCAGTTTCGCCAGCACGACGCCGCACCGCTATGCGAATCCGGGCGAATCCGAGGCGGTCGTGATCTGGGCGATCACGCCACCCAGCTATTGAGATGTCGAGAGAAGAATTTGTCCGGCAGGAAACCCGCGGGCGGCCCCTGGCCTGAACCGCGGCACCAGCCGGTCGAGTGGGACCTGGTCCCACAATCGGGGAGGGGAAAATGACAAGTGTATCTTCGGGCGGCGAAGCTCTCGCGCCTGAGTTGGAGCGGCGACTGAAGGAAGTCGAGGAAGCGGCGGAGCGGGAGCCCGGTTTCGTCGGGCGCGACTGGCTGATTCTCGCGGTGACGGGCGTGCTTGGCCCGATTGCCCTGCTGCTCTGGGGGTGGCCGTCATGAGCCAGTCCAATCACATGATCGAAGACAGCTCCTGGCCACTCGCACCGTCGCAGCGGGTCTGGGGCACCTGGGAACTGTTCGTGGTGCTGCTGGTGGCCGCGGCTGCCACCTGGTGTTACGTCATCGGCGAATATGTCGGCTATTACCTGCAGCTCAAGGCTGGATTCGCCTCGATGACGGCCGGCGCGATGATCGGCATGCTGATGGTGACGCTCGCCGTGGTGCCGCCATCGACCAAATACGGAATCGATTCGATCGTCTCGGCCAAGGCGCAGTTCGGCGCCAATGGCTGGTTGATCACCGTCGTCCTGCAATATGTCTCGATCATCTGCTGGAACTCGATCCTGCTAATCTTCTTCGGCAAGGCGCTGGAGGAGTTCCTGGTCACGATCGGCGTCATCACGGCGGATTCCGCCACCGTGGCGATCGTCGTTGGCACGCTGGCGGCCTGCGCCTTCGTGTTCATTTCGCTGATGCGCGGCACCGCCGGCGTGAAGCGGGTGTCCAACATCCTGTTCTTCTTCATCGTCGGCGTCGGCGCCTGGATCATCTATGAACTGGTGACCGGAAAATCGGCGGAACTGGCGGCGGCGGTTCCCGCCTATGCCTCCGGCGACCTGCAATGGGATTATGTGACGGGTATCGAAATCGGCATCGTCAGCTTGCTCTCCTGGTGGCCCTATATCGGGGCAATGACCAGGGTGGCGCGCAACACCCGCACGGCGACGGTGCCGGCGATGATCGGCATGGGCCTGCCGGTGCCGCTGCTGAGCACCATCGGCCTGGCGGCAATCCTGGCACTGGGAACCTCGAACCCGGCGCAGTGGCTCACGGAACTGGGCGGCTCCTTCTACGGCGCCATTGCCCTGCTGTTCGTGATCGCGGCCAATATCGGGACGGCGGTGGCCGGGCTCTATGCCTCGGCGGTCGGCCTGCGGGCCGTACCGGCCCTCTCGACGGCGCCCTGGGCGCTCCTGCTGGCGCTGGCCATTCTGCCGGTGATGGCGATTGGAATTTTCATTCCAGATCTCTTCTTCAGCAATATCGGGACGGTGCTCGCCTATATGGGCGTGTTCTTCGCCCCGCTCTGTGCCATCCAGATCGTCGACTACTATCTGCTTCGCAAGCAGCGGCTCAATGTGCGGGGCCTGTTCCAGCGGTCGGCTGACAGCCCCTATGCCTATTGGGGCGGCTTCAATCCGGCGGCGATCCTCGGCATGCTGGCGGGGTTCGCAACCTATCTCTACCTGCTCAATCCGGTGAGCTATGTCAGCAGCTCGCCCTACGAGATCCTGACCGCGTCACTGCCTACCGCGGTAGTCGGCGCCGTGGTCTATCTGGTGGTCACCTTCGTGGTGGTGAAGCCCGCCGGGAAGGGCGACTACCACTGAACTAGAGGATGGACACAATCTGACCTTCGAACTGGGCGGCGGGCCGGTCCCGCCGCCCTTTCTCTTGCACAACAATGGACCCAGCGATGTTCAACTACATCACCCTTGGCAGCAACAATGTCGGCCGCAGCCAAGCCTTCTACGACAGCGCGCTCGCGCCGCTCGGCTACCGCCGGCTGGAAAGCCATGACAACATGATCGGCTACGGCGCGGTGCAGCCGCTCCTCTACCTGATGACACCGCAGGACAAGCAGGCCGCCACGAACGGCAATGGCACCATGATCTGCCTCGCGGCACCGGACCGCGCCGCCGTCGACGCCTTTCACGCCGCGGCTCTCGCCGCCGGCGGCAAGGACGAAGGCGGACCCGGCATTCGGGCGAAGGTCCACGAAAATTTCTATGCCGCCTATGTGCGGGACCCTGACGGCAACAAGCTGTCGGCGGTCTGCGACAAGGCACCCTGACGCGCAGCAAAGAAAAGGCCCCGCCTACCGGTCCGGCAGGCGGGGCTTTCCTGTTTCCGGCAAGCTATTTGCGCTGGAAGGATTCTTCCTTGCTATAGGGGAACCACCAGAAATCCTGGTTGCTGGCGGTGGGATCAATCATCACGAAGCGGGTGTTCTGGAACTGCTCCAGCCCTTCCGGTCCAAGTTGGCGACCGCTGCCCGAGAGCTTGCGCCCGCCGAACGGCAGGGCATCGTTGTCGAGGAGCGGCGCGTTGACCCAGAGAATCCCGGCTTCGATCTCGTTCACGGCCCGGAACGCCTCCGACATGTCGAGGGTGTAGATGTTTGAGCCCAGCCCGAAGCGGGATTTATTGGCAAGCTCCAGCGCCTCGTCGAAGTCGCGCACGCGGCAGATCGGCGCCACCGGCCCGAACGGCTCCTCATTGAGGATCTCCATGTCGGGGGTGACATCGGTGAGCACGGTCGGCTCCACGAACCAGCCGCGATTGAGATTGGCCGGGCGGCCGCCACCGGTCTCGGTCTTGGCACCAGCCGCGCGGGCGCGCGCCAGCAGGCCCTCGAAGCGCTCGCGCTGGCGCCTGGTGGCGAGCGGCCCCATATCGACCTGATCCAACCCGTTGCCGACCCGCAGCTTCTTGGCTTCCGCCACCAGGCGCGCCACGAACTCGTCATGGATCGCGTCATGGACATAGAAGCGCTCGGCCGATGTGCACACCTGGCCGCAGTTGAGATAGGCGGCGAAGGCCGCGCCGCGCACCGCCATCTCCATCGGCGCCGAGGGCATGACGATGAAGGGGTCGTTGCCGGAAGCCTCGATCAGGCAGGGCTTGAAGCTGTCGGCGCAGGTCCGGGCGACGGCCTGGCCGACCGCGACCGAGCCGGTATAGGCGACACCGTGGGTGCCGCCGCTGGCGATCAGGCGCTGGCCGACGCGCGCGCCACCGGTGACCACCTGCATCAGGCCGGGCGGCAGGGCACCGAAAATCTCCATGAATTTGAGGGTGGTGAGGCTGGTCTGTTCGTGCGGCTTGACGATCACGGCGTTGCCGGCGGCGATCGCCGCGGCCGCTTCCCAGCACAGCAGGACCAGCGGGTAGTTGAACGGCAGCACAATGACGATGGTGCCAAGCGGCTCCTTGATGCTGAAATGGAACTGGCCCGGGACGGTCGCCCCGGCGATGCGACCCGCCTGATGCCGCGCCAGCTCGGCGTAATAGTCGATGGCGGTGGCACACCAGGAGACCTCGTCGACGGATTCCTTGTAGGGCTTGCCCTCTTCACGCGTCAGGTATTCGGCATAGACGGTCTTGTCGCGGCGGATGGTGGCGGCGATGTCGTGCAGGATGACCGCCCGGCTGCGCGTGTCCTGGCGGCACCAAACCTTGCGGGCTCGGTTGGCGATGTCGATCGCCTGGTCGACTTCCTGGTCGGTGGCGTCGGCGATCTGGCCGACGCGATCCTCGGTGGCCGGGTCGATGACGTCGAGATGTTCCGTGCTGGCACTCGCCGTCCAGCCGCCATCGACATAGAGCTTGCCCGAGAGGCGCGCCAGTTCCGCAGTGATGCTCATCGACCGTTCCCTCCTGATTGAGTGGCGGGTCACCCACGGCAGTGCTTCGGGCACCGGGCGGCATATAACCCGCTGTTCATTATTTTTTGATTACTGGATGTTTATTTTAACAGGCTTCATACTGGCGGCAAGCAGCAATTCTGTGCATGCTGTCAGCGCCTGAACTGGGGAGGACAAGTTGCCGGGTGAGTCGCGGAAGAAGAAATTGACCAAGACAACGACCCGGAAGGCGTCCCCCGCCAGGTCAGCGACCAAGCCGACGACTGCTGCCACGGCCGCGAAAGCAACCTTCGGGACCAAATCCGGCGGCAAAAGGGGTGGCGGGCTGGATCCGGCCTTGGCCGATCTCGCGGTGGGCGAACGGCTGCGCAAGGTGCGCGAAAGCGCCGGGTTCTCGCAGCGGGAACTCGCCCAGCGCGCCGGCGTCACCAACGCCACCGTGTCCTTGATCGAGCAACAAAACCATGCGCCGTCGCTGGCCTCCCTGCACCGGTTGCTGAGCGCCATTCCGATCTCGATCGCCGATTTCTTCGCCTTGCCGACGACCCGGCAGAACATCCTCTTCTATGACAAGGCGGACCTCACCGCGATCACCCGGGGTGCGGCCGACCTGCAGGTCCTGGGCAGCGAAAGGCGCGACAAGAAGCTGCAGCTGTTCTTCGAGCGCTACGCGCCGGGTGCCGGCACCGGCGAGGAGCCGCTCAGCCATGACGGCGAGACCGCGGCCGTGGTCGTTCAGGGCCTGGTCGAGATCGAGGTCGGCACTCAGCGCCGTCGCATTGCCGCGGGCGGCGGTTTCCAGTTCATCGGCAAGCAGCGCTACCGCCTGACCAATGTCGGGCCATCGACCGCCATCGTGGTATGCGCCTGCACGCCGCCGATGATCTGAGATCGGCAGGCAAGCGCTGCTCACACTAACCTCTGAATCCCGGAGTCGACTTACTCGACGCCCCTGATCCGACATCCTCTCGAAGTCTGTTCGCCTTGGTCCTCACGCAACGACGCTGTCGCCCGATGTCTTGAGCTACGCCTCAAAGCGGCCAGTCGTCTCGCGATCGCGGTCGTATCGCCGCGCGAGCGGAAACGGCGGCAACCAGGACTCGCGGCGGATGGTCCAGAGCTCGTAGGTTGGCGTCAGTTGATCCGGGGCATCCAGGGTCCCGAGGTTCACCTCGATCTCGTCGGCACTGCGCGCAAAAACCGGCGAGCCGCAGCGGGGGCAGAAATATCGCCCGGCGAAATCGCGCGTTTCTCCTTCGATCGTCACCGCATCCTGAGGGAAGATCGCGGAAGCATGAAAAAGGGCGCCGTGATGCTTGCGGCAGTCGAGACAGTGGCAAAGGCCCACCCGATACGGGCGCCCCGAGGCCACAATGCGAACGTTGCCGCACAGGCAACCGCCAGTGAAGCGGTCCATGCTGTGTTTCCTCCAAATTCAAGCGGTCATGCCGACCGCAACAACCGACAGGGCACGGAGTTGCAGGCTAGCGCAATACTACTGGACTCAACGAAATCCCTGCCAGCCAATGGCGCGCGCCTTGGCGGCCTGGGAAGACTGCTTCCACAACCTGGCCGGCAAATGTCGCGGGCCCACGGCCAAGCTCCTGTCACACCCGGTCTGGCGCCCCGATTTGGCCCCTGTCCGGCGCCGGACGCCCATATAGCTGTGTCGTTTGATCTGAGTTTTGGCTGGGGGACTAGGAC
>JAEUKV010000204.1 GCA_016794165.1 Rhodospirillaceae bacterium
GTATGGCCGTAGCCGTCGGTCACGATATGGGTCTTCTCGACCTTAACCTTGGTGCCCTCAAGGCCCAGATTCTCGACATTGCCGACGATGCCGACAGCGAGGATGACGCGGTCGACCGTGATGTCCTGCGACTTGCCGCCGGCCTCAATGGTCGCGGTCACGTTGTCGGTGCCCTTCTTCAATGCCTTCACATTGGCACCGGTCAGGATCTTCATGCCCTGCTTCTCGAACGCCTTCTGAGCGAAAGCCGAAATCTCGGCATCCTCGACCGGCAGGATGCGCGGCATCACCTCCACCACCGTCACCTCGGCGCCGAGATTCCGGTAAAAGCTCGCGAATTCGATGCCGATGGCGCCCGATCCCACGACCAGCAGCGATTTCGGCATGACGGTCGGCACCATCGCCTCGCGATAGGTCCAGACCAGCTTGCCGTCGGGCTCGAGGCCCGGAAAGGAACGCGCGCGGGCGCCGGTTGCGAGAACGACATTCTTCGCGGCGAGATCGGCCACCGGCTTGCCGTCCTTCTCGACCTTCACCTTGCCGGCGCCGGCAAGTCGGGCATGGCCGTCGAACACCGTGACCTTGTTCTTCTTGAGGAGGTGTTTGACGCCGCCCGAGAGCTGACCCGCCACCTTGCGCGACCGATCCACGATCTTCTTGAGGTCGAAACTGACGCCGGTCGCCGAGAAGCCGTAGGCATCGGCGTGCTTGAGGAGGTGCCCGACTTCCGCCGAGCGCAGCAGCGCCTTGGTCGGAATGCAGCCCCAGTTAAGGCAGATGCCGCCCAGATTCTCGCGCTCGACCACGGCGGTCTTGAGGCCGAGCTGAGCGGCGCGGATCGCCGCCACGTAACCGCCGGGGCCGCCACCGATGACGACGAGATCGAACGAGGTATCGCTCATCTGACTGCTCCCTTGCTGAGCGCCCTTACGGCGCCGTCACTTTCCTGAGACAAGCGAGTTCCGCTGCCTCGATCGCCGCGTTGCGGGCGTCGGAAATCATGTCGGCCGGCTTGAAACTGCCGGTGGTCCCGAAATTGCCAATAATCTCGTCGGCCACGCAGGCGCAGACGGTATTCATCTGTGTCGTATCGAGCACGACCTGTTCGGCCGCCGGCAACCTGGCAATCAGTTCCGGCAGCTTCGAGCGGCAGCCCGGCGCGAAGTTTTCCTTGAAGCGCGCCTGCGCCTCCGGGGTCGAAACGTCGACATCCTTCTGCATGCCCCAATAGGTGAGACCTGCCAGGAGTACGATACCAGCCAGAATGGCGACCAGGGCAACGAGCGCGAATTTCCGCATTGAGTCTGTCCCGGCCTATGGCGTCACGGTGGCGGACTTGCCGTGACACTGTTCGAAATACGGTCGCATCTTGCCGGCCGCCGGCTCCTTCTCCGGGTTGACGCCGAAGGAGATGATCTCCTCGGCGGTGAGATAGCTGACCACCGCCTGTGCCGTGCAGGCGCAATAGCCGGCGATGCTCGCGGCGACATTTTCCTGCGTCGGATCCATGTTCATGGACATCGCCTCGGCTTCCAGGCCGACCACACATTGCGCGCGAAAGAAGTCGAAGAACTGTTTCTCCAGCGGCGGCCGCAGGGTATCGGCCGACGCCGGAAGACCCGCACCGGAGATGAGCACGACAAGCAGACCTATCCGCCGCATGATCACACCAGCATGGCGAGCGGCTGCTCGATGAAGCGCTTGAATGCCGCCAGGAACTCCGCCCCCGTGGCACCATCGACCACGCGGTGATCGACCGAGAGGGTGCAAGTCATCACGTTGGCGACAACCAATTGCCCGCCGCGCACCACGGCGCGCTCCTCGCCCGCCCCCACCGCCAGGATGCAGGCCTGGGGCGGATTGATGATGGCACTGAAATCCTTGATGCCGAACATGCCGAGATTGCTGACCGAGAAACTGCCGCCGGTGTATTCCTCCGGCTTCAGCTTGCCCTGGCGGGCGCGGCCGGCCAGTTCCTTGATCTCGATCGAGAGTTCGGAGAGGCGTTTCTTCCCGGCATCCCTGAGGATCGGCGTAATCAACCCGCCGGGAATGGCGACCGCCACCGAGATGTCGGCGGATTTGTACATCTTGAGGCCGTCATCGGACCAGGAGGCATTGGCATTGGGCACCTGGAGGAGTGCCAGGGCCGAGGCCTTGATGACGAAATCGTTGACCGAAACCTTGTAGGCGCCGGGACCTTCCTTGGGGGCACCGGCATTGATCTCCTCGCGCACTTTCAGGAGGCGGTCGATCTCGCAATCCACGGTGAGGTAGAAATGCGGGACGAACTGCTTCGATTCCTGCAGGCGGCGCGCGATGGTCTTGCGCATCGAAGTATGGGGTACCAGCTCGAATGCCGGTTCGCCGAATTGCGCGGCGCCGGAAACCGTGGGCGCGGGCGCGGCCTGCGGTGCCGCCGCCGGCCTGGCGGCACCCTTCGGTGCCTTTTCGAGGTCCGCCTTGACGATCCGCCCGTTGGGGCCGGAGCCGCTCACGGCGCCAAGGTCGATCCCCTCCTGCGCGGCGATGCGCCTGGCAAGCGGGCTGGCGACGATGCGATCGCCTTTCTTACTCTCCCCTCTCTGGGGGGAACTGGGTGGTGGCGAAGCGACGGGTTTCTGAGCCTGTACGCCGCCCTCCTGACTTCCCCCCGGAAGGGGTGAGGAAGGAGTTTTTGCGGCAGGCGCCTTCACCGCACCGGCATCCTCACCCTCTTCGGTCAGGATGGCGATGACGTCGTTGACCTTGACGCCCTGGGCACCGCCGGGGACCAGGATTTTGGCCAATGTGCCCTCGTCGACCGCCTCCACTTCCATGGTGGCCTTGTCGGTCTCGATTTCCGCCAGCACATCGCCGGCCTTCACTGCGTCGCCTTCGTTCTTCAGCCAGCGCGCAAGGTTGCCTTCCGTCATGGTCGGCGAGAGGGCGGGCATCAGGATATTGATCGGCATCAGACCCTCCTCTTGCTAGCGGTAGCACACGCGTTTGGCGGCATCGACGACCCAATCGGGCTGCGGCAATGCGAGTTTCTCGAGATTGGCCGCATAGGGAAGCGGCACGTCGGCACCATGCACGCGGGCGACCGGCGCATCGAGATCATCGAACGCCAGTTCCATCATCAGGGCAGACAACTCGGAACCGATACCGGCGAAGGGCCAGCCTTCCTCGACCGAGACCAGGCGGTTGGTCTTGCGCACAGAACTCACGATGGTGTCCGTGTCGAGCGGCCGGATGGTGCGCAGATCGATCACCTCCGCCTCGATTCCCTCCTTGGCCAGAATGTCGGCGGCTGCCAGCGAGACGGCCACCATCTTGGAAAAGGCGGTGATGGTCACATGCTTGCCCGGGCGCACGATGCGCGCCTTGCCGATCGGAATGACGAACTCCGGATCGGTCGGCACCTCGAAGGTCTGTCCGTAGAGCATCTCGTTTTCGAGGAAGATGACCGGGTCCGGATTGCGGATGGCGGATTTCAGGAGCCCCTTGGCGTCGGCCGCCGAATAGGGCGAGATCACCTTCAGTCCCGGGCAATGCGCGTACCAGCTGGCATAGCACTGTGAATGCTGCGCAGCGACGCGTGAGGCGGCACCGTTGGGGCCGCGGAACACGATCGGGCAGCCCATCTGGCCGCCGGACATGTAAAGCGTCTTGGCCGCCGAGTTGATGATGTGGTCAATCGCCTGCATGGCGAAGTTGAAGGTCATGAATTCGACGATGGGGCGCAGGCCGCCAAAGGCGGCGCCGACGCCGAGGCCGGCAAAACCATGCTCCGTGATCGGCGTGTCGATCACCCGTTTCGGGCCGAATTCCTCGAGCAGTCCCTGGCTCACCTTGTACGCGCCCTGATATTCGGCGACTTCCTCGCCCATCAGGAAGACCTTCGGATCGCGCCGCATTTCCTCGGCCATGGCATCGCGCAGGGCCTCGCGCACAGTATGGGTGGCGGTAGCACCGGTGTATTCGGGCTCGGCCGCTGGCGCGGTGATAACGGTCGGCGCCGCTGGCGCCCCTGTAGGCGCCGGCTGAGGTGTTGCCGGCGTTGCCTGCTTCTTCGGTGCAGGCGCCGCCCCGGCAGCTTCGTCCTCGCCGCGCAGGATCGCGATCGGCGTGTTGACGGCGACGTTCTCGGTACCGCCTTCGACCAGGATCCGATCGAGGATGCCCTCGTCGACAGCCTCAACTTCCATGGTCGCCTTGTCGGTTTCGATTTCGGCCAGGATATCGCCCGCCTTCACGCTATCTCCGGCATTCTTAAGCCACTTGGCGAGTTTGCCCTCGGTCATCGTCGGTGACAGGGCGGGCATCAGGATCTCGGTCGGCATGGTGCGCTCCCTTCCTCAGGCTTCGACCAGAACGTCGGTCCACAGTTCCGACGGGTCCGGTTCCGGTGAGGATTGCGCAAATTCGGTCGCCATGGAGACCACATCCTTTATCTCGCGGTCGATGTTCTTGAGGGCAGCCTCGTCGGTCGCCTTCTCGGCCAGCAGGCGCTCGCGCAGGCGGTCGATCGGATCATGGTCCTGACGCATCTTGGAGACTTCCTCCTTGGTGCGATACTTGGCCGGATCGGACATGGAATGGCCGCGATAGCGATAGGTTTTCATCTCCAGGATGAACGGGCCTTCGCCAGCGCGGGCATGGGCGAGCGCGGTCTCGGCCGCTTCCTTCACCTTGACCACATCCATGCCATCGACCTGTTGGCCTGGAATGCCGTAAGCCGCGCCTCGGTCGCACAGCTTCAGGCCGGCGGCCGAGCGCTGGACCGAGGTACCCATGGCGTATTGATTGTTCTCGATCACATAAACCACCGGCAGCTTCCAGAGGGCCGCCATATTGAAGCTTTCGTAAACCTGGCCCTGATTGAGCGCGCCATCGCCGAAATAGGCCATGTTGACGCCTTTGTCCTCGTTGTACTTGTGCGCGAAGCCGAGGCCCGTGCCGATCGGCACCTGGGCGCCGACGATGCCGTGGCCGCCATAGAATTTCTTCTCGCGGCTGAACATGTGCATCGAGCCACCCTTGCCCTTGGAATAACCGCCGCGCCTTCCGGTCAGTTCCGCCATGACACCCTTGGGGTCCATCCCGCAGGCGAGCATGTGACCGTGATCGCGATAGGAGGTGACGACGCTGTCCTGTGGCTCCGCCGCGGCCTGCATGCCGACCACCACAGCCTCCTGGCCGATATAGAGATGGCAGAAGCCGCCGATGAGCCCCATGCCGTAGAGCTGGCCCGCTTTTTCTTCGAAGCGGCGAATGAGCAGCATGTCGCGATAGAATTGGAGCAGTTCCGTGGGCGATACCTGACCGCCCGCCTTGCTGGCGGTACGGGGCGCGGATTTTGCCATGAGACCCCCCTGACTGGGTTTGGCGTGTTGGCGAGGCGACCGTCCGTGACAGCCCGCCGTGTGTCATCCTGAGCCTGTTGGACGGCGAACGGCAACCGATTATCGTGGTTAACCCCGCCCAAATCAACAACACATAATGTATTGATATTAAAGTATAAAAGTTGAATTAACTGGAAGTCCGTTAAGATCAACGGAAAGCTGTCCCATCCGTCCGCGATTTCTCCCTCAGCCGCCCGTCGCAGCGGCCTCGTCAAGGAAGATGATCAAGTCGTCGGGATGCGCGAAGTTCAGCATGACGCGCGCCCGTTCCTCAAGCATGTCGAGGTCGAGCGAAGTGCTCGAGAGCAGTGTCAGGCGCCGTTCCAGCTGCCGGCGTTCCGCCGCCAGGGCGCTGGCCTCCTGTTCCGCAACCTTCAACTCCTGGTTGATCCGCAGCCAGGCATAGATACCGCGATCGCCATGGATCGCATGGAACGCAAAATAGGCCGTGAGACACGCCCCCAACAGCGGCAATGCCACCTGTCGCAAGCGTCGCTTGATTTCCCGACCGAGTTCCATACCTTAGCGAATCACACTCTGATTCCACCCGTCAACAGAAAAGCGATTCAAAGGCTTAGAACCCGATCCTGAAACCCTGCAATCAAGCCCGCGCAAGCGCGGCGCGACCGCCATAGCCGGCGGCGGAGCCGAGGCCTTCCTCGATCCGCAGCAACTGATTGTACTTGGCGATCCGGTCCGAACGGCTGAGGGAACCGGTTTTGATCTGGCCGCAATTGGTGGCGACCGCGAGGTCGGCGATGGTCGCATCCTCGGTCTCGCCCGAACGGTGCGACATCACCGCCCGGTAACCCGCCTTGTGCGCCATTTCCACGGCTTCCAGGGTTTCAGTCAGCGTCCCGATCTGGTTGACCTTGATCAGGATGGCATTGGCAACTCCCTTGGCAATGCCATCGGCTAGGCGCTTCGGATTGGTGACGAAGAGATCGTCGCCGACCAGCTGCACGCGGCCCCCGATGCGATCGGTAAGCATCTTCCAGCCCGCCCAGTCGTCCTCTGCCATCCCGTCCTCGATCGAGACGATTGGATAGGCCTTGGTCAGCGCCTCATAGAGGTCGACCATGCCGGAGGGGTCGAGCACCTTGCCCTCCCCCGCCAGATCGTATTTGCCGTCCTTGAAGAACTCGGTCGAGGCCGAATCAAGCGCCAGGGCCACCTCGGCTCCCGGCTTGAAACCGGCCTTCTCGATTGCCTGCATGATGAAATCGAGGGCCGCCTCGGCGCTCTTAAGATTGGGGGCGAAGCCACCCTCGTCGCCGACATTGGTGTTATGGCCGGCAGCTTTCAGTTGTGCCTTCAGGGCATGGAAGACCTCGGCCCCCCAGCGCAATGCCTCGCTACCGCTCGGTGCCGCCACCGGCATGATCATGAACTCCTGGAAATCGATCGGATTGTCGGCATGGGCGCCGCCATTGATGATGTTCATCATCGGCACCGGCAGCAGCCGCGCCTGCGTGCCGCCGACATAGCGATAGAGCGGCAGGCCGGCATCGGCCGCCGCCGCCTTGGCCACCGCGAGGCTCACGCCGAGAATGGCATTGGCGCCGAGACGTGCCTTGTTGGGCGTTCCGTCCAGCTCGATCATCAGGCGATCGATCTTGACCTGATCCTCGGCGTCGAGCCCGGCCACGGCTTCAAAGAGTTCACCATTGGCGCTCTCGACCGCTTTCAGCACACCCTTGCCGAGATAGCGGCTCTTGTCGCCGTCGCGCAGTTCGACCGCCTCATGGGCACCGGTAGAAGCGCCGGAGGGAACCGCGGCGCGGCCGCTGGCGCCGTTCTCGAGAATGACGTCGACCTCGATCGTGGGATTCCCGCGACTGTCCAGGATTTGGCGCGCATTGAGGTCGATAATGGCGGTCATGGGGGGCTCCTTGGCGGGATCGATGAACGGGTTGTGGCGATTTATACGGGCGCCGTCGCGCCGGACAAAGCGAAAATGCGGTGACCGGGGACCGGCCCTCAGATCGCCGCGATGCTGCGCAGGGCGGCCGCCACGCTCTCATTGAGACTAGCTTCTTCCTGGGCCGCAATCCGGCGCAGGAGGGGTTCCACCAACGGCACCACCTCCTCATCCGCGTCACCCAACGTCAGTCCGAGGTCGCGGCAGAGATCGTGCAGCAGATAGGTTTCGAGATCGCGCGCCAGGATCCAGCGGTTGGCATCGCTGCGGGCCACCAGGCGGGCTTCCTTCAGGCTGTCGAGGACTGAGAGCATGCGCCCCGGATCGGCGGCGAGACTCACGATCAGCTGTTCGATTCGCTGGCCGCCACCATGTTTCTGGGCGCGCGCCAGTTCCGCCAGCGTGCCGAGTGCAAGGCTCAGCAGATCGCTGCGCCGGGCCACGGCATCCACCTGGCGCCTCCCCGAGCGCCATTCCGGGAGGGCGGCGGTCACTTCCGCGCCGATGAGCACGGTGACCCAAACGAAATAGGTCCAGATCAGGAAGATCGGCACAGTCGCCAGGGCGCCATAGACCACCTGGTAGGCACCGAAATACTTGAGATAGAGGCCGAAGCCACTTTTCAGGAATTCGAACAGGCAAGCAGCGACGATGGCCCCCAGCGCGGCATCGCGCAGTCGCACCGGCCGCGTCGGCATCATACGATAGAACAGGGCGAAGCCGACCGCCTCCAGCAGGAACGGCAGGAAGCCGGTCAAGAACTTCAGGCCTGCCGAGAGGCCGTAGAGTTCGGCACTGCCGGCCATCGAAAAGACATAGGTCGAAATCGACAGGCTGGCACCGAACAAGAGCGGCCCCAAAGTCAGCAGGACCCAGTAGATCGGAAACCGATGCAGGCGGCTCCGGGGCGATGCCGTGGCCCAGACGCGATCGAAGGCAGACTGAATGTTGTGGATCAGCAGCACGGCCGTGAAGACGATGCCGACGATGCCGGCAGCCGAGGTCTGGCCGGCATTGGAGACGAAGGCTTCGAGGTATTCGCTGGCGATGTCCGCGAGGTCCGGCGCCAGATTGGCCGCCAGGATGGCGATCAGTTCCCCGCGCAGGCCGGAAAAGGCTGGGAAGGCTGCGAACATGGCCAGGCCGATGACCAGCATCGGGACCATCGCGAGGAGAGAAGTGTATGACAGGCCTGCGGCGAGGCCGGTACAACCATCGGCCTGAAATCTCTGCCACAGATAGGACAGAAAGGATGTCGCAGCGCCCTGTGCCTGGCGGGCGATCTCCTGGGCACGCTGCAGTCCCTGAGTGCTCTTTGTATCGTCCGGCATGAATATGGTCCCGGCTGCTGTCGACGGGTCACCTTACTGCAGAGGAGTTGCAAGGCCAAAGCGCGACCTCCATCACGATCTCCGGGCACGTCTCCTGGTCCCGAGAAAGCCAAGGCGCCGCCGTCAATGGGAAAATAGACTTAAAGATCAATATTGCGCAGCGCGACCAGATTCTTCGCCGCTGAAATTATTTCTTTACGACTTTGGCTCTACTTGGACCTGTGACCCTAATTCAAGTGGGAGAAAGACCATGCGCAAGATTTTCGGCGCCGTTGTCATGGGAGTCGTCATCGCGATGAGCTCTGCGGCGATGGCCCAGGACAGCTTACCGATATCCCCCAGCATCATCTCCCCCGACGTCATCCAGGCGATGCGCGAGCGAATCGTCCAACCGGTCACCATCATGTCGATCAAGGCGGCCAACGACTCGCGCAGCGGCATTGATCAGGCAACCATCGACGAACTGGATCTTGTCTGGCGCGCCGAAACGGAAGCCGATGACCAGCCCCTGATCGCAGAGGTTCTCAGCAGCCCGCTCTCGAACTATCTCCTTTACATCCAGGCGGGATCCGCCGGGCTCTACACGGAGATTTTCGTCACCGACAGGTTTGGCCTCAATGTCGGGCAGAGTTCCGTGACGTCGGATTATTGGCAGGGCGACGAAGACAAGTTCCAGAAGACCTTCAACGTCGGCCCGGATGCCGTGTTCATCGACGAAGCGGAGTTCCATGAAGAAACGAAAACCTGGCGCACACAGGTCAACCTCACCGTGGTCGACCCGGAAACACAGGAATCGATCGGCGCCGTAACCATCGAATTCAACCTGACGGAACTGCAACGTCGGCAGCAGAGCTGATCACGGACGGGGAAAGATCATGAACTTCGCAAATCTCAGTGTCGCCAAGAAGCTGATCATCGCCTTCGCGATCCTCGGCATCATTATCATCGTTTCGGGTGCCATCTCGATCCTGCAGACGGCGCGCATCGAAAACGCCAACGCCATCAGCGATGCGGCCGAACGACAGGCCAGTTCGATCGACGCCACGCTGGGCGAGGCGGCCAAGATGCAGATCGCGATTCGCGGCCTGTTGGTGACCGGAAATTCCAACTATTCGCGCATCTATGAAGAAGTCAGCGCCGCCTTCGATACCGCGCTGGCGGATGCCGAGGCGAATGCCGCCGGCGACCCACAGTTGGTCGCGGAACTCGCCAACATCAGCGTCGCGGTAAATGAGTGGCGCGACGGTCCCGTCGCCAACCAGCTTCGCCTGATGCGCCATCCCGATACGGTGACCGAGGCACGCGCGATCGAGGTGACCGGTGCCGGCGAACGCGTTACGGCCAAACTGGACGCGGCGAGCGCCGAACTGAAGAAGGAAATCCACGCCAATACACAAGTCGCAAATTTGGAGATCCAAAGCGCACTGAGAACGACCTTCCTCACGGTGGTCGGCAGTGCCGCGATCATGCTGGTGGCTGCGGTGTTCTTCTTCTTCGTGTTGTCGCGCTCGATCGGCTCGCCGATCCGCACCATTACCGCCACCATGAAGGAACTGGCCGCCGGCAATACCGCGGTCGAGATTCCCTATGCCGCGCGCGCCGACGAGGTTGGCAACATGGCGGCGGCGGTCGCGGTGTTCGCCGATAACATGCGCAACAATGAACGGCTGCAGCGCGAGGCAGCCGAGCAGCAGGCGGCTCGCGAAAAGCGCGCCCAGCGCATGTCCGAACTCGCCCACGGGTTCGATCAGGAGGTTGAAACGATCCTGCAAGCTCTGGTGAAGTCGGCCGGCGACCTCGACAACACCGCAGAGTCCCTCACCAAACTTTCGACCCAGTCGCTGGAGCAGGTGCAGCAGGTGGCCGCCGCGGCAGCCGAAGCCAGCGCCAATGTCTCGACCGTGGCGGCGGCAACCGAGGAACTTTCCAGCTCGATCATGGAGATCAGCCGGCAGGTATCGAATCAGGCCAACATCGCGGCCACGTCTACCCATGCAATCGACGAGACCACCGAGCGCGTGGGGCTGCTGACCGAAGCCTCGACCAAGATCGGGGACGTGGTGCGTCTGATTACCGAGATCTCGAACCAGACCAACCTGCTTGTACTCAACGCAACGATCGAGGCGGCCCGCGCGGGCGAAGCGGGCAAGGGTTTCGCCGTGGTTGCCAACGAGGTGAAGAGCCTGGCCAATCAGACGGCGCGCGCCACGGAGGACATCGGCGTCCAGGTCGCCTCGATCCAGAACTCGACCCAGTCGACGGCGGAATCGATCCGCACCGTGGGCGATCAGATCCGGCAGATGTCGGAGATTTCGAGCGGCGTCGCCGCGGCGGTGGAGGAACAGAACGCCGCCACCAAGGAAATCTCGCGGAATATCCAGGAAGCCTCGGTCGGCAACCAGGAGGTTTCGGAAAAAGTAGAGTTCGTCGCCCAGGCCGCCGGCCAGACCCAGAATGCAACCGCGACCGTGCTCGATGCGGCGCGGCTGCTGGGCCAGAACACCGCCAACATCCGGCAGACCATCGAACGCTTCATCGCGGACGTGCGTTCGCTCTGACCGTCTGAAAAGTCGTCGCACCGTCGGGGCAGTGCCCCGACGGTGTCGCGGCGATTGACCTTGCAAGCCGGCATATCCTAACATCCCGACGCCTTTCACGCCTGTTCGGGATTGATCAAAGCCATGGCGCGGCCGGAAGCCGAAGTCACAGCGCAAGCGGCCACCGTGCGCATCTGGGACGTCGCCGTGGTGGGTGGCGGAGTGGTCGGCTGCGCGGTGGCCCGGCGCTTCGCCCTGGAAGGAGCAGCCGTCGTGCTGCTGGAACGCGCGCCCGACATCCTCGCCGGCGCCAGCAAGGGCAACAGCGCCCTCCTCCATACCGGCTTCGATGCACCACCCGACTCGGTGGAGCTGGCCTGCATGCAGGCGGGCTATCACGAATATCTTGAAATCCGCGAGCGGCTCGGCCTGCCGCTGATGGAAACCGGCGCCGCGGTGGTGGCCTGGAACGAAGACGACTTGGTACGGCTGGATGCCATCCTGGCTCAGGCGCACCGGAACGGTGTGACCGATGTGCGTCGCATCGACCGTGCGGAATTGATGCAACGGGAGCCGAACCTCGCCGCCCATGCAAAGGGTGCCGTGCTGGTACCTGGCGAACATGTGATCGATCCCTGGTCGGCGCCACTCGCCTATCTCACCCAGGCGCTCGCCCATGGCGCCGCCGTCTGGCGCAATGCACCGGTGACCGGCGGCGACTTTGACGGCGTCACCTGGCACCTCGCCACACCCCGGGGTCCTGTCTCGGCACGTCAGGTGATCAACTGCGCCGGGCTGCAGGGCGACGTACTGGAGCATGAGCTGCTGGGCAGCAGCGATTTCGAGATTCGTCCACGCAAGGGCCAGTTCGTGGTGTTCGACAAGGCGGCAGCGAAGCTGCTCACCACCATCATCCTGCCCGTGCCGACGGAACGCACCAAGGGCGTGGTGCTGTGCCGCACGATCTTCGGCAATCTGCTGGTGGGACCGACGGCCGAAGAACAGCCCGACCGCGAGCGGGCCGCCACCGATAGCGCCACCCTCGCCCAACTCCGCGATCAGGCGATCCGCATGCTGCCGGGGCTCGCCGACATTCCGGTCACCGCGATTTATGCCGGACTGCGCCCGGCGAGCGAGCGCAAGGAATACCGCATCGCCGCCAAGCCCGGGCGGCACTGGATCACCGTGGGCGGAATCCGCTCGACCGGCCTGACCGGCGCGCTCGGCATCGCACGGCATGTCTGGTCGCTCTACGCCGAGCAGGGATATCGCCACACGCCACCGGAAGTTGGCCATTGGCCGAGGATGCCCAACCTCGCCGAACATGAAATGCGCGACTGGCAGCAGCCGGGCTATGGCGAGATCGTCTGCCATTGCGAGATGGTGACAAGGCGCGAGATCGAGGCCGCGCTCACCGGCCCGCTGGCCGCCGGTGACCGGCATGGGTTAAAGCGGCGCACCAGGGCCGGAATGGGGCGCTGCCAGGGGTTCTACTGCACGGCCCGTGTTGCGGCGCTGTGCGAAGGGCGCCTTCATGAGTGACTCGCGCCCCATCGAGGTCGACGTCGCCATCGTCGGCGGCGGCCCCGCCGGCCTTGCCGCGGCAATGGCCCTGCGCGCGGGCGGCGTTGCGCGCGTTACCGTGCTGGAGCGCGAGGAGGCGGCGGGCGGCATCCCGCGCCATTGTGGGCATCCACCCTTTGGGCTGCGCGAGTTCCGGCGCCTGATGACCGGTCCCGCCTATGCCCGGCATCTGGTCGCGGCGGCCCTGGCGGCGGGGGTTGATATCCGCCCGCGCCACAGCGTGGTGCGGTTGCACCCAGGCGGCCAGCTCGATTTGGCAAGCCCCGACGGCACACGGCAGATGGCAGCCAGGCGCGTGATCCTCGCCACCGGGGTGCGCGAGACACCGCGCAGCGCACGCCTGATCGACGGCGATCGACCGCTCGGCGTGATCAATACCGGGGCCCTGCAAGCCTACACCTATCTTGAACAGTTGCGCCCCTTTGCGCGGCCGGTCATCGTGGGGACGGAACTGGTCGCGTTCTCGGCTCTGCTGACCTGTCGCAAGGCCGGCATACGCCCGGTGGCGATGATCGAAGCCGGCACCCGCGCCACCGCCCGATGGCCGACATCCCTGGCCCCAAGGCTGTTGGGAGTGCCGCTGCACCTGCGCACGCAACTCGTCGAGATTCGCGGCAGGAAAAATGTAGAGGGCGTCGTCGCCGCCGGGCCGGACGGGACGCCCCGCGAGATCGCCTGCGACGGTGTCATTCTCACTGGACAGTTCCAGCCCGCCGCCGAACTGGTACGGGCCAGCCATCTGCGCCTGGATGCGGGCAGTGGTGGCCCGGCGATCGATCAATTCGGCCGCTGTTCCGATCCGGCCTTTTTTGCCGCCGGCAATCTGTTGCGGCCCGTGGAAACCGCAGGCTGGTCCTGGCGCGAGGGACGCCGCGTGGGCGAAACCGTGGCCCAGGATCTTGCCGGAGCCCTGCCCGCCTCGACGCGCGAAGTCGTCATCGAACGCGATGCCCACATCAAACTCGTCGTCCCGCAGCGGCTTGCCTGGCCACAGTTCGGGGCGGGTATCGGCGATCATGTCCAGTTGCGGGTCGCCAGGGCCATCGCCGGTACGCTCTCGGCCCGCGCCAACGGGCAGGTGATCTGGCAGCGCCCGATCGACACGCTACCGGAGCGGCGCATCCTGGTGCCGCTCGATGCCTTGCCGATTCCGGCGGATGCGCGCAGCATCCTGTTCCAGATCGATCCGAGAGGCTGAGCCGTGGCCATTGCAGCCATTGACCAGGGCACCACTTCCACCCGAATTCTGCTGGTGGGCGATTCCGGCGAGATGCGGATCGTCCACGCCGTGCGCCACGACCAGATCCTGGGGCCCGATGGCCGGGTCGAGCACGATCCGGAAGAGCTTATCCAGAACATCCGTGCCTGCCTCGCCGCCGCCTGCAAGGCGGCGGCTGGCAGCGCATCCATGGGCAGGATCGAGGCGATCGGCCTCGACAACCAGGGGGAAAGCTGCCTCGCCTGGGACCGGGAAACCGGCGCGCCGCTCTCGCCCGTCATTGTCTGGCAGGATTCCCGTACCAGCGAGGCCGTAGCGCAGTTGAAGGCCGCCGGCGCCGAGAGCGAAACCCTCTCCCGCGCCGGCCTGCCGCTCGATCCCTATTTTTCGGCGACCAAGCTGCGTTGGCTGATCGATCATGTGCCGGTGGTCCGGGAATTCCTCGGTACCGGCCGTCTCTGCCTTGGCACGACCGATGCCTTCTTCCTGCAGCGCCTGACCGGCATCTGTGCCACCGACAGCACCACGGCCAGCCGCACCTCGCTGCTCAACCTCGAAAGCGGTCGCTGGGATCCGGTGCTGTGCGATCTGTTCGGCGTACCGATCGAGACCCTGCCCGAGATCCGCCCGACCGTGGGCGATTTCGGCGCCGTCGACGGCGTGCCGCTGACGGCCGCGATGGTCGACCAGCAGGCGGCACTCTATGGCCATGGCTGCCGCAAAAGCGGCGATGCCAAGATCACCTTCGGCACCGGCGCCTTCGCCCTCGCAGTAACCGGCGATGCGATCCTGCGCCGGCCGGAACAGGGCCTGCTGCCGACCCTGGCCTGGGAGATCGACGGCGCGCGCACCTACGCGGTCGATGGCGGCGTCTACAATGCCGGCGCGGCGGTCGACTGGCTCCTGAAGCTCGGCCTGGTGCCGGACATGGCGGCGCTCAATTCATTCGCAGCGCCGCCGGCCATCGAACGCGATCTCCTCTTCGTGCCGGCCCTCTCGGGCCTTGCCTGCCCACATTGGGACCGCAGCGCAGCCGGTCTGTGGCTGGGCATGGGGCTGGAGACCAGCGGCGCCGATCTCGCCCAGGCCGTGCTGGAGGGTATCGCCCTGCGCACCGCCGAGGTGATCGCGGCGATGGCGGACAACATGCGGGTCGGCGACACCGTCTCGGTGGATGGCGGTCTCACCCGCAACCCCTATTTCCTGCGCTTCCTCGCCGACGCCCTCGGGCGCCAGCTGGTGACCCGGGAATTCGACGAGCTTACCGCCTTCGGCTGCGCGGCCCTGGCCGCCCGTGGCATCGGCCGCACCCTGGCCCTGCCTGCCGGCAAGCAGGCGGTGATTGCCCCCGGCCG
>JAEUKV010000151.1 GCA_016794165.1 Rhodospirillaceae bacterium
CTACATTCTCCGCTCGCCCCACGCCCATGCCGAGATCGTCAAGATCGACACGGCCAAGGCGAAAGGCATGTCGGGCGTGGTGGGAATCTTCACCGGCGCCGATTATGACAAGGGCGGGGTCCCCTGCGGCTGGCAGATCCATAGCAAGGACGGCAGCCCGATGGTGGAGCCGCCGCATTTCCCGCTGTGCAAGGACCGCGTGCGCCATGTCGGCGACCAGGTTGCGCTGGTGATCGGCGAAACCCTCGCCCAGGCGCGGGACGCCGCCGAGGCAATCAGCGTTACCTACAAGGAACTGCCGGCGATCGTCTCCACCGCCGATGCCGACAAGCCGGGTGCGGCCCAGGTCTGGCCGGACGCCAAGAACAACACCTGCTTCGACTGGCATCTGGGCGACAAGGCGGCGGTGGACGCGGCCTTCGCCAAGGCGCATCACGTCACCAAGATCGATCTCGTCAACCAGCGTTTGGCGCCCAACGCGATGGAACCGCGCGCGGCCGTGGGCGAATTCGACCGGGCAACCGGCGAGTACACGCTTTACACCACCAGCCAGAACCCGCATGTCATCCGACTGCTGATGGGCGCCTTCGTGCTGCAGATTCCCGAACACAAGCTGCGTGTGGTCGCACCCGATGTAGGCGGCGGCTTCGGCTCGAAGATCTTCCACTATTCGGAAGAAGCCCTGGTGACCTGGGCTGCGGAAAAGATTCGTCGGCCGATCAAATGGACCTCCGACCGCTCCGAAGCCTTCGTGACCGACGCCCAGGGGCGCGACCATGTCAGCCATGCAGAACTCGCCCTCGACAAGGATGGCAAGTTCCTGGGGCTGCGGGTGAATACCAAAGCGAATATGGGTGCCTATCTCTCGACCTTCGCCCCCTGTGTGCCGACCTATCTGTCGGCGACCCTGCTGGCCGGTGTCTATACCACGCCAGCCATCTATGCCGAGGTGAAGGCGGTCTTCACCAACACCGTCCCCGTCGATGCCTATCGCGGTGCCGGCCGACCGGAGACCACCTATCTGCTTGAGCGTCTGGTTGAGAAGGCCGCGCGGGAAACCGGTATCGACCGGGTGGAGATCCGGCGCAAGAACTTCATCCCCAAGGATGCCTTCCCCTATCAGACCCCGGTCGCCCTGCAATACGACAGCGGCGACTATCATTCGACCCTGGACATCGCCCTGAAGTTGGGCGACTGGGCAGGCTTCGAGGCCCGCCGCGCCGAGGCCAAGAAGCGCGGCAAGCTGCGCGGCATCGGCATCTCGACCTATATCGAAGCGTGCGGCATCGCACCCTCCGCGGTGGTGGGCTCGCTCGGCGCCCGCGCCGGCCTCTACGAATGCGGCTCGATCCGCGTTCACCCGACCGGCTCGGTGACGGTCTTCACCGGCACCCACAGCCATGGACAGGGCCATGAGACGACCTTTGCCCAGTTGGTCTCCGACACCCTCGGCGTGCCCTTCGAAAGCGTCGAGGTGAGCCATGGTGACACCAACAAAATCCCCTTCGGCATGGGCACCTATGGTTCGCGCTCGCTAGCAGTCGGCGGCTCGGCGATCGTCAAGGCGATGGACAAGATCATCGCCAAGGCGACCCGCATCGCCGCGCATCTGATGGAAGCATCGGCGGCCGATGTCGAGTTCAAGAACGGCGAATTCTCGGTCAAGGGTACCGACAAGAAGGTGGGGTTCGGCCAGGTGGCACTCACCGCCTATGTGCCCCACAACTACCCCATTACCGAGCTGGAGCCGGGCCTTGAAGAAACGGCCTTCTACGACCCGTTGAACTTCACCTATCCCGGCGGGACTCATATCTGCGAGGTGGAGATCGATCCCGATACCGGCGTCACCCAGGTGCTGAAGTTCACCGCGGTCGACGATATCGGCCGGGTGATTAACCCGATGATCGTCGAAGGTCAGGTGCATGGCGGTGTCGTGCAGGGAATCGGCCAGGCGCTGCTGGAAAGCTGCGTCTATGACGAAAAGACCGGCCAGCTCATGACCGGCTCTTACATGGACTACACCATGCCGCGCGCCGACGATGTGCCCAACATCGACGTGGCCAATCACGCCACCATGTGCACTCACAATCCGCTGGGCTCGAAGGGTGTGGGCGAAGTGGGCGCCATCGGCTCGCCACCCGCTGTCATCAACGCCGTCCTGGATGCGCTGAGGCCAGTGGGAGTTACGGACATTTCGATGCCGGCGACACCCCTGAAGGTATGGCAGGCCATCCAGTCAGCCGGCACCGCCAAGGCAGCGGAATAAGGGAGAGACATCATGCACAATTTCGCATTCCATCGCCCCGCTTCCGTCGCCGACGCCGTCAAGGCACTCGGCAGCGCCCGTGATGGCAAGTTCATCGCCGGTGGGCAAAGCCTGCTGCCAACCTTGCGGCAGCGCCTGGCGGAACCCAGCGATCTCGTCGATCTCGGGTCCATCGCCGAACTCAAGGGCATCAAGGCCGAAGGCGACGGCATCACCATCGGTGCCATGACCACCCATGCCGAGGTGGCGGCGTCGAGCGTGGTGCAGGGGGCGATCCCGGCCCTGGCCAACCTCGCCGATCACATCGGCGACCGGCAGGTGCGCAACCGCGGCACCATTGGCGGGTCGCTGGCCAATAACGATCCCGCGGCGTGCTATCCCTCCGCCGTGCTCGCGCTGGGTGCCACGATCCGGACCAATAAACGGGAAATCAAGGCGGACGACTTCTTCAAAGGCCTTTTCACCACAGCGCTTGAGGATGGCGAAGTCATTACCGCCGTCCACTTTCCCAAGCCCGAGAAAGCCGCCTACGAGAAATTCGTTCAGCCGGCGTCCCGTTTCGCCCTGGTCGGCGTCTTCGTTGCAAAGACCAAGGGCGGCGTGCGCGTCGCCGTCACCGGAGCCGGGCAGGAAGGTGTCTTCCGCGCCAAGGAGGTTGAAGCGGCGTTGGGCGGCGCCTTCACGGCGGAAGCCGCCAAGGCCGCGAGGGTATCGGCCGGGCACCTCAATGCCGACCTGCATGGAACGGCCGCGTACCGGGCACATCTCATTCCCGTGCTCGCAGCAAGGGCGGTTGCTGCAGCCAGGTAATCATGTCACTGCCGATTGGGAAGCAGGCGGCGCCGGGGCGCCGCCTGCTTTTATTTTGCTCAGAGATTGTCTGACAGACCCGCCACGGGTTTCAGGAACAGCGTCAGTCCGGAGGCGCGGGTTAGATCGCTCTGCGAGTTACGGCCCAAAGGCTAGCATGCTTCCCTGCCGCTGACTCGATCAACTCGCTCGGATACGCGCGATGAAGCTGTCGACCTCTCGGCGCAGGGCCTCCGATTGGCGCGACAGTTCGGAAGAGGCGCCCAACACCTCGCCAGCGGCACCGCCCACGTCGGTAGCGGCCTGGTTGACGCCGCCGATATTGCGCGCGACCTCGTCGACACCGGTCGCGGCCTGCTGGGCGTTGTTGGAAATCTCCTGAGTGGCGGCAGATTGCTCCTCGACCGCGGCGGCAATGCCGGAGGCGATCTCGTTGATCCGGGCGATGGTCGAACGAATGCTCCCCATGGCCTCGGCCGTGCCACGGGTCACCTGCTGCATGTTGGCGATCTGCACCGAAATGTCCTCGGTCGCCTTTGCCGTCTGGCTGGCGAGGTTCTTGACTTCCGAAGCAACCACGGCGAAGCCCTTCCCGGCCTCGCCGGCGCGCGCCGCCTCGATGGTGGCATTGAGTGCCAGGAGGTTGGTCTGGCTGGCGATATCGTTGATCAACTGCACGATGCCGCCGATCCGCTCCGCCGCTACGGCGAGGGTCTCGACCGTCTCGCCGGTCTTGGCCGCTTCGTCGACCGCCGTGCGGGCAACGGCCGAACTCTCGGTCACCTGGCGGCTGATCTCTGTGATCGAGGATGAAAGTTCTTCGGCCGCTGCCGCCACAGTGGTCACGTTGGCAGATGCCTGGGTCGTCGCCGCAGCGACCGCTGTCGACTGCCGGGTCGCCTCCTCGGCGGTTCCCGACATCGAACTGGCGCTTGACTGCAATTCGGTCGCCGCCGTCGACACGCCTTCCACGACTCCCTTGATGGCGGTCTCGAAACTGTCGGCCAGCGACAGCATTTCCTGGCGTCGCGCCTCGGCGGCACGTTGCTCGGCAAGCTTCTGCTCTTCGCGCAGGCGGTCGACCTCGATCAGCTTCTCCTTGAAGAAATCGATTGCCCGCGCCATCACACCAAGCTCATCCCTGCGCTTCACCATGGGCACGTCGATCGCGGTGTTGCCGGCTGCCAGTCCTTCGACCGCTCCGGTCAATACGCGTACCGGCGCCACTGCAAAGACGCGAATCAGGATCGTCACGATGACGCCGAGGGTGACGATGATGACAGCGGCGGCAGCCAGCAGCCCCTTGGTGAGGGTGACAACCGGCGCCTCAATCTTGTCAGTCGGCAGGCTGACCATGACTGACCATGTATTGGCAGATCGGCCGGCCTTGACCGGCAGGAACAAGCGATGCATCTCGGTGCCAAGGTTGGCCGATTGGTCCATGATGTCCGCTGGTTCGCCCGCCTTGATCGCATCGCGCACCGCGGCCATCTGCGGCGCGCCTTCCTCGATCGGCTTGGCCAGCAAGTCGACCGCCTCGTACGCCGCCCAGAGGCCGCCATTGGAAATAAGCGAAACGGATCCGGTCTCGAACGGCTTGATCTCGCCCAGCATCGCGTTGAGGCCGGAGAGCAGCATGTCGATGCCGGCGACGCCGATGGTCCGGCCATTGTGAACGATTGGCACGGCAATGCTGGTAATGAGCTGCATCTCGCCGTTGATCTCGTAAAGATAGGGCTCGAGCAGCTGCTCTTCGCCGGAATTGCGCGCCAGCAGGTAGTAGTCGCCGTCGCCAGGTACTTCGTAGCTGAGCAGCGGCTCGACATTCGCGACGCCAGCGGCGTTGCTCGTCACATAGGGAATGAAGCGCCCAGTGTCGTCATGGCCCGTTGTGCCGACAAATTCGCTGTCGCGACCGTCGAACGCATTGGGCTCGAATGCAATCCAGGTGCCAACGAGGGCCGGGTTATCGGCCAGCAACTTCTTGAGCAGTGCCAGCATCGAGTCACGCGCCGCCTTGCCAGTCTGGATCTGGGCAAGGCTGGCCGCGCCGATGGCCCGCGCGACACCGAAAGAACCGGATAACTCGTTCTCGACCCGGAGCGCCGCCTTGCCGGCGACCTCCCTGCCGAGTTCGCTGCTCAGATCGTTCACGGTATCGCCGCTTTGCGAAACGCCGAGCCAGGTCGACACGCCGAAGCCGATCAGCAGGACAATGAGGACGGGAACAACGATTTTCAGCGCCAGCGACCCGCCAGCGATAGTCTTGCCCGACATGGTGTTTCACTCCCAGAAACTATGTTTCGTGAGATGAATATCAGGCAGTCTGTTAAAAAGTGGTGAATAAATTCACATAATCGTGTTGGGGACATCACTCCTTGCGACAGATGCGCCCTTGCGATTGCAGCGCCAGCGACCCAGAACGCGCTGAGATATAGGTCCGCAAGGCGTCGAGATCATTGTCGCCCTGCACCCGGTTGCGGCCGTTGCGAAGAACTGTGAAACGGTCGCCGCCATCGGCCAGGAAGGAATTGACCACAATGCGATAAGTCTCCTCCGGGACGATCAATTTGCCGTCGAGCCGCAGCGATTGAGCCAGGATCTTGTCGCCGTCGGCGCGGCGCGCGTCATAACAATAGCTGAACCCGGCCGAAACCTGCAGGATGCGCGGTCGACGATCCGCCGGCTGGTCAATCCATTGCTGTTCCAGCAGGGCCTTGATCTCGGCCCCACTGAGGTCCATGGCAACGAGATTGTTGCCGAAGGGCTGCACGGCGAAGAGATCGCCCAGCGACACATCGGTCTTCCCCGGATTGCTCGGCAGGTCCTGGCGGATGCCGCCCGGATTCATGAAGGCGATGCTGGCGCCCAGCAGCCGCGCGCTGGCCAGCTGCGCATCGGCAATGAGATCGCCCAGGGCGGATTCGCCGCTGGCATCGGGCGCACGTGTCACCTGGCCTGGCAGATCGGCCACCGGCTCGGCACGGATTTGCTCCGTGGCCGCCTCTGCCCTCGCCACCAGCGCGGCGATCCCGGGGTCTGGTGCCAGGTCGCGCGTTACCGGCTGGTTCCTCACTGCAGCCGCCACGACATCGCCGTCCTTCAGAGTGAGGTCGATAACGCTCAGCATGCGACCATAACTCGCCGTCTGGGTCACCAGCCTCCCGTCCAGGCGACAGGCATAGGCCTGATGAGTGTGGCCGCTGATGAAGAGGTCGATGGCGGGATCGGCGCCCTTGACGATGTCGACCAGCGCACCGGACATACCTTCGCAGGGCGCCCCATCCTGAGCGATCCCGGCCGGTGCTGCGGCCCCTTCGTGCAGGACGGCGACGATGGCTTCGACGCCCATTTTGCGCAATACGGCAGCCTGATTGTTCAGAACATCCAGGGGATCGCTGAAGACCAGCCCCTTGATCCCCTTGGCGGAAACGATCGTCGGCGTCTCCTCCGTCACGACACCAATGAAACCAACGCGGGCGCCGTCGAATTCCCTGATTGCGGTAGCGCCAAAGGGTTGGATCAATGCAGTTGGGGAGACCACGTTGGCGGCGAGATAGTCGAAATCGGCGCCACCGAATTCGCCATCGCCCTCCATCTTGCGGCGCAGTTCATCCATGCCGTGGTCGAATTCATGATTACCGACCGCGTTGAGATCTAGGCCGATCTGGTTCATTACCTCGATTGTCGGCTGGTCCCGGAGCAGCGCAGAGACCAGTGGACTGGCGCCGGTGAGGTCGCCGGCGCTGACCAGGATGCTATTGGCATGGCCGGCCCGCTCCCTTGCGATATGAGCGGCGAGAAAGGCGGCACCACCCGTCTCGACCATCTCCTCCTTGCCGTCGACCAGGAGTGGCAAGCGACCGGGACTAGGATTTTCCGTCTGGATGTTGCCATGGAAATCGTTGATGGCGAGGATCCGCAGCGGTACGGGCGACAATTCATCCGGCGTGACCAAACAAGAGCCCAAAGGAACGACCGCGCTGACCAGGACCATCGCTTGCGCGAACCTGGATAGCCGGAGCCATGACATTCTACCCTCCCCTAGTCGTCCCGCTTTTTGTAGGGTACCTGCGGGGCAGGCTGGTTCGCCGCGGGCTGCTCGGCGCCAATGTCGTCGTCCGGCAGGTCGGTCCCATCGTCGGTAAACAGATCCCGGATGAACCCGGGGGCCAGGGCCGACCACTCGTTCACGTCGATCTTTGGTTCGTCGAGATTGCCGCTGACCTGGTAGGTCGCCGCGAACAATCCCTCGCCCTCGCCTCCCTGTATCAGCGGACCGATCAGGGGAATATTGCCCAGCACACTGTTGATCGCGTAGGCGGGAACCAGCGTGCCCTTGACGTTCACCAGCTTGCGGTCGAGGTCGATATTGCCCTGCGCCGTCATGCCGACCGATGGACCTGCGCTGCGGAATCGCCGTAGATCGATAAGTCCCCGCGTCTTGATAAAGCGGCCATCCGCTCCCCCGAACAGGAACCCTTCGCCGGTTACCGCGTCAACCACCCCGGTTATGGTGGCGACACTGAAGAATCGTGCCACGAAGGGTGTGTTGATCAGGCGGAACGACGACATTTCGATTCGCCCACGCAGCGGCCGCCATGGCTGATCGTCGCGGACGGTTCCCGTTATCGACAGCGTGCCGCCCTTCACGGAATCGTAAAGATCGAGCACACGCAAAGCCTCGCCGCCGTCGCTGGTGGAAATGTTCAGTGCATGCCTGCCGGGCTCGCTCGGCCGGTAATCGAAGATAATTGGCGCGCCGCCCGGCAACACCGCCTCGAACGACACCACGTCCCACCAGTAGGGATCCCGTACGGCTTCGATCGTCGCATTGCTCAGCTCGCGGCCTTCGCCCAGATAGAGGCCGGCCAATCGCCCCCGCAGGGTAAAGGGGCGCTGCGCTTCCGGCTCGGTCCGCGCCAGTTCCTCCGGTGTCAGTGCCTCGTCATCCTCGAGCCACGCCTCGGCATCGAGATAACCATCGCTCACCGTGACCAGCGTCCAACCCTGGCTCAACTCGACATCGACACCGCTTACCTGCGATCGCCCGAGTTGCAAGCTGGGCAAAGTGACGCGCGACACCGCACCGGAATTATCGAAAACGACAGTGCCACCAGTCACAAGATCACCGGCATTGACCGCGAAACTTGGTACCGACACCGGCAGCTCGTTCATCATCTCCAGAGTCAGTTCGACCATCGCCGGAACGCTCGCATCCTTGCGCCACTTGGCGGCTGGAATGTCGATCACGGCCTCGCCAAGGTCCAATCTGCCTTCCAGCCTCGAGCGGCCGCCGACGAACTTGGTGTAAGTGATGTCGCACTGGCAGGATCCATCCACCCACGGTCGGTAATCGAATCCAAGTGAGGCCAATTGCGCCGCACTTGCCGGCCCAACCACGCGGAGCTGCTCATCGAACGGTGCGTCGTCGACAAAGCTCTGGCTCCAGCTCAATTGCAGGGGCGCGTCGGCAAACACGATAGGCCCGGCCACGTTCATGCCCGACTGATCGAGCTCAATTGTGAGATCGCCATCGGTGACATCCTGGCCAAATCGGATTCCGGCGATCGCCGCGTCCTCGATTTTCGCCGAGACTTTCAGCTTCACCTGATCGAAGGTGAGGTCCTTCGCCGCCGGGAAATCGAAAAAGATGTTCGCCGCCGCTGTCCCTTCGGCGGCGGCAGGATCGATGCCGAGCTTGGCTGCATAGCCGAGGCGCGGATGGTCGAGCAGGCCGAGCGCATCCGCGAGTGGCGCCGCCACGTCACCACCGACCTTGATGAACTGATCCTCGACATCGAGCCCCGTGATTTCCAGATTCCCGGCGCTGACCTTGATGTTCCCCACCTCACCGCCAGAAATCGTCGCGCGGAAGGTCTTGGCGTCGAATTCGGCGGTCGCCATGCCCTTGGTGATGGGCGGCATTGGCCGCAGGTAGTGAACTGTGAGATTGCTGGTGGTCATGCGTCCCAGAACCGAATCGAGGACAACATCGCCGCCGCCGATCGGCACGCGCATGGCCAGATCGGCACCGGCGGCGTCGATCATGCCATCGGTGATATTGGGCACCACCCAATTGCGCGTATCGGCCGCAACGTCCTCCGGCCAGTAGGAATCGAGCAGGGATGCCGGCAGCGATTCGACCTGAAGGGAGACTGTCAGCAGGGGCGCACCGCCATCGGCGGCGATGCCGCTGAAGGCGCCCTGCCACGCGGCCTGCGCACTGAGGCGCGGCCCGCCAATATCGATTTCCAGTCCCGTCAGGGTCATCAGATCACGGCGACGATCGAAGCGCCCACTGGCATTAAGACTTTGGATCGGAATCGGTTGCTTGGTCAGGCGCGGCAGGTCGAGCGCACCAGCGGCACTGGTCAGGGAAAAATCGATCACGCCGACGTCACCGACCCGGTTCGGAGTGATCTGTATCGACGTTGCCACCTTGGCCGAGACGGCGAGATCGACGGTCGAGAGGTCCGCCAGGGCCGGCTCGATGAGGCCTAGCGATGACATCTGCAATGCCCCGATCGAGGCCTCTACCTGCAAGGTGCGGGTATCCGGTCGATAGGCGAGACTGGCGCTGAGGACGGCCGGGTCGCCGAATTGCGGCAAGGCGGCAAACATGTCCCCGACCAGCCCGTCCGCGCTGCGACGCGCTTCGGCACCAAACCCTTCGGCCTGCCAGGTGATACCGGTGACGTGATCGATCATCTGCAGGTTGCCGTTGAGGATCGCCGCCGAAGCCAGATAGCCGGTGGGCCTGTCGTAGTCCGGCGGTCCCAACATGTCGTTGGCAAAGAGCATCAGGGCTTCGATGCTGCCATCCGTCGCCAGGGTCTCGGGCGTCGCATCAATGATGCCACCGGGCCCGAAGGCGAGCGAACCATCCTTGTTGCGGATCAGCGTGAGGCGGGGTCCGATGATTTCGATCTTCGAGGGCGCGACGAGGCCCTTGAACATGGCACGGGCGCTGAACGTGATGGAAACCTCGGGCAGCGTTGCGAGCTCGCGCCCTTCGCGGTCGCGCACGCGCAGATTGATCGCACGCACATCGAGCGCACGGTCCCATCCGGCCCAGGTAAGAACCGTATCCTCAATGGCAATCAGATACGGCTGGTCGCTGCGGATCAGCGCCTGCTCGACATATCCGGAGAGGAAACGCAGATGAATCGGACCTTCCTGGGTCAGGCGCCAGGTCAGGAACGCAAGAACGATGGCGGTCCCGGCCAGCGCCGCGCCGAGCAGTTCCAACGTGAACCTCGTGGTGCGGCGGATCACCGGCGCTCAACTCCAATCGGGGCGACCACTCGATACAACAACTAACGCCTCCGGGCCCTAGGTTCCCAATCAATAGCTTGACCGAAACCCGCCTGCTCAGCACTCTCTCGGGAGTCTCCGACGATCATGCCAGAAGCGCCCCCGTGAACATCTCGCCGATTGCCGCCATCAACCCCGCCAGCCTGCCGCATCCCAGCGACCCCAATCAGGTCGATTTGCATGCTGAGCAGTTGGCACGACTCCTGACGACCGACCAGGCTGCGATTGTCGCCACGCCGATGGGGAAGGCGTTGTTCGCCGCATTGTGCGGGAATTCCCCTTTCCTCGGCCGGTGCCTGCTCGCCGAAACCCCGACATTCCTGCAACTTTTAACCCAGGACGTCGATTCTGTCTTTAACAATGTCGTGACCAGCATCACACCCAACGCATTGGAAAACATCGACGAAACCGAGTTGATGCGACGGCTGCGCCGGGCGCGGCGGCAGGTGGCGCTGATCGTGGCGGCCGCGGATGTCAGTGGGTTGTGGCCGCTGGAGAAGGTGACCGATGCCCTTACCCGGTTCGCCGAAGCATCCCTCTCGGCCGCCGTCAGCTATCTTCTGCGCCAGTTGGCGGATCGGGGCGAGATCGTCCTGCCTCACCCTGATGATCCGGAACTCGACAGCGGCTTCATCGTGCTGGGCCTGGGCAAACTTGGCGCCCGGGAGCTCAACTATTCGAGCGACATCGACCTCATCCTGTTGTTCGAGCGGGATAAGATGCAATACACCGGCCGCAAGACCGTGCAGGAATGCCTGGTCCGGCTGGCCCGCAACCTGGTGCGCCTGTTGCAGGACGCCACAGCGGATGGATTCGTGTTCCGGATCGACCTGCGACTGCGGCCGGACCCCGCCTCGACCCCGCTGGTGATCTCGACCCTGGCCGCCGAAACCTATTACGAGGGCATGGGGCAGAATTGGGAACGGGCGGCCATGATCAAGGCGCGGGTCGTCGCCGGGGATCGTGCCGCCGGCGAAATGTATCTCTATCGCCTGCGCCCCTTCATCTGGCGCAAGCATCTCGACTTCGCAGCAATTCAGGACATCCATTCGATCAAGCGCCAGATCCATGCGGTCAAGGGGCATCGTCAGGTGGCCGTCGCCGGCCACAACATCAAGCTTGGCCGTGGCGGCATCCGCGAAATCGAATTCTTCGCCCAGACGCAGCAGCTGATCTGGGGAAGGCGCGTCAAGGACCTGCGGCAACGCTCGACCTGCCGTGCGATCGAGGCCCTGGTACAGGTAGGCAAATGCAGTCGTGGCGTCGCCGATGAATTGATCGCCGCCTATCGCTATCTGCGCCAGGTCGAACACCGCCTGCAGATGATCGACGACCAGCAGACCCAGACCCTGCCCGACTACGGACCCGCCCTCGACCGCGTCGCCCAGTTCACCGGGCATGTCGACACCGCCGAGTTCGAGGCCACGCTGCGCTATCACCTGGGCCGGGTCGAGGATCACTATGCCGAGCTGTTCGAGGAGGCGCCGAGCCTCGGTGCGGCCGAGGCCGGCATCGCGGGCAGTCTGGTCTTTACCGGCACCGAAGACGACCCCGAGACCGTGCGCACGCTCGAGCGCATGGGTTTCCCCAACGGCAGCGCGGTGTCCGCCCAGATTCGCGCCTGGCATCATGGTCGCTACCGGGCGACGCGCAGTGCGCGGGCGCGCGAACTGCTGACCGAGTTGATGCCGCGCCTGCTGAAGACACTGGCCGAGACGGCGGACCCTGACACGGCGTTCCGCCGGTTCGACGACTTTCTGCGCGCGCTCCCTGCCGGCGTCCAGATATTCTCACTGCTCTACTCCAACCCGACCCTGCTGGACCTGATTGCCGAAGTCATGGGCATGGCACCGGCTCTGGCGGAGCAGTTGGCAAGGCGACCGGCGTTGCTGGACGGTGTGCTCGCGGCCGGACTCTATGATATCGGCAGCGACCCCGTGGCCCTCGCCGCCGATCTCGAGCGGCAGCTTGAACTGACCGCCGACTTTCAGGATGCACTCGACGTCCTGCGCCGATGGAGCAAGGACCAGCAGTTCCAGATCGGCGTCAGATTGCTGCGCGGAACTCTCGATGGAGATGCGGCCGGGCCCCAGCTCTCGGATGTCGCCGATTGCGCGCTGTCGGCGCTGTTCCCGCGCGTGGTGGCCGAATTCGAATTGCAGCACGGCCGCCTCCCTGGCCGTGGCCTTGCCTTGCTGGCGCTGGGCAAGCTCGGCAGCCGGGAAATGACCGTGACGTCCGATCTGGATCTCGTCTTCATCTACGACATCCCTGAAAACGTCGAGAACTGGGACACCACCCTTTCCAGCGGAACCAAGCCACTGGCACCCATCCAGTATTATGCCCGACTCGCGCAACGCCTGATCAATGCGATCACCGCCGCCACCAGCGAAGGACGCCTGTTCGACGTCGATATGCGCCTGCGCCCAAGCGGCAATTCCGGTCCTATCGCCAGCGGCCTCGCGCCCTTCGAGCGTTATCAGTTGAGCGAGGCCTGGACCTGGGAGCATATGGCCCTCACCCGTGCGCGGGTCATCGCCGGCGATCCGGCGCTGGCAGCCGACATCCGGGGGTCGCTTGGACGGGTCATCTGCCAGCGGCGCAATCAGGAGAAACTGCGTACCGACATTCTCGATATGCGCCGGCGCATGGCACAGCAGTTTCGCACCGATGATATCTGGGACATCAAGCATTGCCGTGGCGGTCAGGTCGATATCGACTTCATCTCGCAGTATTTGATCCTGCGCCACGCCGCCGATCATCCGGATATCGTCGCCGGCGATCCCGTGGTGGCGCTCGAGCGCATGCGGGGTCTCGGTCTGATCGACGCCATGATCGGCGACACCCTAGTTGCCACCGCGCGACTTTGGCACCAGCTGCAGCAGGTGATTCGGCTTGTCGTCGACGGCAGATTCGTGGAAGACCAGCTGCGCAGTCAGACCAAGCGGCAACTGGCCCAAAGCGCCAGCGAACCCGACTTCGGCACGCTGAAGGCGCGCGTAATGGAGTGCGAAGCAACCGCCTTCGGCTACTTCGAAAAGATTTTCGAGGTCGAGACGATCACGGATGATGGAGATGGATATGACACTTGAGATCGGTGCCAAGGCGCCAGTATTCAGCATGAAAACGGATGGCGGCGGCAAGGTTTCCCTGAGCGAATTCAAGGGAAAGAATGTCGTTCTCTATTTCTACCCGAAAGACGACACCAGCGGCTGCACCGCCGAGGCTTGCGGCTTCCGTGACCGGCTGCCGGCCTTCAAGAAACTGGACGCTGTGGTCATCGGGGTATCACGCGACCCAGTCGAGAGCCACGACAAGTTCAAGAAGAAGTACGAGCTCAATTTTCCCCTGGCATCGGACGACAGCGGCAAGGTTACCGAGGCCTACGGCGTCTGGGTGGAAAAGAACATGTATGGCAAGAAATACATGGGAATCGAGCGCGCCACCTTCCTGATCGACGGCAAGGGCGTGCTGCGCGGCATCTGGCGCAAGGTGAAGGTGCCGGGGCATGTCGAGGAGATCGCCAAGGCGATCAAGAACCTCGCCTGATGCGCGATCTCGCCCAGGAAGCCGTCGGTATCCTCGAAACCGCCGATGCGCATCTCAAGGCGACCCGGTCGCGCGAACTGGCTGCGGCGTGGCGTGCGGGCGAGGTCGCGTGTGAAAACGCCGCTTGGCCACCGGATCGACCGGGGCGACCGGCGCGACCGCCCCTGTGCCGGCCGGGCGACATGCCGCGCCGAAAGGCCGGCGGCAATCTGGAGAAGCGCGTCGCCCTGCTCCACGCGCTGGCACATATCGAGCTCAACGCGATCGATCTCGCCTGGGACCTGATCGCACGCTTCGGCGAGTGCCGGATGCCGCGCGGCTTTTTTGACGACTGGATCCGAGTTGGCGATGAAGAGGCACTGCATTTTTCCATGCTGGCGGCGCGGCTGGGTGAACTGGGCGCCAGTTATGGCGATCTACCCGCCCATGACGGGCTGTGGCAGGCGGCGGCGGAAACGGCGCACGATCTGCTCGCGCGCCTCGCCATCGTGCCGCTGGTGCTGGAAGCGCGCGGCCTCGACGTTTCTCCCCTCACCATTGCCGAACTGCGCCGTGCCGGCGACGAGATCAGTGCCGATGCGCTTGAGATCATCTATCGCGACGAGATCAGCCATGTCGCTGCCGGCAAGCGCTGGTTCGACCATTTTGCCGCGGAGCGTGGGCAAGATCCCATGGCAGCGTGGCAACAGCTGGTTCAGAAACACTTTCGCGGCCGCCTGAAACCGCCCTTCAACCATGCCGCCCGCGACGCAGCCGGCTTTTCGGCAGCCTATTACGAACCGCTTGCGCCAAAGAACTAGGCCGGCAGCGGACCGAACAGCAGATTGTCGAGACCTCGCACCAGACCCTTCAATGCCACCACCCGGCGTGCCGCCAGCAGGGTCCCCGCGACATAGGGCCCGGCTGATGTGCCGGCATCGTGCCGGATCGTCAACCGCTCGCCATCCTTGCCGAAAATCGTTTCCACGGCGAGCACGTAGCTCGGCAGGCGTACGGCATGGACACGGCCACCACCGACATCCGCGCCGCGCGCCTCTTGCGGGCCGATGATTTCGCCGATCGGATAGCCTGGTACGCTCGTCTGGATGGCACCCATGCGCTCGGCCAGTTCTCGCGCGGTACCCGAAGGAACGTCCGGTTTGTTCGCCTTGGCGTAGTCGATGATTTCGTAATCCGCCACCTGCTGTGCGGCAAGCAGGGAGAACCGGGTGAGCAGGCTGGCAGTGATCGAGAAGTTGCCGCTCGCAACCACGCCGAGGCCCTGCGCCTCCGCGGCACGGGCGATTTCGTCATAGTCGGCGGCGGCCAGGCCCGAAGTACCGATCACCGCTGGCACGCCAAGCTCCAGTGCCTTCAGGACGTTCGCCTTTACCGCCGCAGGATGCGTGTAGTCGATATAGACGTCGGTGGGCTCCAATGAAAGCGCTGCCGCGACGCTCGCGGAGACGGCAAGGCCCAGCGGATCGAGCCCGGCCAAGGTGCCGGCGTCCTGGCCTGCCGCCTTGCGCGCCACGGCGCCTGCGAGTGAAAGGTCAGCGGCGGCGACCACGCCCGCCACCAGCGCCTTGCCGGTCCATCCGGTGGCGCCACCGACGCAAATGCGAAGCGACATGAGTAACCCTTTCTGAAAGCGACAAAATCGTGGTCAGGTGCGACGGCTTGCCCCAGATGGTGTGCCGGTCCCGCCTTTGACTTAGATCATCGGGCATAGGATATTAGATCTGGCGTCATTGAGCCAGCCGACAGGGATACGCCGCGGCTGGCCTTTTTATGTTCGGAACGGGATCATGACCGCAAGACCAAATTCTCTCGCTGCGCGCGATGGCGCCTATCACTTCCACGGTTACACCAACGCCCTCAAGAATGAACAGGAGGGCGGCTTCGTCGTCATGCGTGGCGACGGGCCGTTTATCTACACTGAAGAGGGCAAGGAGTATTTCGACGGTCTCTCCGGCCTGTGGTGCTGTTCGCTGGGTTTCGGCCAGCAGCCGCGCCTGGTCGAGGCGGCGAAGCGCCAGATGGAGACCCTGCCCTTCTATCACTCCTTCACCCAGAAGGTCGCGGCGCCCACGGTCGAACTGGCGGAAAAGCTGGTCAGGCTGGCACCCGTGCCGATGTCCAAGGCCTATTTCTGCAATTCGGGATCCGAGGCCAACGACACCGCGGTCAAGATGATCTGGTACTACAACAACGCCGTCGGCCGCCCGGAGAAGAAGAAAATCATCTCCCGCATCAAGGCCTATCACGGCGTCACAGTCGCCGCGGCCTCGCTCACAGGACTACCCACGCTGCACAAGGATTTCGACCTGCCGATCGCGGGTATCCTGCGTACCGACTGCCCGCATCACTATCGTTTCGGCGAAGCCGGCGAGAGCGAAGAGGCATTCGCCACGCGCTGCGCCGAGAATCTGGAGAAGCTGATCCTGGCGGAAGGTCCCGAAACCATCGCCGCCATGTTCGCGGAACCGGTGCAGGGTGCTGGCGGCGTCATCGTCCCGGCCAAGACCTATTGGGACAAGATCACGCCGATTCTCAAGAAGTACGACATTTTGCTGGTGGCCGATGAGGTGATCTGCGGATTCGGCCGAACCGGGAATTGGTGGGGAACGCAGACCTTCGGCCTGCAGCCCGACATCATCACCATGGCGAAGCAGCTTTCCGCCGGTCAGCTGCCGATTGCCGCCATCCTGATCAACCAACGCGTATTCGAAGGGCTGCGCGACAATTCCAACCGCCTGGGCGGTTTCGGTCATGGCATTACCTATTCCGGCCATCCCGTATCGGCAGCCGTCGCGCTGGAAACCATCAAGATCTACGAGGATCTGAACATCGTCGATCATGTGCGCGGCATCGCGCCGCTGTTCCAGCGCGAGATGCAGGCCTATGCCGACCACCCACTGGTGGGCGAGGTACGTCATGCCGGCCTGGTTGGCGCCATCGAACTGGTCAGGGACAAGGCCAGCCACGAAAGTTTCGATCCCAAGCTGACCGTTGGCCCGACGCTGGTGAAGTTCGGCCATGATCATGGCCTGATCGTGCGCCCGGTCAGCGATTCGATCTGCTTCTGCCCGCCCCTGGTTTCGACCGAAGCGCAGATCAGCGAGATGTTCCGGCGTTTCGACCGGGCGCTGCAGGACACCGCGGCCTGGCTCAAGCAAGAAGGCCATGCCTGAGTTGGGGGGCGACTTCCAGGCCCTGTTCGCCGCCCGACTGGCAACCCTCAGAAACGAAGGCCGTTACCGCGTCTTTGCCGATATCGAACGCCTCGCCGGGCGTTTCCCGCAAGCGCTCTATCGCCCTGCGCCGGATGCGACGGGGCGCGAAGTGACGATCTGGTGCAGCAACGACTATCTTGGCCAGGGCCAGGACGCGACCGTCATCGCCGCGATGCAGGACGTCATCGCGCGCACCGGGACCGGCGCCGGTGGCACCCGCAACATCTCCGGCACCAGCCATGAACTGGTGCAGTTGGAACGCGAACTCGCCGACTGGCATGGCAAGGAGGCGGCCCTTACCTTTACCTCCGGCTTCGTCGCCAATGAAGCGGCGCTCAGCGTGCTGGCGCGCCAGATTCCCGGCTGCATGGTTTTCTCCGATGCCTGCAATCACGCCTCGATGATCGCGGGCATCCGCAATAGCCGAGCCGAGTATCAGGTTTTCCGTCACAACGACGTCGCCCATTTGCGCGAGCTTCTGGCGGCAGCACCGGTTGACCGGCCCAAGCTGGTCGCCTTCGAAAGCGTCTATTCGATGGATGGCGACATTGCGCCGATCGGGGCGATCTGCGACGCGGCGGCAGAATTCGGGGCGCTTACTTATCTCGACGAGGTACATGCAGTTGGTCTCTACGGACCGACGGGCGCCGGCATCGCCGCGCGCGAGAAACTCGCCCACCGCCTCGACGTCATTCAGGGCACGCTGGGCAAAGCCTTTGGCCTGATGGGTGGCTATATTGCCGGCTCGGCCCTGCTGGTCGATTTCGTGCGCAGCTTTGCGCCCGGCTTCATCTTCACCACGGCCTTGCCCCCGGTCATCGCCGCGGGGGCTCGTGCCAGCCTTGCGCGCCTCATCGCCGCGGACGATCTGCGCGCCCGCCACCAGGCGCAGGCAGCAAAGCTGAAGCACGCGCTGGCCCGGGCCGGCCTGCCGGTCATGCCAAGCGTCAGCCACATCGTGCCGGTGATGGTCGGCAATCCGGATGCCTGCCGGATTGCGGCGCAGCATTTGCTCGACCGACACGCGATATATGTCCAACCGATCAACTTTCCGACCGTGCCACGCGGCACTGAGCGCCTCCGCCTCACGCCGACGCCCTATCATGATGATGTGCTGCTGCGACAGCTGGTCCTGGCCCTGTGCGACGTCTGGCGCGAGCTCCATCTCCCGATTGCAGCCTAGGATTGCAAGTCAATACGCAATTGCCGGTGCCGTGGGCGGGGGAGTCACCTTCGCCGCTGTTTTACATTTGACTCGTCAAGCGAACGTGCTTTAAACGCGAGTGGCGGCAAGAAAGCCGCTGGTGCCGTAACACGCGGCGCACACAAAAACACGGGCATGACGTGACCTGTCAGGGCCACTCAACGGGGGCTGAGTTTAGGGACGATGGGAACGAGCAACGAGCCGTTTGTCACTTTTTCAGAAGTACAGAAGACCTATGACGGCGAGACTCTCGTCGTTAAGAATCTCAACCTGACGATTCAGCATGGGGAATTTCTGACCCTCCTCGGCCCGTCGGGCTCGGGAAAGACGACGACGCTCATGATGCTGGCCGGGTTCGAAGTGCCCACCCACGGCCGCATTGAGATGGACGGTGTCGCCATCAACAACGTGGCGCCCCACAAACGCAATATCGGCATGGTATTCCAGAACTATGCCCTGTTCCCGCACATGACGGTCGAGGAGAACCTCGCCTTTCCATTGCAGGTGCGCAAGATCTCCCGCAGCGAAGTCACCAGCAAGGTCGAACGCGCCCTTGAGATGGTACAGATGCCGGAAATGCGCAAGCGACGCCCGGCTCAGCTATCCGGTGGCCAACAGCAGCGCGTGGCCCTCGCCCGCGCCCTGGTTTTCGATCCCAAGCTGGTCCTGATGGACGAACCGCTCGGCGCCCTCGACAAGCAGCTGCGCGAGCACATGCAGATCGAGATCAAGCATATTCACGAGCGGCTTGGCGTCACCATCGTCTATGTCACCCATGACCAGTCCGAAGCGCTCACCATGTCGGACCGGGTGGCCGTGTTCAATGACGGCGTCATCCAGCAGCTGGCCAAGCCGAGCGATCTCTATGAACGCCCGGAGAACTCGTTCGTTGCCCAGTTCATCGGCGAGAACAACCGCCTGAGCGGCCGAATCACCGCGCTCAACGGCGGCGCTTGCGCGGTCGAGATCGGCTCGCAGGGTGAAACCGCCAAGGGTGAAGTCAAGGCGACACCGATCAGCGTCAAGGACATTGGCAGCCAAACCACCCTTTCCCTGCGCCCGGAGCGGGTCCGCATCAATCCCGAGGGTGGAATTTATGCCAACCAGTTCGATGCCGAGGTGCAGGAACTGATTTATCTTGGCGATCACACGCGTTGCCGCGTCTCGGTCCTCGGCAATAGCAACTTTATCATCAAGGTACCGAATGCTGAGGGCGTCCCCAGCCTGACTCCGGGCCAGACGGTCCGCGTCGGCTGGAAACCGGAAGATTGCCGGGCCCTCGACGCCTTCTGACGCAGATGTGTTTGGACCCTCCATGGCGGCTGCGGCCACTATGGAATTGTTGTTGGTTTATTGGCTACCGGGCCCGGGCTTCACACCGCTCCGGCCGGGATCCCGGGAAGGCGAGCGGTATGATCCATGGTTTCCAGTCGACCTGAGTGTCGGCTGAACCGTGCAGGGAGGTTACCAGAACATGAAACAACATCTTATGACCAAGGGCCTCGTCGCCGCCGTCGTGGCGGCCGGCGTGTTTGCTTCCGTCGCCTATGCCGCCGATGGCATCACGGTGGTCTCCTGGGGCGGTGCCTATCAGGAGAGCCAGCGCAAGACCATCTTCGAGCCCTATGCGGCCAAGACCGGCGTCGCGGTGAAGGAAGAAGAATACACCGGCGAAGTCGCCAAGATCCGCGCCATGGTCGAAAGCGGCACGGTGAGCTGGGACGTGATCAGCGTCGACACTCCGACCGCCTTGCAAGGTTGCGACGAGGGCGTCCTCGAAGTTCTCGACTACTCGCGCATCGTCGACAAGGCCAAGATCCTGCCCGGCGCCGCGCTGGAATGCGCGATCGGCAGTGACGTCTATGCCACCGTCTTCGCCTACAATACCACCAAGTTCGCCGAAGGCCCGACGACGATCGCGGACTTCTTCGATCTCGAGAAATTCCCGGGCAAGCGCGGCATGCAGAAGAACCCGATGAACAATCTGGAATGGGCCCTGATCGCCGACGGCGTCGAGAAAGACAAGGTCTATGAGGTCCTCGGCACGCCCGAAGGCGTCGACCGTGCCTTTGCCAAGCTGGACACCATCAAGTCGCAGGTGGTCTGGTGGGAAGCCGGTGCGCAGCCGCCGCAGCTCCTGGCCGATGGCGAAGTCGTCATGAGCACGGCCTGGAACGGCCGTATCGCGAATGCCATCAAGGAAGGCGCGCCGCTCAAGATCGTCTGGGACGCCCAGGCTCCCGATCTCGACATGTGGGCCATTGCCAAGGGCACGCCGAACCTGGATCAGGCCTATGACTTCCTGGCCTATGCCAGCACTCCCGAAGTGCAGAAGGACCTGGCGCCGATGATCCCCTACGGTCCGACCCATATCGACGCGGTCGCCCTGGTGGAACCGGAACTGGCCAAGACCCTGCCCACCCACCCGGACAATTTGGCCCTGGCCTATCCGTTCAGCGCCGAATTCTGGGGTGACAACATGGAAGAGCTGCGCGGCCGCCTCAATACCTGGCTCGCTCAGTAATTGACGTTGCGACAACCACCGGCGGGAAGACTCCTTCCCGCCGGTGGACTTCTTTTTGACAAGACCGGAACCAGGCGGCGGTTACCAGCCAGATGAGTGTCACGACCTCACCACTGCTTCAAGGCTCGCTGAAGGCACGGCTGCGACGTGCCGAGCGGGTCCAGCGTCTGCGCGCCATCGGATTGGTCGCGCCGCTCTTCATCTTCATTCTGATCACTTTCGTCGTGCCCATCATCATCCTGATGACGCGTTCGGTGGACAATCCCGAGGTCGCGGAAAACCTGCCGCTAACGATGGCCGCGCTGTCAGACTGGGACGCGACGACACTGCCGGACGAGGCGGTTTTCGCGGCACTGGTCGAGGACCTCAAGACTGCGCAGGCCAGCAGGAACACTGGTCTTGTCGGCAAGCGCCTGAATTACGAAATCTCCGGTGCGCGCAGCAAACTGCTGCAGGCCGGGCGCGCTGCCGAGAAGATGACGGCCGGCCCCTACAAGGAACAGTTCCTGGAACTCGACGACCTCTGGGGCAAGGTGGAGACCTGGCAGGTGATCCAGCGTGCCGGCGAGAAGATCACCAGTTTCTACCTGCTGAAATCCCTCGACCTGCAGCGCGGCGTCGACGGCGCGATCGTCCAGGTTTCGCCCGACCAACGGCTGTTCGTGGATGTCTTTATCCGCACGCTGGGCATCAGCACCATGGTGACCGTGGCCACGCTGCTGCTCGGTTTTCCGCTCGCCTATATCCTCGCCACGCTGCCGGTGCGGCACAGCAATCTGCTGATGATCTTCGTTCTCCTGCCCTTCTGGACCTCGCTCCTGGTCCGGACAACGGCCTGGGTGGTGGTCCTGCAGACGGAGGGGCCGATCAACGACCTGCTGCTTTGGACCGGCCTCACCGATGAGCGCCTGCAGCTCATCTTCAGCCGCTTCGGCACCATCGTCGCCATGACGCATATCCAGCTGCCCTTCACGCTGCTGCCCATCTACAGCGTCATGAAGACGATTTCGCCCAACTATGTCCGCGCCGCGCGCTCGCTCGGCTCGGGTCCCTTTCATGCCTTCTGGACGATCTATTTCCCGCAGACCATGCCGGGGATCGCGGCGGGCTGCCTGCTCACCTTCATCCTCTGCCTCGGCTACTACATCACGCCGGCTCTGGTCGGTGGCCCGACGGACCAGATGATCAGCTATTTCGTGGCACTCTATACCAATCGCGAGCTCAACTGGGGCCAGGCGTCCGCCTTGGGCGGCATCCTTCTGCTGGCGACGCTGGTGCTCTACGCCGTCTACAATCGCCTGGTCGGCATCGACAAGATGAAGCTGGGATAACGAACATGATGGGTTTGCCTCCATATGCTTCGCCGCTCGAGCGCCTCTGGCGCCTGACGCTGATTCTGCTTTGCGCCATGGTCCTCCTGTTCCTGATCACGCCGATCATCGCGATCATGCCGCTCAGCTTCAATGTTGAGCCGTACTTCACCTATCCGATGCCAGGTCTCTCGCTGCGTTGGTATGAGGATTTCTTCACGGACGCACGCTGGCTGGACGCGCTGAAATCCAGCTTCTTCATTGCACTTTGCGCCACCGCCCTGTCGATGGTTTTCGGCACGCTGGCGGCCCTCGGCCTGTCGCGGGCGAACTTCCCGCAGCGCGCCCTGGTCATGGCCTTCCTGATCTCGCCGATGATCGTGCCGGTGGTGATCACCGCGGTTGGCATGTATTTCTTCTTTGCCAATCTCGGCCTCAACAACACCTATTTCGGTATTATTCTGGCGCATACCGCCCTTGCGACGCCGTTCGTGGTCATTACCGTGACGGCGACCCTCATCGGCTTCGACCAGTCGCTGATCCGGGCCGGTGCCAGCCTCGGCGCCTCGCCCCTGACCGTGTTCCACAAGGTCACCTTTCCGCTGATCCTGCCCGGCATGATTTCCGGTGCCCTGTTCGCGTTCATCACCTCGTTCGATGAGGTGGTGGTCGTGCTGTTCATCGCCAGCCCGGACCAGCGCACCTTGCCGCGCCAGATGTTCAGCGGCATTCGCGAGCAGTTGAGTCCAACCATTGCCGCCGCTGCCACCATGCTGGTGATTACCGCGGCACTGATGCTGGTCACCGTCGAACTGCTGCGCCGTCGCTCCGAAAGACTGCGCGGTACCTCTTCTTGATCCGACTGTCCGCGAACTGGCGGGCGAGCGGCAGGCAGGCCGCCGCCATTTTCCTCGTGCTGGCGCTGGCTTCCTGCGCCACGCCGCCGGCCCCGCCAGCAACACCGACGCCGCCGTCACCTGTCGTGACCGGCAGCCGGCAGATGGTCGCCGTGGCACACCCGGCAGCGGCCGAGGCCGGGCGATCGATCCTGCGCCAGGGCGGCAGCGCCGTCGATGCGGCCATCGCCATGCAGATGGTGCTGACCTTGGTCGAGCCGCAATCTTCCGGCATCGGCGGTGGCGGTTTCCTGCTTCATTTCAATGCCGCGAGCGGCGCCATCGACAGCTATGACGGCCGCGAGACGGCCCCCGCCAGCGCCGGACCAGATCGCTTTCTGGGCTCTGACGGCCAGCCCTTGCCCTTCTCCGAGGTGATGCCGGGCGGCTTGTCGGTGGGCGTCCCGGGCGTCCTGCGGATGCTGGAACTGGCGCACAGTGCGCATGGCAACCTGCCCTGGCGCGATCTGTTCCAGCCGGCCATCGCTCTTGCCGAAGAGGGCTTCACCGTTTCGCCCCGCCTCGCCGGCCGCATCGCCGGCGATGCGCTCCTGGCAGAGCAGCCCAGCACCCGCCGGTACTTTTTCTCCGCCGACGGAGCCCCCCTTGCGGCGGGCGCGCGGCGCACCAATCCGGCGCTCGCGCGAACCCTGCGCCTCATCGCCGATGGTGGCGCCGATGCCTTCTATCTGGGTTCGCCCGCCCGCAACATCGTCGATGCGGTGGCCACAGCCACGCCCCGCAGCGGCGATTTGACCCTGGCCGACTTCGCCGCCTATCGCGCCCAGAGGCGCGCTGCCCTCTGTCTCGACTATCGTACGACCAAAGTCTGCAGCATGGGACCGCCCACTTCCGGCGGCCTTGCCGTGCTGCAGATCCTCGGCATGCTGCGCCGCTTCGATCTTGCGGGCATGGCGCCGGACGGTGTCGACGCCCGGCATCTGATCGCAGAAGCCAGCCGCCTCGCCTTTGCCGATCGGGAGCGTTACGTCGCCGATCCCGCCTTCGCTGTGGTCCCGGTCGAGCGGCTGCTGGATGCGGGCTATCTCGCGGCCCGTGCCGCCATCATCGATCCGGACAAGGCCATGGAGGAAGCCGAACCGGGCCGCCCCCTGGATTCCGCCGAAATCGGCACCCTGCCCCCGGCCACGGCGTTGCTGCCCGAAATCCCGTCGACCAGCCACATGTCCATCGTCGATGCCGCCGGCAATGCGGTCAGCTTCACCAGCTCGGTCGAGGGTCCCTTCGGCAGCCATGTCATGGTCGACGGTTTTCTGCTCAACAACCAGCTGACGGATTTTTCCTTCGTCCCGGCAAGTCGCGGCCGCGCCACGGCCAATCGGGTTGAACCCGGCAAGCGACCCCGCTCGTCCATGGCGCCCACGCTGGTACTGGATCGTGATTCCGGCGAGTTTCTGGCAGCGGTTGGGTCACCGGGGGGCCCGAACATCATCGGCTATGTGGTTCAGACACTGATCGGCCTGATCGACTGGCAGCGCGATCCCTATGCCGCGATCGCCTCACCGCACACCCTCAATCGCAACGGCCCCACCCTGGTCGAGGCGGATGCCGGGCTTGAAAGCCTCGCCGACGAGCTCGCCGCACGCGGCCATGCCATCAAGGTGCAGGATCTCGAGAGCGGTGCTAATGTGATCATCCGGCAGGGCGAGACCCTGCTGGGTGCCAGTGATCCACGCCGCGAGGGTGTTGCCCTGGCCGACTGATCCCATTTTATCTATTTGATTCAGCAGGAATATTGTTATGAGCAAGCGGGCCACGATCCATTTGAAATCGGGCGAGGAGCGACGTGTCCTGGGGGGCCACCCCTGGGTCTATTCCAATGAATTGCAGGCCGGGGCGGAACTGAAGACGATCGCGCCGGGTAGTATCGTCACCCTGCGCCATGCCGATGGCCGACCCCTCGGTCTTGCCTTCTTCAATCCAAAATCCCTGATCAGCGGCCGCATCATTACCCGCGATTCCGCCACTTCGATCGATACGGCGTTCTGGCGAGGGCGCCTCGAGCGCGCCCTCGCCCTGCGCGACCGGCTGGTCGGCGTGCCGTATTACCGCCTGGCGCATGCCGAGGCTGATGGGCTGCCCGGCTGCGTGATCGACCGCTTTGGCGACGTGATCGTCGTGGACGTCCAGAGCGCCGGCATGGACGCGGAGATCGAGCACCTCACCGCCGCGATCGACGATCTGCTCTCGCCGCGCGTCATCCTGGTCCGCGGCGATGGGCCGGCGCGCGAACTCGAGGGACTTACGCCCGTCAGCCGCCTGGCCAAGGGCGAACTCGAGGACACGGTGCCGGTGGAAGAGAACGGCGCCAGGTTCCTGAGCGATGTCCGCGCCGGGCAAAAGACCGGCTGGTTCTTCGACCAACGCGACAACCGCGCTCTCATCGCCCGGCTTGCCCAGGGCACCACGATCCTCGATGCCTACTGCTATATGGGCGGCTTCTCCATACAGGCCCTGCGAGCTGGGGCAACCCAGGCCCTGGCGCTCGACCGCAGCGCGCCGGCACTTGACCTCGCGCGACAAGCAGCGGACCTGAACGGCGTTGCCGATCGCTTCAAGACACAGCAGGCCGAGGCCTTCGAGGGATTGTCGGAGTTGGCGCAGGCCGGCAAACGCTTCGACATCGTCGTTGCCGACCCGCCGGCCTTCGTCAAGTCACGGAAGGACTTCCACCAAGGCGCCCGCGCCTACCGCAAGCTGGCGCGCCTCGCGGCCAATTGCGTGGCGCCCAACGGCATCCTGATGATCTGTTCCTGCTCCCACAACATGCCGGCAGACGAACTGATGCGCCAGGCGAGCCGTGGCATTCAGGAAACCGGCCGAATCGCACGGCTGCTCTATCATACCGGTGCGGCGCCGGACCATCCGGTCCATCCCAGCCTGCCGGAAAGCGCCTATCTCAAGGCGCTGACCTTCGCGATCGAATAGCAGCCAGCGAACTCAGTCCGCCTGGGGCAGTTCGAGGGCGAAAGTCGTACCGCCGGCATCGCTGCCAGCCAGGCGCAGATCGCCACCCTGGCCGCGCAGTAGTTCGCGCGCGATCGCAAGGCCGAGTCCAGTGCCGCCGGCGCGCGCGGATCCCTTGAACGGCACGAAGAGATGCTCGATCGCCTTGGGTGGAAGGCCAGGACCGTCATCGACGATCCGAATCTCGACCCGGCCGTCGCGGCGCGCGGCACCGAGCACGACCCTGCCGGCACCGGCCTGCAGGGCATTCTCACCGAGATTGCGCAGCACCCGGAACAGCTGGCCGCGGTCTGCCATCACGCGCAACTCGGGCTCGACCGAAATTGACCAGTCCTTGCCTTCACTCAGGAGATTGGCGAGACTGTCGCCTACCTCCTCCATAAGTTCCCGCAACGGCACCGGCGCCAGTTCCGGCTTGGGTGGCCCCTCGCGCGTGAAGTTGAGTGTGTCGGAGCAGAGGTCCACGGCGCGGTCCAGCGACCGGAGCAAGGCCGGCGCCGCCTTCTTGACCTCCGGATTGTCGCTTTCAGCCAGCCGGTCCGTGATAAGGCGGGCTGTCGCAAGGATGCCGCGAAGATCGTGGTTGATCTTGGAAACCGCCGTGCCCAGAGCCGCCAGCCGAGCCTTCTGCCGCAATGCCCGGCGGACCTTCGCCTGCATTTCGGCAAACTCACGCTCGGCCAGGCCGATTTCATCGCCGCGCTTGCTGGCACCGAAGGTCGTCGTCACTGCCTCCGGATCCCTGCGCACCGCCACCATGCCCCGAGTGAGACGACGCATCGGCCGGATGATCAGCCATTGCAGGGCGCCGAACACCAGCGCCGCGGTGATAAGGGATATCACCACGGACTGGCCAAGGATTCGCCAGGAATAGGCAATCATCGCCTGCCGCAGTGGCCATTCGTTGATCACCATCTCCACGACCACATCGGCGGAGCGCGGCGAATATCCCTTGATCCGCAGGACCCGGTTGCGGTTCTGTCGCAGGGTATCGACACCGTCCTCCACCATCTGGATGAAACCGCGATCCGAGAGGTCGATCGTCTCGTGAACCAGCAGCGGCGGCGTGGTTCCCCGCAGCATCAGATTCTTGCCGTCGGCGCTGCGCAGGGCGATCAGGCGGGCGCCGACATGGGACAGCAATCGCACCTCAAGCTCCGGGTCGATCATATAGTCCGGCGTGGCCTCCAGCGTCAGGATGGCCAGATGCGCCATGTTGAGCTTCTCTTCCAGCCAGGTGACCCGAAACCGTGCGATCGACGGCGCATAGATCAGGACTTCGCTGACCAGGACGAAGAGAATCGTCAGCAGCAGGACGCGCGCTGAAAGGCCGCGACCGAAACTCGGCAGCTTGATCTCCTCCGCGCTCATGCCAGTCGCAGCAGCAGGCGCACCAGGCCGCGCACGCCGGGGCTGAAGAGCCGCGGCGCATAATGGTTGCCGGCAACGCGCTTCGATATTTCGGAGAGTGTCGGATAGGGCAACAACAGTCCGGCCATGGCAGAGAGCTTGAGACCGCGCGCCAGGGCAAGACACCACGGCGCCAGCAACTCGCCGGCCTGAGGGCCGACGATACCCACGCCCAGAATGGTGCCGTTGGCACGCAAGACGACCTTGATGAGGCCCTCCGTGCGCCGTTCGGCGCGCGCCCGATCGTTGGCGGAGAAATCCAGTTTCTCGACGCGCACATCCTTGAATCGCGCCCTTGCCGCGACTTCAGTGAGCCCCACATTCGCGACCTCCGGATCGCTGTAGGTAACCCAGGGGATGAGGTCCGGGTTTACCCTGGCCGGCAGGCGGAAAAGGATGTTCCGCAGCACGATACCGCCGTGATAACCGGCAACGTGGGTGAAGGCGGGTCCCCCGGTACAGTCGCCGATCGCAAAAATCTTCCGGTTGCTGGTTCGCAGGCGGCGATCGACCTCGATTGCCGCGCCGTTGCGCCGGACCCCGGCCTTGTCGAGATCCAGCTGATCGGTCACCGGCCTGCGGCCGACCGCGAGCAGAAGATGACTCCCCGTCACTGTCTCGGTGGTGCCTTCGCTACCGGCGAGATGGACTTCAATGCCGCCATTGTGGTCGGCGCGTGCCACGCTGACAACGCCGGTTCCCTCCCGCAACACGACGCCATCCGCCGCCAGGGCCGCGCGCAGGGGTGCCACCAGTTCGGGATCGTCCTTGGGCATCAGACGTGCCATCTCGACCAGCGTGACCCTGGCACCGAGCCGCGCCTGCGCCTGCGCCAGTTCAACGCCGATCGGCCCGCCGCCGATGACGATCAAATGTGCAATAGGCGCTGTCTCGGCGAAGATCGTTTCATTGGTGTGGTAAGGAACCTGATCGAGACCGGTGATCGGCGGCACCACGGGTCTTGACCCGGTGGCAATGACGAAGCGCTTGGCGGTAATGCGACGCCCTCCCACCACGACCGCGTCCGTGTCCACGAAAGTGGCCCTGCCAAGTACAACCGTGACGCCGAGACCCTCAAATCGCTCGACCGAGTCATGCGGCGCGATGCCGGCGATGACATCCTGAATATGTGCCGCGAGAGCGACGCGGTCGACCTCCGCGGCTCTCAGCGTGATGCCGAACCGGGCCGCCCGGCGCGGCAGGCCGGCGACGTGGGCGGCGGCCAGCAGCGATTTCGAGGGAACACAGCCATGATTGAGGCAATCGCCGCCCATCTTGCCGGATTCGATCAGCACCACCCTGGCGCCGAGTTGCGCGGCGCCCGCGGCAACCGTCAGCCCACCCGACCCGGCGCCGATCACACAGATATCGGCGTGCAGGGTCTCCATCGCCGGATCTTCTGCGCCTCCGCTGTCATTCATGCTTTCTGTTCCGCGCTTTCTTGATCTGCCTCACCACTATGGGCAGGGCGGCCAGCAAGGCAAGACCGATCAGGCCCACGATGATGGCTGGCGACAGGATGGAATCCAGCGAAATTTCATCTCCGGCGGCAAGGACGTCCCCCAACCCGCTGCCGACCAGGGCGTAGACAAAGGTGCCTGGGATGATGCCGAAGAAAGTCGTGACGGCGTAACAGTGCAGCGACACGCCCAGAAACGCCGGCACCAGATTGACCACGAAGAAGGGAAACAGCGGGACGAGCCGCAGGATCAGCATGTAGCTCCAGGCGTCCTGGCGAAAGCCGGCCTCCAATCGCCCCAGCCATGGCCCTGCTCGAGCGCGGAGCGGCACCGCGAGCGACGACCGCGCCGCCAGGAACAGGGTGACGGCCCCCAGGGTCGCGCCCGCCACGACCAGGCCAGTACCGACAATCGCGCCGAACAGGTAGCCACCGGACAGTGTCAAAGGGACTCCACCCGGGAGGGATAGGGCAACGACAACGGCATAGATCGCGACGAAGCAGAGCATTGCGAGCAGATAGTGGGCGGCCACAAACTCGCGCAGGGCACCATGGTAGAGCCGCAAGCTGTCGAGATTGAGAAAGCGGCCAAGATCGAGCATGATTGCCAGCGCGGCCCCGAGGACGATCAGGCCGACCGGCCACAGGCGACGCCACGACCAATGTTTCTGGGTGGTCATGCCGCCCCTGGCAATTGATTCCGCAACACCGCCTCCACCACAATCTTTGCCGCGACCCGACCTGCTCGGAGCGCGGATTGCTACAGGATGTCGGTTACGCCTTGCGCCGACCAGAAGCCCAGCACCTGATCACGACCGCGCACCGATCGCGCCGGCTGGGCGACTAGTCCCACCAACAAATCCTCGCGCTTCAGCGCCCTGACCGCATCAACCAGGGCATCGGAGACAGCGAACACCACCCCGGCTTCCTTGGCCATGCTTTCCAAGCGACTGGCGACATTGACGGTATCGCCCGCCGCCGCCAATTGAAACTGATTATGACCGCCCAGTTGCGCCATGGCTACCGGACCGTAGTGCAGGCCGATTCGCGCCACGATGTTCGGTTGCCAGGCCGACAGCCGGCGCAGCATGTTGCGGGCACAGGCAAGAGCCAGGGCGGGATCGTCCGGCTGCGGCTGCGGCAGGCCCCAGAGGATCAGCGCTCCATCGCCCAGGAACTGGGCAATGACGCCGCGATGCGCAACGACGACATCTTCGATTTGGGCGTGAAAGGCTTTCAGGAAATGCGCCGTTTCGGAGGGCGACCGGATCTCGCTCGCCGTGGTGAAACCCTTGAGGTCGATGAACAGGATCGCGGCCATCTGCTCGCGTTCGTCGAAGGCCGGTTTCTCCGCCATCGCCAGGGCATCGGCCAGGCTCGGCGGCACATAGCGCGCAAGATTGCCGCGCTGCCGCTCGACCTCGCTGCGCAAGAGACGCTCCTGGACCATGCGCCCAGCCACGGCGATGGCGGCGCCCAAGGCAATGCCCATACTCGGGCCGGCGACGGCCAGCCAGCGCGAGGACCAGGCCAGCATCACCTGTGAAAGCACCAGCCAGCCCGCCAGCAGGGCCAGGTTGAGCGCCAGTCCGAGACGCGGGCCGGGCGCTTGCCCGAGGCCCCAGGCAATCGCCGCGAGCGTGACGATCAGCAGGCCTTCCAGCGGGAGTTGCTCGCTCGTGCGACGGAGATAGTCGTCAGCGAGAAGGTTAGCGGTCGCGGTGGCTAGAATTTCGACCCCGGGCAGCTGTGGATCAAAGGGCGTAACAAACGCATCGCGAAAGGTTGCCGCCGTGGCGCCAATCAGGACGGCCTTGTCGCGCAGCACGTCGGCCGGAATGCGCCCAGCCAACAGATCCGTCAACGGATAGCTGGTGATCGTACCGGCAGGACCGAGATAGTTGAGCGGGATATCAAGGCGCGGGCCCAGCTCGATCGGTTGTTGCGCCGTCCCATCGCTGCCGGGAATCTGCAAGCTGCCGGAGAGCGAGAGCAGGATCGACTTGATGGACTGGCCGCGCTGCGCCACGGCGACCAGGAGCGGAAATGAGGGCAACATGGCATCGCCGACCGCAATGATCGGGAAATGCGCTCGCGGTGTTCCCCCGCTGTCCGGCTGCAGCATGACGTGACCCATTTTCGCCGCCGTGGCGAATTCCGCGATCGGCTTGAGGAGTCCGGTGGCCTGCTGCGGCACCAGCGACCCTACTGCTGGCCGGGCATAGGCTGGAAGAGCCAGGTCGCCGATATCATCGCCTGACAGTTCCGATGCGTCGCCATCAAGGCGCAGCCCCATGGCAAGTACTGTGCGCTCGTTGCGCAGGAGTGCCGTCCTGAGTGCTGCGTCGCCCGCCGCCGA